>JBBQRO010000033.1:0-29204 GCA_038214685.1 Acidimicrobiales bacterium
CCCCATGGCCAGCGCGGCCGAGCCAAGTACGAGGACGCAGGCGGACCGTCATTGGCCCAGATCGCTGGGCTCCTCAAGGACCACGCTACAGACCGGGATAGGGAGTTGGCGTCGTTGACGCGCGCGGTCACCTTCACCGGCGTGATCGGCAACGCTGACGCGCATGGGAAGAACATCTCTTTCCTGCACGATGACAGCGGCCGGATCACGCTGGCACCGCTGTACGACACCGTTCCCACCTCGCTGTGGCCAAAGCTGCGGAGCACCGCAGCCATGGCCGTGAACGGCCAGAGGGAATTTGAGCGGATCACCCTCCACGACATCGCCAGCGAGGCGTCGCGGTGGGGCCTCGGTTACGACACTGCCATGACGATCGCCCTGGACGCCTGCGAGCAGATCGAGCGCGGCATCACGGAAGTGGTGACGCACGAGGCGCTGGCCACACGAATCTCCGCTGATGTTGATCGGCTCCTGGACGCTGGAGCCGGCCGCCCCCGAGTTGTGGACGAGCCAGAACGAGTTCGTGCCGTCCCCAATGCTCCCGCCGCAACGAGGGCTCCACGTGGCTCGACGGCCCGCTGCGGCAAGACCGTCCGATCCACAGGTCGACCATGCCTCCTGCGCGTTGCCCACCTTGGCCACTGTCGGAGCCGCTGACACTGGCGTCGCTCGGGACAAGGCGTAAGGCGTCTTCGAGCCGCAGCCACCTCGGCCAAGGACTCCGCCGGCACGCTGGCGGCCGTTCCCGCCGGCTGGGACTTCCAGACCGGCCCGTAAAGCCCGGGCCGGCGCCTACCTCACGGGCTGGGGCTGGCCGCCGAGAAGGTTGAGGATCGGCTGCAGGAGGGCGTTCACCAGGTCGGGCAGCAGCGACGCCGGGTCAGTCGGAGCGGTTCTCGGCGCCGCGGGCGGACCAGCCGGCGTCGGAGCGGCCTGCCCGGGGGGCACCAAAACGAGAGCGGAGACGACCCGCCTCTGGCCACCGTCGCTGGGCTGGTTGCGGACCGTTCCTCCGGTGACGAAGGTGGTCGAGCCCCCGCCGTCGAGGTTGACGGCGTCAACTGCGCCCAGCCCGGCCATGAGGTTCGTCGCCTCGGCGAGAGTGAGGCCTGCACTTCCGCTCTGGCGCCCGTCGACCGTCACCAGCAGGGTCTCGCCGGCGGCGGTGATCCCGACCATGGTCCGGGGATGGCGACCCTGGACGAAGGGGTCCGGGTCGGCGACGGGATAACCGGGACGCCCGTTGTCGAGGAGGTGCGGCGACGCGCCTGTCGACTGGGTGGCGGCGGTCTGCACGAGGAGCGACCCGCCTCGCTGGGCCGCGCTCTGGGCGAAGGCAGCGACGGCTTGCGCACCCGCACCCCGCCCGGACAGCACGACCTGACCCGGCCCGATGAGCGAGTTGCCACCCGACCGCAGGGTTGCACCCCGAATCTGGGTGGTGCCCCGGGGCAGGACCTGGTCGGAGTCCAACTGGAGCACCACTTCGGTCGTGGCGGTATCAGTGAGCGTCGAGGGCCCCCACCTGCGCGAGTACAGATTGACGGAATCACCGATGAGCGGGCGGTTGACCCGGAACGCGCTCACCGCCTGCCCACCGGGCGAGCCCACCTGAACGCGGAAGTCGAGCCCTTCGCCAATCGTCCCCCGGCCGGCAGCGTCGAGGCTCAACTGCACGTGGGGGATGCCGGGAGTGGCCACAAGTTCGCCGGCGGAGATCATCGACCCGACGAGGGCGCCACCGGGGCCGGTGAAGTCGCCGTTCACGGCCACCACGCACCGGGCCCGGGCGCACATCGAACTTGTCGTCTCGGGGCCCGAGGACGGCCCTGTCAGCACGTCGCTCGACAGGACCGGGCGCAAGCGGTTGGCCACCCCCGGCGCCAGGCGGGCCACATGGACGTTTTGTCCCGGCTGCTCGCCGCGAAGGGTGAGGTGGTGCACCCCCGCCTCGAGCCTCTCCTGGGCCACGACCCGGTAGCCGGCGGGTACTGGCCCTTCAGCCCGGGCCGGGACGGCGACCACGGTGGCCGTCACCGCCATCAGCAGCGAGGCCGCCGAAGCGCCGATTCGGGTTCTAGCCTTCAACCCGGTCCTTCCGTCGGGGCGCGCGGCGCGGCCCGACTGTCCTCTTGCCTGCCGGTATACCCGGGGACGATGCCGGCGAAACCCTCTACGTCAGGGGCGGACAGCCACCGTGGTCGACGCCGCCACATTCGCCGGCGGGCCCACCTGCACCAGCCGCAGGATGTCGGCGGGAAGCCGGCTCTGCACGTCACCCGGGAGCCCCCGCAGCAGGTCGAGGGGGAACAGGGCCAGCAGGTCGCCGGGAAGGCCCTTGACGGACTCGGCGGGGAGCCGGAGCAGGGTCTCGACCGGGAGCGTCCTCAGCGTGTCGACGGAGAGGCGGGCCAGGAGGTCGCCGGGGGCGGCTCTCAGGACGTCGGCCGGGAGCTTGGCCAGGACGTCGGCCGGAAGAGTCCGGAGAACATCGGGGGCCAGGCGGGCCAACACGTCGCCGGGCAGAGTTCTGAGCACCTCCACGGGGAGCCGGGCCAGGTTCTCCGGTGAGAGGGTCTTGAGAATCTCGAGCGGCAGGCGGGCGAGGGCGTCGGGGGCCAACGCGTCGTGATCGGCCTGGGCCGCGGATCGGACGGGCGCAGTCGTACCAGGCGGCGATGTGGGGCGCGGTCGCACCGTCACTCCGGGGACGGTCAGGACGTCGGACGGACGCACGGTGATGCTCTGGTCGGCGCCGAGGACAACCGGGGTGGCCGGGCCGCTGACGCTGAGGGAGGTCTTCGACCCGGTTCCGGGCAGCACCTGAGCCGCAGCGGCGAGGGTGACGGCCAGCGCCGCGGTGGTGGTGACCACGGCCACCTTGGCCAGCCGACGCCCCGGCTTCCTCCCGGTCGAGGCCGATCGCCGCGACGCCGCCGCGCCCTCGTCGCGGGTGCCGGCAACCGGGGACGTCCCGAATGCGTCGCCGGGGCCCTCGGAGAACAGACGCGCCAGCTCGACGGACGGCTGGGGATCGAAGCGCGGATAGGGCGCCCGGATCTCGTCCAAGAAGCGATCCACCGACGCCAGCTCCTCGCGGACTGCGCCGCCACCGGCAAGGAGCACCTCGATCTCGCAATCCTCCACCGGCCGACGGGCCCGGTCGCCGACGCCCCCCACCGTGTCACTCACAATGCCACCTTCTGCTGGTCCAGGCGCCGCCGGATGCCCTCCAGCCCCTTGCGCTGAAGGGACTTCACCGCGGCCGCCGTCTTCCCCGTGGCCTCGGCCACCTGGTCGACCGTGAGGTCGGCCACCAGCCGAAGGAGCAGGACCCGACGCTGATCCGAGGTGAGGCAGGCCAGGACGTCGTGCATGCGGCCCAGGGCCATGCTGGCCATGGCGTCGCTCTCGGCGTCGCCGCCGGCGAGACCCTCCAGAGATTCCGGCGGGAGGCCGGCGATGGGCGGCCGGCGCCCCGCCTGGCGTCGGTCGTCGATCACCCGGCGGTGGGCGATGGTGAACACCCAGGAACGGAACTCGGCTTCGCCGCCGGAGAAGGACGCCAACCCGGTGAAGACGCCGAGGAACACCTCGTTGGTCAGGCTCTCGGGGTCGGCCGCGCCGTTCAGCCACAGGTACCGGGAGACCGCCGGCGACAGGGCGCGGTAGAGCGGCTCGAAGGCCCGGGGCTGCCCAGCTCGTGCCGCGGCCATCAACGTGTCGAACGTAGGTTCGACCGGCAGGTAGACCCTCCCTGGGCTGGTGGCGCTCGGCCCGATCAGGCGGATAACGCTACAGGCCGCCGTTCTCCGAGCGCCACAGAACCGGGGCGACGCGGTACGGCGCGCCCGACGTCTGCAGGCGGTGCGGACCGTCACGCCGACAAGAGCACGTCGTCGCGGGTCTCGTCCGAGGCCGCTTCTCGGAGCTTGGCCAGGGCGGCGACCTGGATCTGCCGCACCCGCTCACCGGTGAGACCCAGCCGCCGGCCCGTCTCCCCCAGGCTGAGGGCCTCGCCGCCGACCAGGCCGAACCGCAGCCGGAGCACTTCCCGCTCGCGCTCGCCCAGCACCTCGAAGAGGCGATCCACCTCGCTGCGCCATGAGGGACGGGCGGAGGCGTCGAACTGCAGGTGGGCGTCGGGGTCGGCCACCCGATCGCCGACCTCCATGCCGCCTTCGCCACCGAGCTGCTCCGAGAGCGACCCCGGCACCATCGACCACATCAGCAGCTCCTCGACCCGTGTCGTGCTCACGCCAAGGTGCTCGGCGAGCTCGACGGTGGTCGCGACCCGACCGTGCGCGGCGGCCAGCTCAGCCGATGCCGTGCGCAGCTCGCGCAGTTGGGCCCAGATGCGGGGCGGAAGGCGGATAGTGCGGCTGTGGCTGGCGACGGCGTCGTTGATGGCCTGGCGGATCCACCACTTGGCGTAGGTGGAGAACTTCCAGCCCGTTCGCCAGTCGAACTTCTCGACCGCCCTGATCAGGCCGAGGTTGCCCTCCTGGATGAGGTCGCCCAACGGCACGTTCGACGCGTGGCATCGCTGAGCCAGCACGACGACGAGGCGCAGGTTGGACTCGACGAAGAGGGCCTTGGCCAGGGCGCCGGCGCTGGCGATGCG
Source organism: Acidimicrobiales bacterium (assembly GCA_038214685.1). GTDB lineage: Bacteria > Actinomycetota > Acidimicrobiia > Acidimicrobiales > AC-14 > CADCTB01. Next base: position 4,625 of record JBBQRO010000033.1, read on the forward strand.
CTCGAGCTGCTCCTGGAGACCGCCGACCGTGTCCCCCTGCTCGGCCAGGCGGCCCAGCTCGGCTCGTGCCGCGTTCCCGGCCTCGACGGCCTGGGCCAGCGCCGTCTCCTGAGCCTTGTCGAGGAGAGGGTGGCAGCCGACGGAGCGGAGGTACAGGCCGACCGAGTCACCGGGCTCCCGGTAAGCCCGACGGGCGGAGGCGGTCATCGCAGCATCGTGCCGAGGTAATCGCCGGCCGGGCCGGGAACGATCCCCCGACGGGGAGAAAAGCTCGGGCGACCCGATTCCGCTCTGCGGGCGGGATACTGGGGTCTTGGAACGATTCCTGCTCGCGGCTGCGGTGGTGCTGGTGGCCGTCATCGTGGCCGCAGTCTTGGAGCGCCGGCGCCCGGAGGCGCCCACCCAGGGGGCCTGGGCCGTCCCCGCCCAGCTCGACCGGGCCGACTTCGCTCGCCCGGACGCGCCCTGGCTGGTGGCGGTGTTCACCTCCGCCACCTGTGACTCCTGCGCCAAGGCCGTCGAGCGGGCCCAGGTGCTGGCCAGCGAGGCGGTGGCAGTTGACGAGGCCGAGGTCACGTCCCGCCCCGACCTCCACCGCCGCTACCACATCGATGCCGTGCCGATCGTGCTGGTGGCCGACGCCGACGGCGTGGTCCGCACGTCCTTCACCGGGCCGCCGTCGGCCATCGATCTATGGGCGGCGGTGGCCGGCGTGCGGGATTCCGACGGCGAGGGCGCTGGCTGAGCTCACCCCGGGTCCGATACGGCACGTTCCTGCCATACCGCACGTGGTGACCAGGAGCTACCGTCGGCCATGGCCAGTTCGCAGGTGGAGGATCTCGAAGCGGCCGACTTCCCCCTCACCGACGACGAGCTGTCCGAACAAGCGCTTGCCGCCGACCCCGACGCAGGCGTGGCCGACGATGCCGTTCCCCTGAACGAGCTCCTGGGCTCGACGGCAGGCGTCGGCACGGGCGAGCTCCTCCCCGGTTGGTACATGCCGGCCCCCATGGGCACCGCCCGCCTCCTCCGGGGCTGGCGCCGCAGAGTGGTGCTGCTCATCGTGGCTTCGTTCTTGCTCATCAACGCCTACGGCCTGTGCAGCACCTACGGCTGGGTCGGCTTCGGCTGAGCGACTTGACGGCTGAGCGACTTGACGGCTGACCAACGTGCCGACTTGGCCCGCCGCGTCGGACAGGCCTGCCGGCTGGCCGGGACGTTCACGCTGCGGTCGGGGCAGGTTTCGACGACGTACTTCGACAAGTACCTCTTCGAGGCGGACCCCGTGCTGCTGGCCGCGGTGGCCGACGCCGCGACCGCGCTCATTCCTGCCGACACCGAGGTGCTGGTCGGCCTCGAGCTGGGTGGGGTGCCCGTCGCCACCGCGCTGTCCCTCGCCACCGGCCTGCCGGTGTCCTTCGTGCGCAAGGAAGCGAAGAAGTACGGGACGGCGAAGCTCGCCGAGGGGGCCGACATCGACGGCCGGCGCGTTCTCGTCGTCGAGGACATCGTCACCACGGGCGGCCAGGTCGTCCTGTCCGCCCGTGACCTGCGGGAGCGCGGAGCATCGTTGGTCGGGGCGCTGTGCGTCATCGACCGCAGTAACGGCGGCCATCAGCTCGCGGATGAAGGGCTGAATCTCATCTCGCTGTTCACCGCCGACGACCTGGGCTGATCGCCGGCCTGGGTCCAGCTCGCCCGTGCCCCACCGTAGGGATACCCCCCCCGCTGCGACACTGGGGTTCGTGCCCGTCGACATCCCGCCCAGTGGCCTACCCGTCGAGGAGTGCGTTCCCGCGCTGCGGCGGGCGCTGGCTGACGCTGGTTCGGCCGTGCTCGTAGCGCCTCCGGGGGCGGGCAAGACCACCATCGTGCCCCTCCGACTGCTGGACGAGCCCTGGCTCGCCGGCCGGAGGATCGTGGTGCTCGAGCCGCGCCGGCTGGCAACCCGCGCTGCGTCGCGCCGGATGGCCGCCCTGCTCGGCGAGGAGGTCGGGGCGACGGTGGGGTTCACCACCCGCGACGAGCGGCGGGTGGGCCGGGGCAGCCGGATCGAGGTGGTGACCGAGGGAATCCTGACCCGGCGGCTGCAGACCGATCCATTGCTACCCGGTGTCGGCCTGGTGGTCTTCGACGAGCTGCACGAGCGCAACCTGCAGGCCGACCTGGCCCTGGCCCTCGTGCTCGACGTCCGTCCGGCCCTGCGGCCCGACCTGCGTCTTCTCGCCATGTCGGCGACCCTGGAGGCCGCCAAGGTCGCGGCTCTGCTCGGCGGCGCCCCGGTGGTCGAGAGCGAGGGCCGGGCCCATGAGGTGGACGTGCGGTGGGTGCCCCGGCGCCCCAAGGAGCGCCTCGATGCGTCGACAGTGGCGGCGATCCGGCGGGCCGTGCGCGAAGAGCCTGGCGACGTGCTGGCCTTCCTGCCCGGGGCCGGCGACATCCGGCGGGTGGAAGCGTCGCTGACCTCGGCCGGCGGCCTTCCCGCCGGCATCGACGTACGGCCGTTGTTCGGCGCCCTGTCCGCTGCGGCCCAGGACGCGGCCCTGGCCCCGTCACCGCTGGGCCGTCGGCGGGTGGTGCTGGCCACCGACATCGCCGAGACCAGCCTCACCGTGGAAGGCGTGCGGGTGGTCGTCGATGCCGGCGAGTCCCGCACCCCCCGCTTCGACCCCCGCAGCGGGCTGACCAAGCTCCACACCGGCCCCATTTCCCGGGCCTCGGCTGACCAGCGGGCGGGAAGGGCGGGGCGCACCGGCCCGGGCGTGGCCTACCGCCTCTGGTCGAAGCTGGAGCACGCCGCCCGCCGGCCGCATCCCGATCCGGAGATCTCGAGCGTGGATCTCGCCGGGCTGGCTCTTGAGCTCGCCGTCTGGGGCGCCGACCCCGGCGACCTGGCCTTCCTCGACCCCCCTCCTCCGCGCTCACTCGATGAGGCCCGCTCCCTGCTCGCCGCCCTGGGCGCGCTCGACGGCGCCGGCCGCCCGACGGCGCTGGGGCGAGCCATGGCCGACCTGCCCCTGCACCCGCGGCTGGCCCGGATGGTCATTGGCGCCCGGGCCGGCGGCGTGGGCTGGACTGCGTGCCTGCTCGCCGCCCTGCTCGAAGACCGTGACGTGCTGCGGGGCCGGCCCGACGACCTGCCGGCCGACGTGGGCGAGAGGGTGCTGCTGATCGGTGGTGCGGCCGGCCGTCACCCCCTCGCCGACGCCGGCGCCGTGCGAAACGCCACTCGGCGGGCCGGCGAGCTGGCCCGCCGGGCCGGCATCAGGCAATCCGACCTGGAACCTGGCCGCTGCGGCCTGGCCCTCGCCCTGGCCTATCCCGACCGGCTGGCCCAGGCCCGGGGCGGCGCCCGGTTCCGGCTCCGCAACGGTGGCAGCGCATGGCTCCCCGCCGGCGATCCGTTGGCCGGCGAGGCCTTCCTCGCCGTCGCCGAGATCGACACCGGCCGGGGCGATGGGCGCATCCGCCTGGCCGCCGGCCTCGACGCAGCCGACATGGAGGAGGCGGCCGGCGAGGCGGAGGAGGTCGTCACCGTCTCATGGGACCCGGCGCGCGACGACCTGCGGGCCCGGGTGGAGCATCGACTCGGGTCCCTGGTGATCGCCACGGCCGACGCACCGGCCCGGCCCGGCCCGGTTACCACCCGGGCGTTGGTCGGTCGGACCCGGGCCACCCGGCTCGGGGCGCTGCGCTGGACGGAGAAGTCCCGGGCCCTCCAGCACCGGGCCGGGTTCGCCCGTCGGACGCTCGGCCAGGAGTGGCCCGACCTCTCCGATGCCGCCTTGCTGGCGACGCTCGATGACTGGCTCGCCCCGCTGCTGGCCGGCGCCGTCGGCCGGGCCGGCATCGAGGCGGTCGACATGACGACTGCCCTGCGGGCCCGGCTCGGCCACCGGTTGGCCCGAGATCTGGAACGCGTCGCCCCGTCCAGCCTGGTCGTGGCCGGTGGCCGCCAGGTGGCGATGGACTACAGCGGCGACCGGCCGGTCATGGCCGTGCGGGTGCAGGATCTCTTCGGCACGGCCACCCATCCGACAGTGGCCGACGGGCGGGTCCCCGTGGTCCTGCAGCTGTTGTCGCCAGCGGGGCGGGCCGTCCAGGTCACCGCCGACCTCCCCGGGTTCTGGGCCGGCACGTGGGCATCGGTCCGCAAGGAGATGGCCGGTCGCTATCCCAAGCATTCCTGGCCCGTCGACCCCCTCGCCGCCCGGCCCCCGACCAGAAAGCGCTGACCTCTGCCTCGCTTCGTTGAGTGTGGGCGATTCGGTACCGCATTTCACTGCGAATCGCCCACACTGGGGAGCACGCTCGGTTGGGATCGCCAGGCCCGTCGGAGGTCGCGACATCGGGCCCAACCGTCAAGGGTGATGTACAACATGGGACGTAGATTGTACGATCGCCCCATGGCCACAATGGCAGTCAGCGAAGCACGGGAGAAGCTGTCCGAGGCGGTCGAGGCCGCCCACACCGAGCCGGTGTTCCTGGAGCGCTATGGCCGGCCCGCTGCCGTGCTGGTCAGCCCCGAGCGATACGAGGAGTTGCTCGAGGCGTTCGAGGAGATCCAGGACGTCGCGGCCTTTGATGCCGCCATGGCCGAGGAGGGTGCCAACATCCCCTGGGAGCAGGTCAGGGCCGATCTCGGCTGGACGTGATCGTGAGCGCGTACCGCATCGAGCTGCGCCCCGCAGCAGCACGAGCCTTGCGCAAGGTCGACCGGGATGTCGGGCTCCGGATCCAAGGAGCGATCGCTCTCCTTGCGCAGGACCCCCGACCGCCGGCAGCCCGGGCGCTTCGCGGTCGATCCGGCCTCCGAGTGCGGGTGGGCGACTACCGGATTATCTACACGATCGACGACGACGTCCTCTTGGTCGTCGTTGTGGCGCTCGGGCACCGTCGTGAGATCTACCGGCAGAACCCCCGCCGACCGCTCAGCGGTAGCTGCGGGCCTGGAGCCGGTACAGCTCGGCGTACCGCCCGTCGGCGGCCATGAGGTCGTCGTGGGTGCCCCGCTCGGCCACCCGCCCATCCTCGATAACGAGGATCAGGTCGGCCATGCGAACGGTGGAGAAGCGGTGGCTGACGAGGAAGGTGATGGCACCGCTGCGGTCGGCGGCCCGGCGGGCCTGGGCGGCGAAGCGTTCGAACAAAGCGTGCTCGGTGGCTGCGTCGAGGCTCGCCGTGGGCTCGTCGAGGAGCAGCAGCAGGGGCTCGGCGCGCATCATGGCTCGGGCCACCGCCACCTTCTGCCACTGCCCGGTCGACAAATCAACCCCCCCGTCGAACTCGCGCCCGAGCTGGGTGGCCAGGCCGGCGGGGAGATGAGCGAAGAGGTTGCCCGCCGCTCCCCGGTCGAGCGCCGCCGCCACCGCTTCGGCATCGTCGACCGACGGCAGCGAGCCGACCCCCACCGACTCCCGGGCCAGGAACTGGAGCTGGGCGAAGTCCTGGAACCCGGCCGACATCCGTTGCCGCCAGGCGTCGACCTCGAAGTGCCGGATGTCGACGCCGTCGACGAGGATGGCTCCCTCGGTGGGCTCGTAGAAGCGCAGGAGGAGCTTGGCCAGGGTGGTCTTGCCGGCGCCGTTCTCCCCCACGATGGCCACGGTGGCGCCGGCAGGGAGGTGGAGGTGGACGTCGTCGAGCACCGGGGCGTCGGTGCCGGGATAGGTGAAGCTGACGCCGTCGAAGGTGACGCCGGAGACCAGGCGCTCGGGCACCGGTGCCGGATCCACGGGGGCGAGGGCGGCATGGGCCCGGACGGAGTAGTCGGCCAACCAGCGGTACCGGCCGATGGCCTCGGTGACGCGGGTGAACCACCGAGCGTTGTCGACCAACTCGGTGACCTGCCGGTTCACCTGGGCGCCCAGGCTGAGGGTGACCACCACTGCGCCCACCGACAGCGCGCCGGCGACTGCCCGGTCCACGACCAGCGCCACCGCGGCCATGTAGCCGATAGCGAAGCAGCCCCAGCCGGCGGCGGCCATCAGCCCGGCCCGTAGGTCGGCGGCCCGCTCCCGCCGGTCGACCGTCTCGAAGGTCTGGCGATGACGGCGCTCCAGCTCCTCGGCCAGGTCGAACACCCGGATCTCCTTGCCGGCCGGTGCGGTCGTGGCCAGCTCGAACAGCAGGGCCAGGCTGCGTTTGGCCTCGGCGTGCTCCTGCCTGACCCGCTCCCACATGGCCTCCACCCGCAGGCCGATCAGCAGCGGCGGAGCGCCCGCCAGGGGCAGGAGCAGCAGTAGGGGGTGCAGGCTGCCCAGCACGGCGAGCGTGGTGACCATCTGGACCAGGCTGCCGAGCGTCCACGCGATGGGCATGAACGGGTTGTTCAGGGCCCAGCGCTCCCACCCGATTAGGCCGAGACGATCCTGGTGCTCCTTGCGTTCGTGGTGCTCCAGGCCGGGAGTGGCGACCACGTAGCTCATGACCAGCTGGTCGAGCAGCAGGATGGTGTGCTCGCGCAGGCGCATGCGCACGGTGACCGACCCCCAGTCAAGCACCCGGTTCGCCGCAGTCAGACCGGCCACGACGACGGCGCCGGTCGCCGCCCGGCGGTCGTCGCCGGTCAGCACGCCGTCGGCGACGAGACCGAAGCCGATGGCTTGCATCGAGCGCGTCACCGGCACCAGGGCGGTGGTGACGAGGGAGGCGATCGAGCGCGCCCGGTCCGCCTGCCACGACACCGCGCACATCTCCCGTATGTTGCGGAGGAGGTCAGCCACCGCCGTCGTCCTCCCAGAACCGGCTGGCCTGGAGGGCGTACATCGACGCGTAGCGACCGCCGGCCCTCACCAGCTCGTCGTGGCTCCCGTCCTCGACCACCCGCCCGCGATCAAGCACGACGATCCGCTGGGCACGGCGCACGGTGGAGAAGCGGTGGGACACCACGATGGTGGTGACGCCGCGGGTGACGTCGAGAAAGCGGTCGTAGAGGCCGGTCTCGGCCCGGACGTCGAGCGACGCAGTCGGTTCGTCGAGGACCAGGACGCCGGCGCCCGCCGATACTGCGAACAGGGCCCGCGCCAGCGCCACCCGCTGCCACTCCCCGCCCGACAGGTCCGCGCCGTCGGTGAACTGGCGGTTGAGCACCGTGTCCCACCCGTTCGGTAGCGCAGTCACCAGGTCCAGGGCACCCGCCCGGCGAGCCGCAGTCTCGACCGCCCCCCGGTCGCCGGCGTGGGACAGGGCGCCGAACGCCACGTTGTCGTGGGCCGACACCGGGTACTGGACGAAGTCCTGAAAGATGGCCGCCACCCGCTGCTGCCAGGCGACGGGGTCGATGTCGCGCAGGTCGGTGCCGTCGACGGTGATGCGCCCACCCCCCACGTCGTACAAGCGGGCCAGCAACTTGACGAGGGTGGTTTTGCCCGCGCCGTTGGTGCCGACGATGGCCAATGACTGGCCGGCGACGATGTCGAGGTCGAGGCCGTCGAACACGTCGGTGTCGCGCCCCGGGTACCGGAACCTCACTCCTTCGAAGCGGATGACGCGTTCCGGCAGGCCGGTGGCCGGCAATCGGCCGGCGAGACCAACGACTGCCTCGGGCACGGCGCGCTCCAGTTCCCGCAGCACCTCCAGTGACCGCAGCCCGTCCTCGAGGCGCAGGTGGTCCATGTCGAAGGCGCCCAGCGCTGCGGTGGCCAGCACGGCCTGGGCGTACACGACGGCGGCGGCGAGGCCGATGGTGGCGTCGGTGCCGGCCCGGACCACCATGAGCAGCGCCCCGCCTTCGAGCGCCAGCAGGAGCAGCGCCACCGTGAGCGCCACCGGCCCCCCGCTCCGCCGCTCCCGCCAGACGGGCCGCATGGTGTCGAGGAAGCTGGTGCGGTAGCGGTCGACGAGCCAGTCGCCCAGCGCGAAGACCTGCGACTCCTTGGCCGCATCGGGCCGTACCGCCAGGCGCCTGAGGTAGTCGGCCTGGCGGAGGCCATCGGTGCGGTCGAACACAACGTTGGTCATGTCCCGCCAATGCCTCCGTCGCCAGGTGAAGGAGACGCCCTGACCGGCGCCCAGGACCAGCGGCAGCCACCAGCGGAAGCGGGAGAGGATCACCAACCCGGTCACGCCCTGGAGCCGTAGTGACCAGGTGCTGCCCAGGTAGGTGATCCCCGCTCCAGCGGTGGCGCCGGTCACCGCGCCCTGGGCCTGAGCAACCCGGTCGAGGACGGCGGGGTTCTCCAGGTGGGCGATGCCGCGCGGGCCCGAGACGGCCCGCATCAGCTGAATGGCCAGCGACTCGTCGACCCGTCGCATCAGGATGTCGCACACGCTGGCTCGCAACGGTCCGACGACCTGGATGAGGACGTACACGACAGCCGCCACAGCCAGGGCGACCACTACCCGCTGCCCGGTCGCCGAGCCCATGCCCCGGCCCACTGCCGGCGCGACCGTCCCGGCGAGGGCGCCCGACGCCAGGCTGAACGCCGCCGGGAGCAGCCCGGAGGCAACGACGAGCGCGCCCGCCGCCAGGGTCAGGAGGGGGCTGACCGCTGCGCTCTCACGGACGAGGTCGCGTCGAGGCGAGCGCTCCCACCGCACGAAGAGGTTCCCAGGACCCGCCACGACCGGTCAGTCTCGTGCGTCCCCGACTGCCGGCGCGGTCATTTTCGTTCCTGGGGGGAAGCAGCCTCAAGGCTAGGCTCGGGTGGCTTCGCCCGTCAGGCGTCGGCCAGCAGCTCGAAGCCCTCTTCGCGGTAGGTGCGGGCCGCGGAGAGGCGGCGGGCCGGATTGCCTCCGGACATCTCCATGAACCGGGCGATGGCGTCCTCGGTGCGGGCCTGCTCGAGACGGATGTGGCCGAGCTGGAACTCGGGTGACTCGTCGAACGCCGAGTTCAGGTTGGCCTCCGACTTGGCCAGCCAGCGCGCCGCCTGATCGAGGAAGTCCTGGCGAGCCTCGGGCCGGTCACACGCCAACTGCATCCGCGCCTCGGCCACCATCCGCGAGGAGATCCCCCGCATCTGCCGGCAGTAGTGGTTCCGTACCTGGCCCTCCGAGACCGCCTGGCCGTACTTGATGTGGGCCTGCTTGAAGCGCCCCTGGGCGTAGTCCTGGTCTGCAGCTGCGATCAGTTCCTCGTATGGCGTCACGGTGCTCTGCTCTTTTCCCCGGTCACGCCGGAAAGGTCAGCCGGTGTTGCGTAGTCCGTTGGCGATGCCGTTGACCGTCAGCATCAGCGCCCGCTGCAGCTCGGAGTCGGCCAAATCACTGTTGCGTAGCCGGGCCAAGAGCGACACCTGGAGGTAGCTGATGGGGTCGAGGTAGGCATCTCGTATCTCCAGCGTCCGCCGGAGCAGCGGGTGGCGGTCGAGCAGCCGGTCCCGCCCGGTCAGCGACAGCACCTGGGCGACGGTGCGCCGGTGCTCCTCTGCGATGCGCTCGAAAATGCCGTGAAGCGACGGATCGGCCAGACGCTCAACGTAGCGCCAGGCGATGTCGAGGTCGGTCTTGAACAGCACCATCTCCACGTTGGAGATGAACGCCCGGAAGAAGTGCCACTCCTGGTACATGCCGGTGAGGCGCTCCGACAGGCCAACAGTTCGCGCCTGCTCGAGCCCGGCGCCCACCCCGTACCAGCCGGGCACGATCTGGCGGGACTGGGTCCAACCGAACACCCAGGGGATGGCCCGCAGGGACTCGAGGCCCTGCAGCCGGCCACCCGCTCGGCGGATAGGGCGGGAGCCGATGTTGAGCGCGGTCAGCTCCTCGACCGGTGTGGAGGCGCGGAAGTAGTCGACGAGGCGAGGATCGTCGATCAAGTCCCTATAGGAGGCGTGCGCGGCCTCGGAGACCACGTCCATGACCTCGTCCCAGTCGTCGATCACGCTCTCGGGCACACGTGACTCCCGGTGCATCAACGAGGCCTTGATCACGGCTGCGGTGGCGAACTCGAGGTTGCGGCGGGCCAGGGTGGGCAGGCCGTACTTGTCCGAGATGACCTCCCCCTGCTCGGTGATCTTGATGGCCCCGTCGAGGGTGCCGTAGGGCTGGGCCAGGATGGCATCGCCGGTCGGGCCGCCGCCGCGACCGACGGTGCCGCCCCGACCGTGAAACAGCCGCAGCAACACGCAGTGGCGTTGGGCCACGTCGCGCAACGCGCGCTGGGCCCGGTGGATCTCCCACAGCGAGGTGGTGATCCCCGCGTCCTTGTTCGAGTCGGAGTAGCCGAGCATCACCTCCTGCACCCCACCCCGGAGCTCGACCAGTCGGCGGTAGCCGGGGTCCGAGAGAAGCTCGTCGAGGAGGGGGCCGGCGTGACGGAGCTCCTCGACCGTCTCCAGCAGCGGCACGAAACCGATCCGGGCCACGCCGGCGGTGAGGTCGACCAGGCCCACCTCCCGGGCCAGCACCACGGCGGCGAGCACGTCGTCGCAGCCCCGGGTCATGGAGATGATGTAGCTCTCGATGGCCTCGTCGCCGAAGAGGTCGAGAGCTTCGCGCACCGTCTCGAAGAGGCAGAGCACCTCCTCGGCGTCCCCGGTGAGCCGGGTGGCGGGCGACTTCAGGGGCCGGGCCGACTGGAGCTCGGCTGAGAGGAGGGCGGCGCGCTCGACTCGCGACAGCTCGGCGTACGGCGTGTGCAGACGGTCGAAGAGGGCGGCCAGAGCGATGTGGTGGCGGTCGGCGTGCTCCCGGATATCCATGGTGGCCAGGGCCATGCCGAAGGCGGCCACCACCCGGATGACCCGGTCGAGGCTGCCTCGGGCCACGAGGTGGCCCCGGTTCTCGAGCATCGAGGTGCGCATGACCTCCAGCTCGTCGAGCAGCTCGGCCGTGCAGGCATATTCCAGGCCGGGGCGGGGCGGGGCGCCGTCGGCCAGCCGGTGCTGGGTGTTCAGCAGCCGCTGGAGGACGTAGGAGCACTTCAGCCGGTACGGCTCCTCGGCGTTCAGGCCGCCGTAGCGGGAGAAGACGTCGGGCAGGAACGCCCGGTCCGCGGCCAGACTGGACTTGAGCGGGGCAGAGATCTCGGCCACCCGGGTGGAGGTGCTCAGCTTGAGGACGAGGTCCTCGACCGTCGCCGTCAGCCTGCGAAGGGCCAGCCGGCGTTGCAGGCCCAGCACCTCCAGGGTGACCTGCGGGGTGACGTTGGGGTTGCCGTCACGATCGCCACCCACCCAGGTGCCGAAGCGGATGGGGCGGGCGCGTGGGCCGAGCTCCACGCCGAGGCGGCCCAGGTGGGCGGCCAGGTCGTCGAGCAGGTCGGGCAGCACGGCGCCGAACAGGTCGTCGAGGTAGAAGACCACGGAGCTGGCCTCCTCGGCCGGCGTGGGCTTCTTCCGGCGAAGCTCGTCGGTCTGCCAGAGGAGGTCGACGACCTCGGCGATCTCCCGCTCGTCACGCCGGCGGTCGTCCTCGGTGGCCCGGGGGTTGGACCGCTGCTCCAGCAGCTCGGCGATGCGCCGCCGCTTGGCCAGGATGGACCGGCGCACCGCCTCGGTGGGATGGGCGGTGAGAACCAGGCGCAGCTCGAGGCGGTCGAGCAGACCCTCGACCTCATCGAGGGGCAGGCCGGCCTCGGCGATCTCCTCGACGGCGCGACCGAGGGGGCCATCCTCCTCGGCCAGCTGGGTGCGCTCGTCGGCCCGGTGCACCTGCTCGGCGATGTTGGCCAGGTGGAAGTAGGCCGAGAAGGCCCGCACCAGCAGCGTCGCCGTAGCCAGGTCGACGCCGGAGAGCAGCTCGTCGAGGTGGTCGGCGGTGGCGTCGGAGGAGGTGTCGCGGGTGGCCTTGCTCAGGGCGCGCACCCGCTCGACGAGGTCGAAGAGGTCCACCCCCTCGTGGCGGACCAGGGTCTCGCCCAGGAGCCCGACGAGAAGCTTGATGTCGTGGTTGAGCGCCTCGCCCTCGAGCGACACGGGTTCGGACCCGGTCACCGCAGGGAGGTCGTCATCGTCCGAGGAAGCTGCCGAGCACACCCGAGGCGCCACCCGTCTCACCGGGCATGATCTGACGGATCCACGCCTGGAGGGCGGAGGGGTTACGGGACTGGGTCATGACCCAGCCCGGCCCGGTGAAGTCGAACACGAACCCCTCCCCCGACTTCAGGGTCTGGATGACGCCGCCGGCCACCTTGCGGATCTGGCTGGTGGTCGACGGGTCGAAGGCCACCACGTGGCCCGTGTCGACGGTCACCGTCTCCCCAGCGGCCAGGTGGACGGTGTCGATGGCGCCGTAGCAGGCCAGGAGCACGGTGCCCGCCCCGGACGCCCGGATGAGGAAGCCGCCCTCGCCGCCGAACAGGTTCTTGAACCCGCCCCACTTGGTGTCGAGCTCCACGCCGGCCGCCGACGCCAGCCAGCAGCCTTTGGTGATCGACAGGGGCCGGTCGGGCGTGACCTCCGACGTCACTACGTCGCCCGCCAGGTGGTGGGCCACGTCGACCCAGCCTCCGGCCGCCGGGGCGGTGAAGGTGGAGACGAAGAGGCTCTCCCCGCCGAGGACGGACCGCTTCAGGCCCTTCATCACCCCGCCCTGGGTGCTCGATGCCACGCCCACGCCGGATGAGGTGGCCATCATGGCTCCCGATTCGGCTCGGATCTGCTCGTTGCCGTCGAGGGCGATGCGCGCGACCGCGAAAGACGGGCGGTGGCGGATGGCGACGTCCATGCCGCGGACGTTACCGGGTTGGGGGCGGCCCATCCCGTAGCTTCGGTCATGATGCCGTCCTCCGGTGCCACCCTGGTGGCCACCGACATCACCAGATCCCACGGGGCGTTCGTTGTGCTCGACGGGGTGAGCGTGACGGTGGGGCCGCGGGCCCGGATCGGCGTGGTGGGCCCCAACGGCGTAGGCAAGACCACCCTGCTCCGGGTGCTGGCTGGGCTGGAGCCGCCCGATTCCGGGCGGCTGACGCTCTCACCGCCCACGCTCAATGTGGGGTATCTGCCCCAGGAACTGGTGCCCCTGGCGGGTGAGACGCTTTGGGCCTATCTGGCCCGACGGACGGGCGTTGGCGCGGCCGAGGCGGAGCTGGAGGGCGCTGCTGGCCAACTCGGCCAGGCCGGCGCCGGCGCGGACGACCGCTACTCGGTGGCCCTGGAGCGCTTCCTCGACCTGGGCGGGCCGGACCTGGCCTCGCGCGCCGCCGAGGTGTGCGAGGGCCTCGGACTGCCCGCCACCCGCCTCGACGTCGAGCTCAGGGCGCTGTCGGGAGGCCAGGGGGCCCGGGCCGCCCTGGCCGCCATCCTGCTGTCGCGCTTCGATGTCCTGCTGCTCGACGAGCCCACCAACGACCTCGACTTCGCCGGCCTGGCCCAGCTCGAACGCTTCCTCGGCGACCTCGACGGCGCTCTGGTCGTCGTCTCCCACGACCGGGCGTTCCTGGAAACCACCGTCGAGCGGGTCCTCGAGCTCGACGAGCACAGCCGGAAGTCGACCGAGTTCGGCGGCGGCTGGCTCGGGTACCTGGAGGCCAGGCGCACGGCCCGCCGGCATGCCGAGGAGGCCTACGACCAGTACCGGTCACAGCGCTCCGACCTGACCGACCGGGCCCGGACCCAGCGCCAGTGGGCGGTGACCGGCGTCCGGTCGCTCAAGAAGAACCCGTCCGACCACGACAAGGCCCAGAAGGGCTTCAAGATCAACCGGACGGAGAAGCAGGCGGCCAAGGTGCGCATCACCGAGAAAGCCCTCGATCGGCTGGAGGTGGCGGACAAGCCCTGGGAGGGATGGGACCTGCACCTGGAACTGGCGCCGTCGACCCGCAGCGGCGACGTCGTGGCCCGGCTGGTCGACGCAGTGGTGGAGCGGGGATCCTTCCGGCTGGGGCCCCTGTCACTGGAAGTGGCCTGGGCCGAGCGGTTGGCCATCGTGGGGCCCAACGGGACGGGCAAGACCACGCTCCTGCGCGCCCTGCTGGGCGAGCTGCCGCTGGCGGCGGGCGAGCGGTGGATGGGCCCGGGTGTGGTGATCGGCGAGCTCGACCAGGGCCGCCGCCGGTTCCTCACCGACGAGGCGCTGATCACCGGGTTCAGCAAGGCATCCGGGCTCCTGGTCCAGCCCAGCCGATCCCTGCTGGCCAAGTTCGGATTGAGCTCCGAGCACGTCGGGCGGCCGGCGGCGAGCCTCTCCCCCGGTGAGCGCACCCGGGCCACCCTCGCCCTGCTCATGGCCGTCGGCGCCAACTGCCTGGTGCTCGACGAGCCCACCAACCACCTCGACCTGCCCGCCATCGAGCAGCTCGAAGAGGCCCTGGACGACTACGAGGGCACGCTGCTCGTCGTGACCCACGACCGCCGGCTGCTCGAGGCCCTGGCCGTCACCCGCGCCATCGACCTGGGCTGACGAGCAGCAGTGCGGCTCCCGCCACCCACACCGCGAGGCCCTCCCGCCCACGCCGGTGGCGCCCCAGCACCATGTGCTGACGGTACCGACCGGGGGGCCGCTACCGTGCCAAGGCGTGCGACTGCGCCCGGTGATCTTCGCCCTCGTTGCCCTGGTGACGGCTGCGGCCTGCAGCTCCGGCGACGATCCGGACGCGGCGAGAGGGCGGGCGGCCGAGCCGGCGCCCATCACCGTTGCGCCCGTTCCGCCTCCGACCACCGAGCCCGATCCGGCCACCGCCACCGCCGTCGTCACCCCCGAGGGCATCGTCGTCCCGGTCATCTCCCGGGCAGGTGACGGATGGATGGTGCGAACGCCGTGCAACGCCACCGCCACGTTGACCGGGGCCCGAGGCCGATCGGCCGGGGCGCCGGCCGTCGTGCTCGACCCGGGCCACGGAGGGGCCGAGCCCGGGGCGGTGTCGCCCTCCGGCCTGGCCGAGGCGGGCGTCAACCTGGCCGTGGCCCGCCATGCCCAGACCGCCCTCGAGGCTGCCGGCGTGACCACCCTGCTGACGCGTACGGGCGACTACGAGGTGGCGCTGGCCACCCGCTCCGAGCTGGCCCGCAGCGTGGCGCCCAAGGCGTTCGTGTCCATCCACCACAACGCCGAACCGGACGGGCCGCGCGACACCCCGGGCGCCGAGACCTACTACCAGATCGGCTCGGCGGACTCGAAGCGCCTGGCCGGGCTGGTGTACGAGGAGATCGTCAGGGCCATGTCGCAGTACCGGGTGGCCTGGGTGGCCGATCGCGACGCAGGCGCCAAGTACCGCCCGGGGCGCAACGGCGACTACTACGCCATGCTGCGCCAGCCCGGGAAGGTGGTGAGCGTCCTGGCCGAGCTGGCCTTCATCTCCAACCCGGCCGAGGCCGAGCTCATCTCTCGGCCCGACGTGCAGCGGGTCGAGGGCGAGGCGGTGGCCAGGGGCATCGTCCGGTACCTCTCCACCGGGGACCCGGGCTCGGGGTTCGTGGAGCCCTACCCCCGCGTCGATCCTCCCTCGGGGCCGGGGGACCCCGGCCGGGCCTGCCGCGACCCCCAGTTGTGACTTAGGGTATGAGATGACTGACGCCACCAAGCCCCAGGTACAGGTTCCCCCAAACGAGGCTCCTCCCACCGAGCTCGTCACCGAGGATCTGGTCGAAGGCACCGGCCCCGAGGCGGTGGCCGGCCAGAACGTCCAGGTCCACTACGTGGGCGTAGCCTGGAGCACGAACAAGCAGTTCGACGCATCGTGGGACCGCCCCGGATCGTTCAGCTTCCCGTTGGGCGGCGGCCGGGTCATCGCCGGCTGGGACCAGGGCGTGGCCGGCATGAAGGTCGGGGGCCGCCGCAAGATCACCATTCCGCCCCACCTGGGCTACGGCGACGCCGGGGCGCGCGGGGCCATCAAGGGCGGCGAGACCCTGATCTTCGTCGTCGACCTCCTCGGCGTCGGCTGACCCCGATCCCCCCACCAACCTCGCGACCACGGTTGGGCTGATGCCCCTTTCGCAGTTCGGTGGGCCCCGGGGGCCCAAGGGGTGGGTCGCCGCCCATGTCGTCGCCCGCCTGACCGGTGAGGCCAACCGGTGGATGGTCGACTGCCTGGCTGTCGCCGGTCACGACCGGGTGCTCGACGTGGGATGCGGTCCCGGCCTGGCCGTGGCCTACGCCGCAGTGATCAGCCGTGGCCCGGTGGTGGGTGTGGACGCCTCCGACACCATGGTCCGCCACGCCCGCCGCCGGAACCGCGCCGCGCTGCGCCAGGGGCGGGTGGAGATCCACCGGGCCGACGCAGCCCGGCTGCCCTTCCCCGACGGGTCGTTCACCACGGTCGGCTCCCTGAACTCCCTCCAGTTCTGGGCCGAACCCGACACAGGGTTGATCGAGCTGTACCGGGTACTCGAGCCCGGCGGACGGGTGGCGGTGGTCCTGATGGCCCGCAGCGACGAGCCGCCCGGGCCGGGCGACCCACCGTGGGTGGCGGAGACGGCCGACCGGATGCGCTCGGCCGGCTTCGCCGACCTCCAGATGGCCTCCCGAAGCTTCGGAGGCGTGCTCCACCGGGCCCTGCTGGGTGTCCGGCCCGCGGCCGGGAGCCCGGAAAGAGAGAGTGGCGCCCCCCTCGACCCCACGGCGGACGGGGTGAGGGGGGGCGCCGGTCCCTAGTATACGTACGATGTACGGCTTGTCGAGTCGGGGGGCGGAACTTTGATCAGAGCCACCCTCAACGCCGAGGGGATCTTCCGCGCCGCGCTGCGCCTGGTCGACGCCCAGGGACTCGAGGCCCTGACCATGCGGGCCCTCGCCGCCGACATGGGCGTGGCCCCCATGACCCTCTACGGCCACGTGCCCAACAAGGACGACGTGCTGCTGGGCGTGGTGAACCTCGTCGCCGAGGAGATCGGCCTGCCCTGCCCGGGCACGCCACCATGGGACGCGCTGAGGAGCGTCAGCCGGGAGTTCCGCCGGGTGGCGCTGCGACACCCGAACCTGGTGCCCCTGATCGTCGAGCGGCCCCCAACCGGCTCGGCCGGCCTGCGCACCCTGGAGGCCGCGCTCGACGCCCTCCGACGGGCCGGGATCGAGCCGGCCCTGACCGCGCCGGCCTACCGGATCATGTCCTCCTTCGCCATCGGCTTCGTGTCCCTCGAATGCGGCGGGTACTTCCGGCCGGTCGACGTGTCCGCCGGGGGCCACATCGCTCCCATCGACCTCTCCGCCGTCCCCCGCATCGCCGAGGTCGCGCCCTACCTGGCCGACTGGGACGCCGACGCTGAGTTCGAGACGGGCCTGGACGTGCTGATCAGCGTGCTGGCCGGCTGGGCGGCCTCAGCCGGGCCGGGCCAGGTGGTGGAGGGCGACGGCCGCAGCGGTGGCCACGTTCAGCGAGTCGACGCCCGGGCTCATGGCGATCCTGACCCGGTGATCGGCCGCCCGTAGGGCGTCGTCGGACAGGCCGGGCCCCTCGGCGCCGACCAAAAGCACCTGCCGGGGCCGGCACAGGACAGTTCGCACGTCGTCGGCGCCTGGTGCGGGCGTGAGGGCCAGTACCTCGAAGCCCAGGTGCCGCAGACGATCGACCGCCTCCACCGCCCGGGGCACCCGGGCATGGGGAATGCGCAGGACCTGGCCCATCGACACCCGGACCGACCGGCGGTAGAGCGGATCGGCCGACGTGGCGTCGAGGATCACGCCGCCCACACCGAACGCGGCGGCGTTTCGGAACAGGGAGCCGAGGTTCTCGTTGTCGGTCACCCCCTCGGCCATGACGACGAGGTCAGCGCTCTCCGCCACCTCAGCCAGGCTGGGCTGCGGGCGCCGGTCGGCCGACGCCAGCGCACCACGGTGGAAGTGGAACCCCGTCACCGAGGTCATCAGGGTCTGGCTCCCGCAGAAGACGGGAGCCTCAATCCCGGCCAGGTGGCTCTCCAGCGCGTCCAGCCCCTGGGTGGTCACCAGGACGGCTCGCACCGGATAGCGCGACAACAGCAGTTGGCGGATAACCAGCGCCCCCTCGGCCACGAAGAACCCGTGGCCGGCGCCGTCGGCTCCTTCCCGGTGCCGGCGCATGTCGGGATCGTTGAGGGCGAAGAAGTCGGCGAGGCGCGGATCGGCGGGGTCGTCGACCGGCTGCGGTTGAAGTCTCAACTTTCTCGATACCATGGATGCGTGCCCGGGACGAAGTGGTTGAGCCAGGACGAGCAGCGGACGTGGCGGGCGTTCCTGACCGCCATGCGTCTCCTGACCGACCAGCTCGACCGGGAGCTCCAGCGGGATGCCGACATGCCCCACACCTACTACGAACTCCTCGTTGCCCTGTCCGAGGCGCCCGGCCGGACCCTCCGCATGAACCAGTTGGCCGACGTCTGCCAGTCGTCGCGCAGCCGCCTGTCGCATGCGGTGACCCGCCTCGAGGAAGCAGGGTGGGTGCGCCGTGAGGCCTGCCCGACCGACAAGCGGGGCGCCCATGCGGTGATGACCGAGCAGGGCTTCGCCGCCATCGAGGCCGCGGCGCCCGGTCACGTCGAGGGGGTCCGCCGCTACCTGTTCGACGTCCTCACCCCCGCCCAGATCGAACAGCTGGGTCAGATCAGCGCCGCCATCAGCGACGGCCTGCTCGAGGCCGATTGACCGCCTGATCAACCGTCGAGCTTGGCAGGGCGGCGCCCTGGAAGACTGACCGCCGATGGTGCTCGAGTTCCCCGCCCGGCCCAGCACCCACCTGGGCGAGGCCGAGCGCCTGCGCCAGCTCCGCCTGCCGATCGCCGTCCGCCGTCGACTGCCCGTCCTGTACTGGGCCCAGAGGAACCGCCGCGTCCTCACCCTGGGCGTCTTCGTCTTCGCCGTCCTCGGCTTTTCCGGGGCGTGGACGGGCGGCGCCCTGGTGCTCGACGGCCCTGGCCACTCCCTCTATCTGCGCTTGGCCCTCGACCACATCGGCACCGACCGGACAGTGCCGTACTGGTTGCCCGACCTGTGGGCCGGCGCCCCGGTCTGGGTGGTCATGCCGACGCTGCCGGTGTTCCTGCTCCTGCCCCTGGCCACCGCCCTGGGGCCCGACGTGGCGGTGAAGCTCGGGGTGCTGGGCTTCCAGGTGTTCGGGGCGTGCGGAACGTTCCTACTGGCCCGGTCGCTGTGGAGGAGCTATCCGGCGGCCATCGTCGCCGGCCTTCTCTTCGCCCTGCAGCCGCTGGTGGTCGCCCACGGCGCCCTGGCCGGTTCCCCGTCTTCCATCGGCGTCATGGCCGTCGCCCCCTGGCTGGCGTGGAGCCTGCGCCGGGGGCTGCGGGGCGACGGGCCCGGCTACCTCGCCGGGGCCGGTCTCCTGGCCGGCTTCGCCGTCGCCCTGCATGCCGAGTACGCCATCGGCCTGGTCCTCCTGGGGGTGTGCCTCCTCGTCGTGGAGGTGGGGCGGACGGGCCCGGGGCCCAACCCCGCGAGCCCGACTCACGTGCTGGCCCGGGCCGGCGCGGTCGTCGCGGTCGCGCTGGGTGCCGCCGCCTACTGGCTGCTGCCGTTCGCTGGCATGGGCGGGTCGTTCATGCGCTCGCGGCCAGGACTCCTTCCGGACAACGTCCTCACCGGCGCCGGCCCTCGGGCAGGGCGGGACCTCGGCGCGTTCTTCGGTCGCTCCGGCGAGCTGACCGGGGCGATCGGCTTCGACCGTGACGGATTGCTTCCCCTCTTCTTTCACCTCGGATGGGTGTGCCTGGCCCTGACCCTGGTGAGCGCCGTGTTCCTCGCCGGCCGCGACCGAGACGGCACCCTCAGTGCCATCCTCCTCTCCTCGGCCCTGGGCGTGTGGCTCTCGGCCGGCGCCGTCCCCCTGGCGTCGAGCGGACCGGCGGCCCGCGGCCAGGTGGTGCCCTTCGTCGTCGCCGGCCTGGCTGCCGGTCTGCTACTCGGCGCCCTCCTGCGCCGGCTGCACCTGGGCCGGCTGGCGCCGGCTCTGCTCGGAGCGATGTTCGCCTTCCTGGTCGCCCTGCCCTACCTCACCCCGTTCGTCACCCTCTCCGAGCTCTTGCCCTACCTCGACAGCGTCGGCGCGCCGCTCCTCTACGGCGTCGCTCCCCTGGCCCTCGCCCTGGGCGCGACCTACACCGTGGTCCTGGCCCAGGAATGGGCCGAGCGCCACCGGGCCCGATCCGCTCCGGCCGCCCTGCCCGCAGTCATGGCCGGGGCGCTGGCGCTGGCCGTGCTCGGGGTGTTCCTGGTCGATGTCTGGCCGTACCGTTCCTACTACCGCATCGGCCCGCCGGCGACGGCCGCCGCCTACCGGGAGGTGGCCACCAACCTGGCACCGAGGCCCGGCGACTTCCGCGTTGCGCCGACCGAGGTGGAGCCGATCGCCGTCGACTCGCTGCTCGACGCCGGCCGGCCCCTGAGCGTCGGCTGGCCGCACGCCGTGGCCGGCACGCAGGTGTGGCGGCTCACCGGCGAGGCGCTGCTGGCCCCGGGTTTCTACCGTGACCGGACCCTCGGACTGTCGGCCACCGCCTTCCGGGTGACGGAGAGGCCGACGGAAAGGGGAACGGCCTCCGAGGCGGTCACCACCATTGACCTGGCGGAGAACCCCGCCGCCCTTCCGATGGTCCGGGCCTACAACCGCACAGTGGCGATGGCCGGGCGCGACATCACGCCCGAGCTGGCCGTGGCCCTGGCCTACCGCAACATCGGGGTGTTCACCGGGTCGCCTGCCGCTGGGTCCGCCCTGGCCGCCACCACCGTGGTCGAGGTGCCTTCCAAAACACCTTGCGCCGACGACTCGGGCGCCCGGCTCGACCCGGGCCTGGCCAGCCTGCTCGGGGCGGCCTGTGGCCTGCACGCCTGGCTGGGCACCTTGTCGGCCGGCATCGATCTGGTGAGCATCGAGCAGGGGGCGGGGGCCATCTTCCGCTCCACCACCGACGGGTTGCGGGGGATATCGGCCTACCTCGATCGCGTCCCCGATCGCGCCGAGGTGGCCCTCTACGAGGTACTGCCGGGGGGCCGGTCGCTCGGGGGGGAGCTGGGCAGGGGCAAGGCGGTGGGTACCGACGAGAACGGCATGGTGGCCTTCACCTTCGACGCTATCGCCGGCTCGGCTGGCAAGGAGTACGCCTTCGTGCTCAGTTGTCCCGGTTGCCCAAGTGAGAGGGTTCCCCGCCTGGTGGCCGGGCACTCGCTCGATCGGCCCGGGAACCTGCTGGAGGCCGGCGGGGTGCGGAGCGACCGGGCGGCCGCTTTCGCCCCCATCTTCGAGCCGGTGACCACCGATCCGCCGCCGACCACCACGGTCGAGCCGACCCGGCCCGGCCCCGGTCGCTGGCGCATCCGGGCCAACGGCACCCAGCCGGCACTGGTGGTGGTGGCCGAGGCCTGGTTCCCGGGCTGGGAGGCCCGGGTCGACGGGCAGAAGGTGGCGGTGGTGGAAGCCGACGGTGGTTTCCTGGGCGTGCCGGTCGACGCCGGGGACCACCTCGTGACGCTCGAGTACCGCCGCCCGGCGGCGGCGGTAGCCGGCCGGTGGGTCACCGGGGCCACCCTTCTCACGTTGGCTGGGCTGGCTCTGCGTCGCTATCGCCGGCGCCGGGACGGAACCGGCGCCCAGGGCGGGATCGCCGCCCGGATCCGGGTGCCCGTTCCGCACGGTCGGGACGCGCCGGCCCCTCTGCGTCCACCCCGGGCGCCGCAGGCCTCGCGGCCACCCAGCCCACCCCGCCGAACGCTCCCTGGGTCGCCGCCGGCTCCCCCTCCCGCTCGCCTGCCCGGCCGGGTCGAGCCCCCAAGGCCCCCAGCGCCCTCTCCGGCCCCGGTCGGGGTGCGACGCCGGGTCGAGCCCCCGAAGCCCTCGAACCCCCCGCCGGCAGCGGACCAGCCGGATTGGGACGCGGTGGTGACACCCCATCGGGCGCCGCCGGACGTTCCCGGCCGGGACGAGTCCGGACGGCTGCTGCCGGGGCCGGGACCGGGGCCGACGCCGGGGACCGCGCCCCCCGAGTCCGGCTGAACCGCATGGCGACGACCAGGCCGACCAGGCCGGCCAGGCCGAACACCGCCCCCACCCACGGCGGACCGGCCCGGCTCGACTCCTCGCCGGCCCCGTCCCCCGGCGTGAGCGCGATCTCCGGGCCGGGAGCTGCCGCGGCCCGGTCGATCTGGACGCCGACCGAGGCGAAGCCCCTGACGATGGCGCCGGGAGACCCCCCGCACGCCACCACCGAGAGGGTGGCGTTGGCGGACTGCGCGCCGGCTGCGTCGAACCGGAGAACGAACTCGACGTCGGTCTGGGACGGGTCGACGACCTGGAAGTCCTTCAGGGCGTCACCGACGAACAGCTCCACCCGGCCCACCCCGGTTGGCGCCGTCGCCCGGCCGCGCACGGTGACCTGACCGCCGAACCGGGCGCCGGCCCCGGGTTCGGTGATCCTGACCGTGCCAGCGTCGGGCCCGGTGGTCGGGCAGGTGTTGGGAAGAGCCCCCGCAGCGGGCGCGACGGTCAGCGAGGCGGCGGCCACGCTGACCAGGACGAGCAGCCCTCGGGCGGTCATCCGCCCGACGCTACCTACGGACGGGGAGGGGCGGGGTCGCGCTCGTCGCCCACGAAACCCTTGGCCGCGTCGACGCCCTTGTCGATGTGGTCGGCATACTTGCCGCCCGTTTTCTCGTCGACCACGTCGGCGACCTTGTCGATCGCGCCCTCGACCTTGTCGGCGTGCTGGTCGGCCAGTTCCTTGGCCCGGTCGAACAGCCCCACCTAGCCGACCGACCCTTCCATGTTGAGCTCGATCAGCCGCGACCACTCCACCGCGTACTCCATGGGCAGCGTGCGGGTAACTGGCTCGATGAAGCCGTTGACGATCATGCTCATGGCCTGTTGCTCGGAGAGACCCCGGCTCATCAGGTAGAAGAGCTGGTCCTCGCCCACCTTGGAGACGGTGGCCTCGTGGCCGATGCGGGCGTCACGCTCGCCGATCTCCATGTAGGGGTAGGTGTCGGAGCGGCTGTCCTCGTCGAGGATCAGGGCGTCGCAACGGACGTGGCTCTTGGCGCCGTAGGCGCCGGGCTCGACCCGGACCTTGCCCCGGTACGAGGTGCGGCCTCCGTCCTTGCAGATGGACTTGGAGATGATGGTGGAAGTGGTCTCCGGGGCGGCGTGGACCATCTGGGCACCGGCGTCCTGGTGCATGCCAGCACCGGCGTAGGCCACCGACAGGACCTCGCCCTGGGCCTTGGGGCCCATGAGGTACACCGATGGGTACTTCATGGTCAGCCGGCTGCCGATGTTGCCGTCGATCCACTCCACCCGGGCCTCGGTCTCCGCCCGGGCCCGCTTGGTGACCAGGTTGTAGACGTTGGTCGACCAGTTCTGGATGGTGGTGTAGGTAATGTGGGCGCTGGGCTTGGCGATCAGCTCGACCACTGCGGAGTGCAGGGAGTCGGTGCTGTAGACCGGCGCCGAGCAGCCCTCGATGTAGTGGATGGTGGAGCCCTCATCGGCGATGATCAGCGTGCGCTCGAACTGGCCCATGTTCTCGGCGTTGATCCGGAAGTAGGCCTGCAGGGGCATGTCGACGGTGACGCCCGGCGGCACGTAGATGAACGATCCGCCCGACCACACGGCCGAGTTCAGGGCCGCGAACTTGTTGTCACCGGGGGGGATGACGGTGCCGAAGTGCTCCTTGAGCAGCTCGGGGTACTCCCGCAGGGCCGTGTCCATGTCGGTGAAGAGGACGCCCTGGGCCTCGAGGTCCTCGCGGTTGCGGTGGTAGACGACCTCGGACTCGTACTGGGCGGTGACGCCGGCCAGGTACTTGCGCTCGGCCTCGGGGATGCCCAGCTTCTCGTAGGTGGCCTTCACCGAGTCGGGGAGCTCGTCCCAGGCGTCGACCTGCTTGTCGATGGGCTTGATGTAGTAGTAGATGTCCTGGAAGTCGAGATCGGGCATGTTGACCGCGAACCAGGGCGCCATGGGCTTGCGCTCAAAGAGGCGGAAGGCCCGCAGCCGGAACTGGCGCATCCAGTCGGGCTCGCCCTTCATCCACGACATCTCTTCGATGATGGCCTCGTTCAGGCCCTTCTTGGGCTTGAAGACGTAGTCCTCTTGGGGGTCGATCCAGCCGAGCTTGTAGCGGCCGAGGTCGAGTTCTGTGGTTGCCATCAGGCACCAACTCCCTATCGGGGGTCGAGACGGGGGATTTCTCCTACGTAGATAGTAACAAAGGTCCCCCCCCACTTCATCCTCGGGGCGGGCGAACGGCGGCTCTCAGGGGCTGACGCCCGCCTTCCGGAGCCAGAGCAGGCCGCCACGCCAGCGCCGCACCCGCTCAGCCAACGTGCTGAGGGACGACCGCAGGTACGTCTCGGCATCCACCGGATCGTCGGTCACGGAGCAAACCAGCGTGACGCCGACCTCCTCGGCCAGCTCACGAATGGCAGGCCGGGTCACGAGCTCCTGGTCGAGAACCAGGAGGGCATCGTATCCTGCCTCGGCCGCATATCGGACCAGGTCGCGATCGGGAGCCGACCCGTCGTAGCGGTCGACGTCCACGCCGTGACGGTTGGGAAGCTGGTGGAGGCGTTTTGGGAAGCTCGAATCGACGAGGAGCTTCACAGGGCGGCACGCATCCCGCTGTCCACGCCGAGGGCCTCCTCAACCTCCGCGGGCTCAAGGCCGTAGTCGGCCGCAACGTCGTCCAACGGATTCGTGGACCCGCCACTGGTGGCGGCCGCGAACGCCTTCGTGAGTGCGCCGACGGTGATCCGGCGGCCAGCGATGCGAGGC
>JBBQRO010000034.1:0-29178 GCA_038214685.1 Acidimicrobiales bacterium
GGGGCAGCGACGCCAGGGTGATGGCGTACTTGCGCCGCTCGTACCAGCGGGTGGCGAAGCCCCAGGGGTCGTGGTCTTCGGAGTACATGTCCTCGAAATAGGAGGCCGGGTACGACGCCTTGGCGTCGGCAGGAGAAGGGGCCGGCGGTTGCGGCGGGGCGGGGCTCGGAGGAGCCGCGGTTCGCGGGGCGACTGCCGTCTGAAAGCGCTTCAGCGCCGGTCCGTCGCCGGCGGCCAACCGATCCCGCGCAATGCCCAGCGCCCGCAGGGGGGCGGTGACCCGCCAGCTGGTCGACGTTCGGAACTCCGCCTCGACCTCCGCGAGTCGCCGGTGGGTCAGATCGAGCTGCGAGCGGACCTGCGCCAGCTCGTCGGCGTGGACGGCGCGCAGGACGCGCAGCTGCTCAGACGTGCTGAGGTCGAGCGCCTCGAACTTTTCCTGCAGTCGGTCGAGGTCCGGTTGTTGGCTCATGTCAGCGACGCTCCACGCCAGACGTTAGGGCGGTCGTGTCCTCTGCCGCACGGCCGGTGCGCCGGCGGGCGGTAAGGACCACCGAAATCGCCACCGCCCCGGCGACCAGGCACCAGCCCAGCACCGCCCACACCGCAGGCCACGCCCGCACCTGGCCGTAGGACACGCCGGAGGGGTGGTTCGGACCGTAGAGCTGGTCGAACCTGAGGGCCAGAGGGTCGGCGACCCCGCAGTACAGCCGGCCCACCGGCTCACCGGGGCCGTCGAGGAAGGAGAGCCCCGACCCCTGCGGCGTCTGGGCGCTGCCCACCTCGGTTTCGGGGAGCAGAACCCGGAAAGGGCCGTCGACGGGGGTCTCCAGGCGGTACAGCGTGATGGCGCCCTGCCCCTCTCCGAAGATCTGCCCGAAGAAGGTGTCGTTGGTGCCGGCCAGCACGGCCTGCTGGACGGTTGCTCCCGCGGCCACGGTGACGGCCGCCGGCGGTTCGCCGCGCAGGAGGAGACCTACCTCCTCGACGGCGCACGGGGGGTCCACCCCGATCCCACTGGTGACGACGTTGCGCTCGTTCAACGACTGGTCGACGACCGGCGCCAGCCCCGGGGTGACCAGCCCGGTCGTGTAGGTGTCGGCCACATAGTGGTGGACGAGGGTCTGCTCGCGGGTCATGGCGAAGGCCATCACGGCGAGGACCGCAACCGTCCCAAAGCGCGGTCCGAGGGCGCTGACCAGTCCGGCGGCGATGGCGATGGCCACGGCGACGAGTGCCGGGTACAGATGGCGGCCGTACGGCTCGCCTGCCCCGTCGGTGATGACGAAGATGATCACTTCCATCCCGAGGAACGTCACCGGCAGGGCGGCGGCGATCCAGGCGAGCGACCAGCCCTCTCGCCGCTGGCGCCGCCACAGGATGGCCAGGATGCCGGCGGTGCACGCCACGACCGTGACCTTCTCGAGGAAGAGGGTGTAGGGGTTGATGCCCATTCCCCGCAGCTGGCCGTCCCAGAAACCCATCCGGGCCCGGTGCACGTGGGCGCGCGCCACGTGATAGCCGAAGGTCTCGCGTGCCCAGTTGAAGGTGCGGATGGTGTCGAGTGCGCCCGATGCCGAGGTCGCTCCGTAGGTGAGCTGGTTCCATGCCAGCCAGGGGAGGACGAGGGCGAGTGCCGACCCCGCCAGGGCGGCGAGGGCCGCTACCGCTCGCCACGGCCGCACGCGATGGACGACGGCGGCGGCAACCACCGCCAGGGAGATGAGGGGGACGAGCCCTACGACGTTGCTCTTCACCAGCATGGCTGCGCCGAGGAGCAGGCCGGCGGTGACCGCCCTGCGGAGGGTCAGGCCGCGCCGCAGCCGGGCTGCGCCCAGCAGGGCGGCTGCCGCCGCCGGCACGAGGAGGGAGTCGTTGGTGACCTGGGCCAGGGTCATGTTGAAACCCTGCAGGCCCACGAGCAGCGCAGGGGCGCAGAGCCACACCGCGGGCCACCGGGGGAAGAGCTCCCGGGCCAGCAACCAGGCGATGGGAATGGCCAGCAGGGCCAGCAGCAGGCTGAACGTCCGCAGGGCATAGATCGACGCCAACGTCCCGAACGGCTGCGACACCCAGTACACCGGCGCGGCGAGTGCGTAGTAGAGCGGCGGCTGAGCGGCCTCGTACTGGTCGCGGTCGGATGTCCACACCGGGTCATTGACGTCGACCGGCCGGGCCATCGCCCGGAACCAGAGCGTGGGAGCCTCGCGCGTGATGCGCAGCACCTCCGGCGATATCCGGTCCTTCCCGACCGTTGGGATGCCCTTGCCGGTTGCCACCGACTCCACGAAGGCGTAGTGCTGCGCCTCGTCCATCGGGCTCCAGGTCTCGGTGACCCCCACCCAGAAGAGCCCTCGCAGCAGGCCGGCGAACAGGATCACCGCCAGGACCACGAGGTGCCGCCGGGGGACGCCGCGCCATAGCCGGGGGGGAGCGGGCAGGTCGCCGGTGATCTGCTGCGCCTCCCGCGCCACGACCTGGGTCATCGTGGCGTCATCGTGTCGATCGCCCAGCGGCCGCCCAACGAGACGATCCCGCCTCGGTCGGTCGGCGCGCCGGGAGCCACCTCGAGGGGCACGGGGAACTCGTGCGCGGCCGGGCGCTCGGGTGATCGTCCGGTGTCGATGGTGCAGGTGAGCAGGTAGGTCATGGGCAGGAGGGCGAGGCGGTCGACGGTCAGGTCGACGTGGCCCGATCCTTCCAGCCGGCCGGGGACGACATCCTGGTCTCGGGTGCTCGCGGTGGCGACGTGGAGGCCGTCCTTCCGGTCGAACCAGAGCCGGAAGACGGCGTCGTCGAGCGGCTCCTTCGTCGAGTACCTGACCCGGAAGGTGACCGGCGCACCGGTGGCCGCCGTGGTGCTCCCGCCCGACGGGTCGAGCATCTCGATGCCGTCGACCTGGGCCCGGACCTCGAATGGATCCGCCGCGGCGGCCACCGGTGCGCCGGCCGGCTCGGCGGCCACAAAGTCCTCACGGCTGTCCACCTCGCCGAGGTAGTCGTCGATGACATCGGAGGCGGGGCCGTACTCCACGAGGGTGCCCTCGTGGAGCAGGGCCACCTTCTCGCAGAGCTTCCGCACCAGGGGAAGGGTGTGGGAGACGAGGACGATGGTGCTGCCGTGGGACCGCAGCTCGGCGAACTTCTCGTTGCACCGGCGCTGGAACTGCTCGTCACCGACCGCCAGTACCTCGTCGACCAGCAGCACGTCGGGGTTGACGTTGATGGCGACCGAGAACCCGAGGCGCACGTACATCCCCGAGGAGTAGCTCTTGACGGGAGTGTCGATGAACCGGCCCAACCCGGCGAAGTCGACGATCTCGTCGAACTTGCGGTCGAGCTCCTTCTTGCCCACCCCCAGGATGGATCCGTTGAGGTACACGTTCTCCCTACCGCTGAGCTCGGGGTGGAAGCCGGCGCCGAGCTCCAACAGCGCCGACACCTTGCCGTTCACCCGAATCTCACCCTTGTCTGGCCGAAGGATCTTCGCCATGCATTTCAGCAGGGTGCTCTTGCCCGACCCGTTCTCGCCGATCAGGCCCACCGTCTCGCCCGCCTGCACCTCGAGGGAGACGTCGGTCAGGGCCCAGTACTCCTCGAACGTCACCCGCCGTCGGCGCAGAACGGTGGCCTTGAGTGACTGGTTGTGCTCGTGGTAGAGGCGGAACCGCTTGGAGACGCCCGTCACGGTGATGGCCGCACTGCTCACGCCACACTCTACGGTGTCGACGGTGACTCACCGGTCTCACTCCGGCCCGGCTCCTTCGCGCCGTCCGCTCGCCCTTCTGATCATCGGCTGGATGTTGCTGGTGAGCGCTTGGGTCTTCGCCAACCCCCCCGGCTACGGCCCGGACGAGCCGGCCCACTACATCAAGGCGCTCGGCGCTGGCCGTGGGGAGCTCTTCGGCGGCGAGGGTGGCTTCCTGGAGGGCCCGGGGTTCGGGCCCGACCAGCTGCGGTGGATCAACCAGGCGTCCCGGGCCATCGACATCCCTGCGGGGCTGGCGCCCGACGGGCTCCCCTGCAGCCCGACCCTCGACGCCGGCGTGTCCGCCGGTTGCGTCAAGACGCTGCCGTCGCCCGCCGCCGGGGCCCGCGACACCTATGTGGGCACCTACCAGCCGTTTCTGTACGTCGTGCCCGGAGTTTTCGCCCGGGCCGCCTCGAACGCCCCCCAGGGGATCCTGCTGGCCCGGGTGGCCGGCGCCCTGACCAGCCTTTTCCTGCTAGGCGCCGCCGCCGCCCTGCTGTGGTCTCCCGGCGGAGGCGGGCTGTCGCTGGTCGGCCTGGTGGTCGCCACGACGCCGATGGTCCTGTTCCTGGCCTCCGCGGTGTCGGCCAACGGGCCGGAGATCTGCGCCGGGATCTGCCTCGTCGCCGCCGCACTCCGGCTGGCCCGGCCGAACGGGGCCTCACCGTTCGTGTGGTCGGCGGCGGCCGTGGCCGGGGCGGCGCTGGCGCTCGGCCGTTCGCTGGGGCCGGCATTCGTGCTGCTCATCGCCCTGGTGCCGGTCGGCCTGCTCGGACCGAAAGGCGCCTGGAAGGTGGTTCGCGGCGGCGGTCGTTGGGCGGCGGCGTCGGCAGCCGTGGTTCTCGCCGCCATGGCGGCCGGCGCCGGCTGGGAGATCCTCCGCCAGCCGCACCCGCCGGTCGACCGGATCGACCCTGCAGTGGTCAGCGAAGCCGCACGGGACACTTTCGGCTACCTGCTGCGACAGCAGATCGGCGTTTTCGGGTGGAACGAGGTTCCCCTTCCTTCGCCGGCCCGGACCTGGTGGATCGTCTGCCTCGTGGGCGTGCTGGTGTTTGCCGCCGTCGTGGCCCGCAGGCGGGACCGCCTGGTACTTGCCGGCACCGTGGCCGCCGGTGTGGTGGTGTCGGTCGTGGTCTTCGTCACCGTGGCCCGGACCGGTTTCCCGATGCAGGGCCGGTACGTCCTGCCCGTCGTCGTCGCCGTACCACTCCTGGCAGGGGAGCTGGTGTTCCGGAACCGCGGGCGCCTGCCCATACTGCGCCGCATCCCGCTGTTGGCACTGGTCACCGTGGTCGCCGCCGCAGGCCATTTCGCCGGGTGGGCGGTCAACGCCCGCCGATCCGCGGTTGGCGTCCTCGGCCCGCTGTGGTTCTCCGGCCAGAGCCAGTGGCAGCCACCTCTCGGGTGGGGCCCGTGGCTGGTCGTGGCCCTCACCGGATCGCTGCTGCTGGTCGCGGCCGGGCTTATGGCGTACTTCGAGCGCCCCGTCACGGTTCCCGCCGTCCACGCCGGCGCTCCCGACGATCACGACTGCAAGCCGGACCGGGCGCCTCTCGGGCAGGTAGCGTTCAGCCGGCGAACACACGAACAGGAGAGGCAGGAGTTTCGATGACGACGGCCGACCCACGCCCCTCTGCAGCCGACGCGCGAGACGACGCCAGGCTCATTGCAGCCCATCGCCTGCTGCAGCAGGGGGCGTTCGACGTCGTCTCGCTCGACATCTTCGACACGCTGCTCTGGCGCATCGTCCCCGAGCCGGTCGATGCCTTCGTGCTCCTCGGTGAGCGGCTCGACGAGCGGGGTGTCCTCCACGGGCAGGTGTCGCCGCAGCTCTTCGCCCGTCTGCGCGAGCAGGCCGAACGACGTGCCCGGGCCAGGGTCGTGCCCACGACCGACGCCCCCGAGGTGGGCTTGCCGGAGATCTACCGGGAGCTACCGGACCACCTGTTCCACCGCACGACGGCCGAGCGCATCGCCGAGGTGGAGGTCGAGTTCGAGAAGGGGATCACCTTCCCCGACCTGGAGGTGCTGAGCTTCGCCCGGCTGGCGCGCGAGAAGCTCGGTGCCCGCGTGGTGCTCGTGTCCGACACGTACTTCTCCGAGACCGAGCTTCGGCACATCCTCGACCGCGAGCCGTTCCGTTCCCTGGAGATCGAACGGATCTTCACGTCCAACCAGTACCGGGTCGGTAAGGGCTTCGGATTGTTCGATGTGGTGGTCGGGGCGCTCGACGTCGATCCGGGACGCATCCTGCACATCGGCGACAACCACGACGCCGACATCGACTCCGCCCATGCCTCGGGCATCCGCACCGTCTACTTCGACAAGCTCCCAGGGTCCCTGAGGTCGGTTCTCGAGCGGGAGGGGTTGTACCGGAAGGGTGGGCGCCACCGCGAGAAGCCGACCCTCCACGCCAGCAAGGGCGACTTCGGCCTTACGGCCATCCGGGCCAAGGCCGTGAGCGCCGGCGGCACCGACTCGACGAACCCGTACTGGCGGTTCGGGAACACCGTGCTCGGCCCCGTCTTCACTGCCTACGCCGAGTGGATCCACGACAGGGCCATCGCCGAGGGCGTCGACACGGTCTACGGCGTCATGCGGGAGGGCGAGTTCCTCAGCCGCCTGGTCAACGGCGCCCGGGGCTATCTGGGCTCGCCGGTCCAGGCCAAGCAACTGTGGTTGTCGAGGCAGGTCTGCTCCCGGGCGTGCATCGTGAGCGCGTCCGGCGCCGAGCTGCTCAGCTTCCTGAACCGCCGGGCCGCACCCACCGTCGAGGAGCTGCTCGGGATCCTCGGGGTCGAGCTCGGCCGGGTCCCGGCACTCCACAACGACGGCGCTGCCCGCCTCGACGACACCGAGGTCGTCGCCCGGGTGATCGAGAGCGTGACCGCCCTCCCCGACGTGCGGGCGGCGATCGTGGCCAACGCCGCCGCGCTGCGCACCCGGCTGGTCGACTACCTGCTGCGCACCGTCGAGTCCGAAGACGACCCGATCATGCTCGTCGACCTCGGATGGGGCGGCACCATCCAGGCCCATCTGAACAGCGCCATGGCCAAGGCCGGGCTCCAGCGGGAGACCATCGGGCTCTATCTGATGACCAATGAGGGCGTCATCGACAGGATCCTCGACGGCGTCAACGCCGAGGGCTTCCTCGCCGGCGCCGGCTACCCCGACGACGTCTCGTGGATCACCAGGACCCCGGAGATCCTCGAGCAGGTGTGCATGTACCACGAAGGCACCCTTCTCGACTTCGACGAGCACGCCGAACCTGTGCTGGCCGTTCCCCAGCAGAACCCGGCCCAGGTGCTCCAGCGCAGGGCCGTCCAGGACGGCATCCTCGCCTTTCAGCGGGAGTGGGGGCGCTACAGCGATGTCGTGCCCATCGAGGCCCGTTCGCTCCACGACGGGGCCCGACCGCTCCTGGTCCAGACCGTCACCGGCTTCGTCGTGTCGCCTACCACCGAGGAGGCCGCCCTCTTCGGGGGATGGCAGCACGACCAGAACTTCGGGTCCAACTCGAGCGAATGCATGGTGGTCGACGAGCTGGCCCCCAGCCTCCGCTACATGACGCCCCGGCAGTTCCTCGACCTCCCGATGACCACGGTGTACTGGCCCTTCGGTCTGGCGTCATTGCACAACACGCCGCTGGCCGCCGCCGCCTCCGCCATTGCCGAGGGGCTCGTGCCCCTCGACGCCTTTGCCGCCACCAGCCCGACGGCGGCACGTGTGCTGATCGACAGTGGCGGCGGGTTCGGCGAGGCCATCGCCACCACGGCGGGGCCCAACGCCAACGGCCTGGGGTACCTGTCTGGCGAGGTGCGTACCCGGCCCATCCGCGGTGTCATGTTCCGCTGCGGCGACGGCCCCGGCGTGCTCCGCATCGACTGGATGAACCTGGCCTTCAGTGTCGCCGGTGAGACCGAGCTCCGCATCGTACGGATCGAGTCGCCCGAGGACTTCAAGCAGGTGAACTACCGCAACGGAGTGCCCTTGTCGGACAACATGGTGGTGTCGTGGCGGCAGGCTCCCGAGGTCGTCTTCCGGCCGTCGACCGACTGGGGCGAGATCTACCGGGTGCAGCTCGAAGTGGCGTTCGCCTGGCTGCCGGTAGGCGCGGTCCGCGGCAAGCGGGCGGCGAACGCCGAGGTCATCGTGCACGCCGGCCGGCGGGTCGCGGGCAAGGTGCGCAACCTGTGGCTGTCGGCGGCCAACGAGGCGGGTGACCGGCGACGCCCGCAGTCCTGACCCGGGCGGCCACTGCCCCACAGGTGTGACCCCTCGGGTGTCGGTCGTGGTGGTGAACTACCGGCGACCAGACGACACCGTCGCCTGCCTGCGCGCCTTCGACGAGGTCGACTGGCCGGCCGACCGGCTGGAGCTCGTCGTCGTCGACAACGCCTCGGGCGACGGCGGCGTCGAGGTGATCCGGGCCGGGGCGCCGGGTGCGATCGTCGTCGAGTCGAAGCACAACACGGGCTTCGCCGGTGGTTGCAATCTCGGCGCCCGCAATTCCTCCGGCGAGTACCTGGCGTTCATCAACAACGACGCCCGCCCTGCGCCCGCTTGGATCGGGGCGGCGGTCGGCGTCCTCGAGCGAGACTCCGAGATCGGGGCGGTGGCCAGCAAGGTCCTCGACTGGGAGGGCAAGGTCGTCGACTACGTCGACGGGTCGCTCGCATGGTTCGGTATGGGGTACAAGCGCGAGGTCGGCCGCACCGACTCCTTCGACTACGACCAGGCCCACGACGTCCTGTTCGCCACCGGCGCGGCGATGTTCGTCCGCGCCGACCTGTACCGGCGGCTGGAAGGCTTCGACCCCAGGTACTTCATGTTTTACGAGGACGTCGACCTCGGGTGGCGGATGAACCTGCTCGGGTCGAGGGTGCGGTACGTGCCCACCTCGGTGGCGTACCACCGCCATCACGCGTCGATGCAGGGCTACGGGCCATGGCGCGAGCATGCGCTCCTCGAGCGCAACGCCCTGTTCACGATCTACAAGAATTACGGCGACGAGGCGCTGGCCGCCGCCCTTCCGGCCGCGCTGATGCTCTCGGTGCGTCGCTCCGTGTCCCGGGGTGGCGACGACCTGACCCCGCTCGATCTGGCCCAGGCCGGGCTCCACGGCGAGAACCCGACACTGGAGGTCTCGAAGGAGACCCTCGCCTCCACCTTTGCCATTGACGCCTTTCTCCAGGAGCTGCCCGCCCTCCGGGAAGACCGTCGCCGGATCCAGCAGACCCGACGACGCACCGACGCCGAGCTGTTGCCGCTGTTCCGCCGGGTGATCGAGCCCGCCTACTCCGACGCCCGCTACCTGGCCGGCCACGAGGCCGTCGTCGACGCATTCGGCATCCAGGACATCTTCCACAGCCGCCACCGCATCGCCATCGTGACGTCAGAGCCGGTCACCGCGGCGATGGCGGGCCCGGCCATCCGGGCGTGGTCGATGGCGGCCGCCCTTTCGCTGGAGCACGACGTGGAGCTGGCCACGCTCGGCGCCGGCACGCTCGAGCACGACCGGTTCCGATGCCGGAGCGTCGGGGAGCGCGACCTTCGCGCCCTCGAGCAGTGGTGCGACGTCCTCATCTTCCAGGGCATGGTCATGACCCCCTTCCCGTGGCTGGCCCGGAGTCACAAGGTCGTGGTCGCCGATCTCTACGACCCCTTCCACCTGGCCCAGCTCGAGCAGGCTGGTGATGGGCCCGAGGCCGAGCGGCAGGAGTCGGTGGCGGCATGCGTGACGGAGCTCAACGCCCAGCTGACCAGAGGCGACTTCTTCCTGTGCGCATCCGAGAAGCAGCGGGTCCTGTGGCTCGGTCACATGGCCGGAGTGGGTCGCATCAACCCGGAGACCTACGACAGTGACCCCGGGCTGCGGTCGCTGCTGGCGGTCGTCCCATTCGGCCTATCCGACACCCCACCGGCGCGGACCCGGCCGGCGATCAAAGGCGTCATCCCGGGCATCGACGACGGCGACAAGGTGGTGTTGTGGGGCGGCGGGATCTACGACTGGCTCGACCCCCTCACCCTGCTACGAGCCGTCGACCGAGTGCGTCACATTGTCCCCGGCATCCGGCTCGTGTTCCTCGGGCTGCTGCACCCCAATCCGGCGGTTCCCCCTATGCGCATGGCGGCAGCGGCTCGGGAGCTCTCCGATGCGTTGGGGCTCACGGGGTCGTACGTGTTCTTCAACGAGCACTGGGTCGACTACCACGACCGCCAGAACTTCCTGCTCGACGCCGACGTGGGGGTCAGCACCCACCTCGACCACGTCGAGACCTCGTTCTCGTTCCGTACCCGCCTGCTCGACTGCATCTGGGCCGGGTTGCCGATCGTGGCCACTGCCGGAGACACCCTCTCCGAGCTGGTCGAACGTCGAAGCCTTGGCATCACCGTTGCGCCCGGTGATGTCGCAGCCTTGGAGGCGGCGCTCCTGCGTCTGCTCGATGACCGAGTGTTCGCAGAAACCTGCCGCGCCAACCTGACCGCGCTGGCGCCGGACCTGTCGTGGGACCGCGTCCTGAGCCCCCTGCGGGCGTTCTGCCGCACGCCCCGCCGGGCTGCCGATCTCGAGGCTTCGCTGGGGACGCCAGAGCTGTCACGCGCGTTCGCCCCCGTGGCGCGTTACCGCCCGACGCTGGCCGATGACATCGCCCTGGCTCGCACCTACCTCCGCGACGGCGGGGCCGTCGAGGTCCTCCGGCGGGCGGGCGGCCGGCTTCGGGCCGTCGGCCGTCGGGGCGCCCGCTGACTTGCCGAGGCAGCGACGCCGAGCCGTCGGTTCAGGCGTAGTAGCGGGCCACCGTCACCATCATCGAGAGCAACGAGTGGCCCATGGCCAGCACCACCAGGAAGGCGCCCAGGGGCCTGCCCCAGCGGGCGCCGGCGCCCCGTGCGGCCAGGACCACGACGGCGCCGTAGAGTGCCAGTAGCGGGAAGAAGTACCGGATCTGTTCGAAGTTGGCGCCAGTTGCCAAGGTGTAGCGGTAGCCGACGAATGCCATGAGCAGGACCAAGCCTCCGCCCATGGCCAGGTAGCAGCAGATCTCCCGCCACCGGCGGCGCACGACCCGGGCCCGCGCCACCGTCACCACCGCCAGGGCCAACACCGCAAGCAGGAACCAGAACCCGAGCCGGTAGGCCCACATGGGGAATCCGTACTGGAAGTAGCCGAAACGCCCGAGGAAGCCCTGGATCAGGACGTCCCAGACTGGGTAGCGGGGGTAGCCGGGGAACTTCTCGCCCATGAACGGCAGTTTGGGAAGGTAGAACTGCCACAGGTACGAGAGCTGGCTGAAGAGGGACGTGGGTCGTGAGCCAGAGTTCAGGCCTTCGGTCGCGTCGCCCGGGACCCGCCCGAAGACGACGGCGTCGACGAGGTACCACGTGGCCGTGACCGAAAGGAACGCGATTCCGGCCAGGGCCGCCCCCCGGAGCGGCTCCCGATTTCCGAGACGTCGCCCTCTCCAAGCCAGCAGCAGGAGGCCCAGGGCGGCGCCGGGGACCACCCCGTACATCGGAGGCTTGGTCAGGATGCCGGCGGTGAGGGTGAGGCCGATCGCCACTCCGAGGTGGGGGGTGAGGCCGCGTCGGAACGCACGGGCCAGCAGGGTCAGCAGCAGGGCGCAGACGGCGAAGAGCAGGTTGTCGTTGTTCACGCCGCCGCCGATGAAGCCGAACACCGGCTGAAAGGCCACCGCCAACGCGCCGACCGTCCAGGCCCACGGCGTGCTCGGCAGCAGCTCCCGCAGGAAGGCGAAAACGAACAGCACCGTGAGCCCAGCCAGCAGCGCAGAGCCGAGCCGGAGCATGAAGAGGCGGTCGAGAGGGCTCAAGGCCGAGCCGAGCCGGGCGGGGATCGCCACGTAGACGTAGTAGAGCGGGGGATAGGCCGCCGCCGTCCATGCACCGGACTCGGCCCGTCGGGAGAGGTCGCCGTCGAGCCGGCGGCGTAGGTCCTCCTCCTGCCGCTCGGACCAGCTCGGCTTGCCCTCGATGCTGAAGGGCATGGCCTCGAGCACGGCCTGGTAGTCGGGCGCAAAGACGGCGTTCTCGAGGTTGGCCATCTCAGGTCTCGGGAGCCGGCCCGTCTCAGCCAGCCACGCCGCGTACCCCACGTGGATGGGCTCGTCGGGCACCTGGAAGCTGGGCGTCACGGCCGCCCACACGGCGGCGTTCCCCAAGGCGATGGCGGCACATGCCCACGCCACCCGGGGGAGGGGTCTTCGCCCGTCGCCCCCCCGGCCGGTGCCGCTCTCCCCGTCGGAGCCCTCCGCGTCGGCGGCCCGTGGCTGCCGGCGGACGAGCAGGGCGACCACCGCGGCCCAGAGCAGCCCGACGGCCGCCAGCGCCGCCCACATCGTCCATGCGCCCATGAAGCCGGGCTTGAACAAATGGAACCGGGTGGCTATCTCCGGGGCGATCTCCATCCACGACTCCCGGCCGGGCCGGAAGTAGTCGACTCGGACTTCGTCGGTCCGCCGAGCGCCCGGCGAGTTCGGCCCGAGCTGGGCGTCGGCCCCGAGGGGCGTGAGGTTCCCGGCGAAGCCGAGCGGTGCGGCGCCCAGGTTGCGGATGCACATGACCCCCCCGCCCACGTCCTGGGCGGGGGATGGCACCAGGATGTCCAACGCTCCCGGCGGGTAGCCTCCCGGAACCTGGGCACGGGTGGCCTCCCTGCCGTCGCTGTACCGGGCGTAGACCTCGAGGGGGTTTCCTCCAGGGCCGACGAACATACGGAGGCGGGCTGTCTCCCGCGGGATGTACTCACCGCCCTGGCACCGTTGCTCACCGGGACTCAGGACGATGGCCACCCCGCTGACGTTCACCTTGGAGTTGGTGGCCGCCAGCCTCGGTCGTTCGTCGTCGAGAACAGCGGCAACTGCGGCCAGTACCAGGACCAGCCCGACGGCGACCGCGACCCGGGTCCGCGTCGATGAGTCGTGGCCAACCGGCGCCGAGATGGTCACGTGGGCTGGACGGTGTGCGACGGGGCCATGGCATTATGCAGACATGCCGAACGGAGCCGCGGGCACCGCCGCGAGTGGCCGTCGGTGACCAGCCTGGCCGAGCTGTCGGGGTCGCGGGAGCTCATGCTGAGCCTGACCCGGCGGGAGCTGCGCGGGAAGTTCAAGCGATCGCTCCTGGGCTGGTCGTGGTCGCTCGTCAACCCGCTGGCCACGATGGTGATCTTCACTGTCGTGTTCGGAGTCTTTCTGAGGGTGACGACGCCGGCGGGAAGCCCGAGCGGCCTGAGCAACTTCGCCCTGTTCCTGCTCTGCGGGCTGCTTCCCTGGAACTTCCTGGCCAACGGTAGCAACGGCTCGATGGGTGCCCTCCTCAACAACTCAAACCTCATCAAGAAGGTCTACTTCCCTCGCGAGGTCCTCGTCGGGGCGATCATCGCATCCACGGGCGTGGCCTTCCTCATCGAGATGGCGGTGCTGACGGTGGCGCTGCTGGTCGTCGGCAACTTCGTCCTGCCGTGGCTGATCCCGGCCCTGGGCCTGGCCGTCATCCAAGCGGTGTTCGTCACGGGATTCGGGCTGATTCTGAGTGTGGTCAACGTCTATTTCCGCGATCTGCAACACCTGGTGGGCATCGGGCTCCAGTTCTGGTTCTACTCCACCCCCATCGTCTACCCGCTCGAAGTCGTGCCGCAGCGGGCGGACCTCCTCGGGTTCGACGTGCCGGTGCGGATGCTCTACGAGCTCAACCCGATGGTCCGGTTCGTCGAGGCCTACCGCGACTGCCTGTACCATCTGCGGTTCCCACCGCTGGCCGACATGATCTATCTGATCGCGGTGTCGGCCGCAGTGCTGTCCCTCGGGCTCCTCGTCTTCCGGCGCCTGGAGCCCAAGCTGGCCGAGGAGCTGTGAAGGTCGTCGTCGGTACCTGTGACTCGCTGGCCCCGAAGATGGCGGGACCAGCCATCCGGGCCTGGCAGATCGCCGCCGCACTGTCGTCCGAGCACGAAGTCCGGCTGGTCAGCACGACCATCGCCGATCTGTCGGACCAGCGGTTCTCGATCGAGGCGGTCGACGACGCCGGATTGGAGGAACTCGAGCGGTGGTGCGACGTGTTCGTGTTCCAGGGGTGGTTGATCCATGCCCGGCCTTTCCTCTTGTCATCGACCAAGGTCATCGTCGCCGACCTCTACGACCCTCTTCATCTCGAGCAGCTCGAACAGGGCCGCGACGAGGGCCGGCGGGGCCGGCGACAGGCGGTCCGGTCTGCGACAGCGGTACTGAACGAGCAGCTGATCCGGGGCGACTTCTTTCTCTGCGCCAGCGAGCGCCAGCGCGACTTCTGGCTGGGCCAGATGGCGGCTGTCGGTCGCGTCAACCCCCGCACCTACGACGAGGACAAGACGCTGCGGTCCCTCCTGGCCGTGGTGCCCTTCGGTGTCCCGGACCAGGCACCGGTGCGTACCGGCGCCGCCATGCGCGGGGTCGTGCCCGGCGTCGGAGCCGACGACAAGATCGTCCTATGGGGGGGTGGGATCTACAACTGGTTCGACCCGCTGACGCTGCTGCATGCAGTGGACAGGGTGCGACGCCGGGTGCCGACGGTGCGGCTGGTGTTCATGGGTCTCAAGCACCCCAACCCGGACATCCCAGAGATGGCCATGGCGGTGGCCACCCGCGAGCTGTCGGACCGGTTGGGTCTCACCGGGAGCCACGTCTACTTCAACGAAGGGTGGGTCGACTACGAGGACAGGCAGAACTACCTGCTCGAGGCCGACGTTGGGGTGAGCACCCACCTCGACGGGCTCGAGAGCGCCCTGTCCTTCAGGACCCGCATCCTCGACTACCTGTGGGCGTCCCTTCCCGTCGTCGCCACCGCCGGCGACGCCTTGGCCGACATCGTCGTGTCCAGCGGCGCGGGCATCAGTGTGCCGGCGGGCGACGTCGACGCGCTGGCCGACGCGCTGGTGACCATGCTTGAGGACGACGACCTCCGTGAGCGGCATGCCAAGTGCGCTTCGGCCGCCGCCGCCCACCTTCGCTGGTCGCAGGTGCTGGAGCCACTCGTCTCGTTCTGCCGCGCCCCGCGGCGGGCTCCCGACCTTCTCGATCCGGCCCTGGTGGGCGCTATGCGCACGGAGCTGGCCGTCGTGCCCCCGGTGCCGAGGGGCTTCCGTGAGGACGTTCGGGCTCTGCAGGACCACCTGGCTACGGGCGGCACCCGACTGGTGGCCGCCAAGGCCGCCGGTCGGCTCCGTCGCCTGTGGGGCTGACGGGCGAACAGGTTGCTCCCGAAGATGGAATCGCAGCCCGCCGAGTGGCCCTGACGCGCCAGGGTCGGGGCGGCCCCATCGCCCGTCGGCTTGCCTCGAACCTGCCCGGCGGAATGGTGCCGATCGCCGTTGGCCTGATCGTGCTAGGGGTCACCGCCTACGGCTTCCTGATCGTGGCCGCCCGCAGCCTGGGCCCCGAGAGGTACGCGCCCTTGTCGGTGCTGTGGGCCCTGGTGTTCCTGGTCGGGCCCGGCGTGTTCGTGCCGCTCGAGCAGGAGCTGGCCCGGGCCATCTCGGCGCGCCAGGCCACCGGCAGGAGATCGGAGCACCTGGTGCGGAAGGCCGCCCTGGCCGGGACGGCAATCGCCGCCCTGCTCGCGGTGGTCGCCGTGGTGGCAGGCGGTTGGCTGCTGTCCCGGCTGTTCGACGACCAGCCGCTGCTGCTGGTCGGCCTCATCCTGTCGCTGTTCGGGTACTTCGCCGAGCACCTGGTCCGTGGCGCACTGGCCGGCACCGGGCGGTTCCGCTCCTATGGCCTGATCCTGGGCGCCGAGGGGAGCCTCCGCCTGGTCGGGTGCGTGGCCCTGGCTGCGGGAGGCGTCTCCACCCCGGGGCCCTACGGGCTGGTCCTGGGCGCGACCCCGCTTCTCGCCGCCGCCATCGGGGCGAGGGGCCAGGGCCTGTTCTCGCCCGGTTCGCCACGCACGGCTGAGCCGGAGGGTGCCGCGTCCGGGCCGAGCCTCACCAATGCACTCGGTTGGCTCCTGGCCGGGTCGCTGTTCGCCCAGCTTCTGGTCAACGGGGCGCCGGTGGCGGTGAAGCTGCTGGCCACTGCGGCCGAGAATGCGACGGTCGGACGCTTTGTGGCCGCCCTGATCGTGACCCGGGTCCCATTGTTCCTTTTCGCTTCGGTGCAGGCTGCGGCGCTGCCGCGCCTGTCGCGACTGGCCGCCGCCGGCCTCCACCAAGAGTTTCGGGACGGCGTGCGCCGGCTCGTGGCCGTGGTGGGCGCCTTCGGGCTGGCGGGCACCGTGGGCGCGGCGGTGGCGGGCCCCGCGGCCGTGCGGGTGTTGTTCGGGTCGGCATTCCGGCTCGGTCGCCGCGACCTGCTCTACCTGGCGGCGGCCAGCGCCTTCTACATGCTGGCCATGACCGTCGCCCAGGGCCTCATTGCCCTGCGCTCCCCGAGTCGGGCGGCGGTGGCGTGGATGGCTGGTTTCGCCACGTTCGTCGTGGTCGTCGTCGTCAGCCCTGGCCTGCTCCTTCGGGCGGAACGGGCCCTGCTGGCCGGGTCGATGGTGGCCTTCGCAACAATGGCCTTTGGGCTCGCCCCGCTGCTCAGACGCGCCGCTGTGGCGACCGTTTCCATCAACGAGGAGCCGGGATACCTTCCGCCGACCGTACCGTAGGCGGCGACGGCGGCCCGCCGTCGGCCGGTCGGCCGTTGGTCAGCGTCGTGGTGCCGGCGTACGGCATCGACCCGTGGCTGGAACGGTCGGTGGCCTCTGCGCTCGCCTCCACGGGCGTCGAGACCGAGGTGATCGTGGTCGACAATGGCGGCACCGGTGGTACGACGGATCCACTGGCTGCCCTCGATCGGGTGTCGGTCGTGCGGCCGGGATCGAACCTCGGGTTCGCCGGCGGGTGCAACGCCGGGCTGGCGCATGCACGAGGCGATGTCGTCTTCTTCCTGAACCAGGATGCCGTCCTGGCGCCTGAAGCGCTCGCCCGCCTGTCCGAGGTGGCGCTCGATCCGTCGGTCGGCGCCGCCTCAGGCAGCGTCCGCCTTGCGGAGGACCCCGGACTGATGAACTCGTGGGGGAATCCGCTCCACTTCCTCGGTTTCAGCTGGAGCGGCGGGTTCGGTGAACCGGTCCCACCGGACGACGTGCGCCGCGACGTCGTCGGCGCCAGCGGCACCGCCATGGCGGTTCGCCGGTCGCTCTTCGTTGAGCTGGGTGGGTTCGCCGAGGACTACTTCGCCTACCACGAGGATCTCGAGTTCAGTCTGCGCTGCCGGCTTCGAGGGTTGG
Organism: Acidimicrobiales bacterium; assembly: GCA_038214685.1. GTDB lineage: Bacteria > Actinomycetota > Acidimicrobiia > Acidimicrobiales > AC-14 > CADCTB01. Next base: position 17,027 of record JBBQRO010000034.1, read on the forward strand.
TCGTGGTGTACGTGCCCGACGCCGTGGTCACCCACCGCTACGACATGTCCCGGAACCCGTCGAAGTTCTTCCTGTTGGAACGCAACCGCCTGTTCCTCGTGGCCACTCTGTACGAGCGCCGCACCCTGATGCTGCTGCTTCCCATGCTGCTGGCGACTGAGGTCGGCATGCTCGCCGTGGCCCTCCACGCCGGTTGGATCCGCCAGAAGGTGGCGGGGTGGCGGTGGCTCTGGCGTCACCGTGACCGGGTGCGGGTCCGGCGGCGGATGCTGCAGGAGGAGCGTGTGGTCGGCGATCGGGAGCTGGCTCCTCACCTCGCGTCGCGCTTCGACGCAGGCAACCTCCTGATGCCCGACTGGGCGCGTCCGCTCGACGCCGTGGTGGCTGCGTACTGGTCGTTGGTGCGGCGGATGATCTGAACCGGTCCGCCCAAGGTGTCGGGCCAACGTCTAGCATCGACCCCGACGCAACAGCCGGAGGTGGCATTGACAGCACCATGGCGCCCCGCCGGGAGCAGGCCGTGAGCACGAGGGGGCACATCGTCGTCCTCCTTGTGACGCTGTGCAGCCTCCTCTTTGTCGTGCGCATGCTGCGCCGCAGCCAGCTGGCCCCGAGGTACGCCGTGCTGTGGATGGCGGTCGGCGTCATCCTGCTCTTCCTGGCCAGCTTCCCCGGCACGGTCGACCGGGTGTCGATAGCGCTGGGGATCTCCTACGGCCCGGCCACCGTCTTCCTGGGGGCCATCACCGTGCTGTTCGTCGTGGTGGTCCACTTCTCCTGGGAGCTCTCCAGGCTTCAGGAGCGGACACAGATCCTGGCCCAGGAAGTGGCGCTGCTGCGCGCCGACAACGAAGAAGGAGCAATTGCTGGTGGTTGACCACATCCGAGGCAGGCGGGGCACCCTCGTAGTGCTGGCTGCGCTGCTCTGGAGCGTCCTGTGCCTCGATCTCCCGCTGGCGCGCGCCCAGGTGGCGGGCGCCAACGAACCTCCGCCCATGCCCCCGTCCCAGGCGCAGGCCGAAGCCGCCGGCCGGGACGCGGGGGAGCCGCGGCCCAACGGGGGAGGGCCGAGGCCGGCCATCGCCGCCGAGGGAGGACCGCAGGTCGCCGCCGAGGTTGCGGGCCAGCCCTTGTTCGTGACCTACCGGGTCTTCGCCACTCAGTACGCGCCCAACACACCCGGCGCGGTCGAGGTGGCCCTTCCCGACCGGTGTGTGAAGTTCGCCTCGCTGGGGAACGTCTCGGCCCTGGCCGCGGCCAATTGCGGGCCGGGTTACCCGCTCAACCTGGACTACCGGGTGGCGCTCACCCTCGACAACGGCCGCAGCGCCACCATCCCGGTGAAAGAGGTCGGCCCCTGGAACCTCGACGACAACTACTGGAACGCCGCCTCGGGCACGCAGCGTCCTCGCCGGCGCTTCACCGACCTGCCCACCGGCACACCCGAGGCCCAGGCTGCCTTCTACAACAACTACAACGTCGTCAGTAACTGCGGCGATCTCGACGAGAAGCCCACGGGGCGCTCCGGAGGGGCCGACCAGTTCGGCCGCTGCGTGTTGAACCCGGCCGGCATCGACCTGTCGGTGGCGGCCGCCGCCCAGCTAGGGCTCGGCAACCTCGAGAACGCGTGGGTGACGGTGTCGTACCTCTGGGAGCCAGCCGAGTCCACGTACATGCCGCTGACGCCGGCGCGCATCCTCGACACCCGTGACGGCACCGGCGCGGCCCAGGCGCCGTTGGGGCCCGGCCAGACCATCGACGTCTCCGTGACCGGAGTGGGCGGCGTGCCCACGGCGAACGTCCGCTCCGTCGTCCTCAACGTGACGGCCGCCGACGTGGTGGGGCCGGAGACCTTCCTCACCGTGTTCCCTGCGGGCTCGCCGAGACCTGTCGCATCCAGCCTCAATGTCACCGAGGGTCGCATCGTGCCCAACCTGGTCGTGGCCCAGGTCGGGGCAGGAGGAAAGATCTCGATCTTCAACCACAACGGCCGCGTGGCGGTGATCGCCGACGTGCAGGGCTGGTACACGGCCTCGCCCAGCGCCGGCGCCAGGTACACGCCGGTGGCCCCGGCCCGCGTACTCGACACCCGTGACGGCACCGGCCGCGGAGGTGCCGCCGGCCAGATCGGGCCGGGGGGCGCCATCGACCTCACACTGGCCGGCGTGGGCGGCGTCCCTGGATCCAACGTCGCAGCCGTGGCGCTCAACGTCACGGCCGTCGGCCTGCGCGGCCCCGACAGCTACGTGACGGTCTACCCGGCGGGAGCGGCACGCCCCGTGGCGTCGAACCTCAATGTGGCTTCGGGGCCGGCGGCGCCCAACATGGTGATCGTGAGGGTTGCCGACGGCCGGGTGACGCTCTACAACCACAACGGCACCGTCGACCTGGTTGCCGACGTCCTGGGGTGGTACGGCCCGGGGGCGGCGACGGGCTTCGTGCCCACTGCTCCCGTGCGGGGTCTCGACACCCGGACCGGCAACGGCGGCACGCTCGGGCGGGTCGGGCCCAACGGCACCATCGAGATGGCGGTCGCCGGGGTCAATGGCGCCCCACCGTTCATCCGGGCCGTCGTGCTGAATGTCACGGTGACCGAGCACAGCGGCCCGGAGAGCTACCTCCGGGTGTACCCGTCGGGCGGAGGCGGGCCCCTGAACGCCTCCAACCTCAATTTCGTGGCCGGCCAGACCCGGGCCAACATGGTCGTGGTGCCGGTGGGCAGCAACGGAAGAGTGGCGCTCTACAACCATGCCGGCAACGTCCACGTGGTGGCCGATGTGCAGGGGTGGTTCCCATGAGCCGTGAGCACCCGACCGACACCGAGGGTGTCGCCTACACGGAGCGCTTGGCCGTCCTGGAGTCTGCGGGCTGGAAGCGGGTCCTCGATGTCCAGCGTCCGTACCGGTGGAACCTCCGCCGTCTCGGTCTGGGGCGGACGCTCGACGTGGGCTGCGGGCTCGGGCGCAATCTCGGCGTGCTCGAGCCCGGAAGCGTGGGTGTCGATCACAATCCGAGCTCGGTCGAGGTAGCGCGCTCGAGAGGACTGACGGCGTTCACGCCGGAGGAGTTCGCCGCCTCGCCCCAAGCCCAGTCGGGTGGCTTCGACGCACTGCTGCTCTCCCATGTCGTCGAGCACATGGACGCCCCGAGTGCCGAAAGGCTCGTGGCCGCCTACCTTTCGTATCTGCGTCCGGCGGGATCGGTGGCGTTCATCTGCCCCCAGGAACGAGGGTACGCACACGACGCCACCCACGTGACGTTCGTCGACTTCGAGGCCCTCTCACAGCTGGCGTCGAGCACGGGGCTGGAGGTGCAGCGCCAGTACTCCTTCCCGCTGCCGCGGTTCCTCGGATCCATGTTCACCTACAACGAGTTCGTGATGGTGGCCCGGGTGGCGCCCGGCGCGCCGCGCCCCGACCACCGGTGACGACGACGGAGGGTTTCGTGCGGGATCCGGCGACGCCGACTGCGCCTTTCCCGCGGACGCTCGCCATCCTGCCCGCCTTCAACGAGGAGGGTGCCCTGCCGGGAGTTCTCATCGAATTGGGGCGGCGCTGGCCCGAGATCGACATCCTCGTCGTCGACGACGGTTCCACCGACGGTACCGCGGCGGTTGCCCGGGGGATGGGTGTCAAGGTGGCCGTCCTGCCGTTCAACCTCGGCATCGGTGGAGCCCTCCAGGCCGGCTTCCGCTACGCCGTGCAACACGGCTACCAACGGGCCTTCCAGTTCGACGCCGACGGGCAGCATGACCCTTCCCAGGTGCCGGCGCTGCTGCTCGCCCTCGACGCCGGCGCCGACCTGGTGATCGGCAGCCGTTTCGCCTCGCCGGAGGCGGAATCGGCCTACGACGTCGGCCGGCTCCGGGCCGGCGCCATGGGCCTCCTGAGGCTGGCGGTGCGGGTTCTTTCCGGCCGCAGCTTCTCCGACACATCCTCCGGTTTCCGGGGCTTTTCGGCGCCGCTCCTCTCCTTCTACGCGGCCCGGTACCCGAATGAGTACCTCGGCGACACGGTCGAGGCGCTGCTGCTGGCGTGCCAGGCCGGCTTCCGGGTGGTGGAGGTGCCCGTCAGCATGCGGGTGAGGGCCGCAGGGAAGCCGTCGACCCGGAACGTCAAGTTGGCGTACCACTATCTCCGGGCCCTGCTGTGCCTGCTCAGCCGAGCCCCCATCCGCCGGCGGGAACGGGCTCGCATATGGTCCGGATGAGCACGGCGCCGACCACCGGGCACCAGCCTGCCGCGACCTGAGGGCGACGTGCCCCGGGTACGGGTCGTCGTCGTCAACTACAACGGCGGCGCCCTCACCCTCTCGTGCCTGGAGAGCCTGCGGAGGTCCCAATGGCCCGCCGATGCCCTCGAGGTGGTCATGGTCGACAACGGCTCGACCGACGGTGTGGCCGCACGGGTGCGGGCCGAGCGCCCCGAGGTGCGGGTGGTCGACGCCGGCGGGAACCTGGGTTTCGGCGGCGGCTGCAACCTGGCCCTGGCCGACCTCGACGGAGTCGACTTCGTGGCCCTGGTCAACAACGACGCCCAGGTCGGTCCCGGGTGGCTGTCGCCCCTGGTCGAGGCGCTCGACGCCGATTCCGGGTTCGGCGCGGCATGCCCGAAGATTCTGTTCGCCGACCGTTTCGTCGACCTCCGGCTCGTCTCGGCCACCACGACGCGGGGCGTCGGCGACCGGCGCCCGCTGGGTGTGCGTTTGCTCGGGGTGACGGTGGACGGCCAGGACGCGTGGGACCGCGTCCACCGGGTCTCGGGCTTCTGGGGGCTGGAACACGACGCCGGCGGGGGAATGGCGTTTGCGTGGACCGACGGCCACGGCCACCTGCGGGTGCCGGCGGGCCGCGTTGAGCTGCGCCTGGCCGCCGCCGAGGGCCGGCCGGTAGTGGTGGAGTCCGGGCCGCACCGGACCGAGCTCCAGGTGACGGTGTCGCCGGCCTGGTACCCGGTGGCCCTCCACGACGAACCATTCGACGTCGTCAACAACGTCGGGTCGGTGATCCTCGCCGACGGCCACGGCGCCGATCGCGGCTATCTCGAACGCGACGAGGGCCAGTTCGACCAGACCGAGGAGGTGTTCGCCTGGTGCGGCGCCGCGGTGCTGCTCTCCCGGGAGTACCTGGAGCGCGTCGGGTTGTTCGAACCCCGCTACTTCCTGTACTACGAGGACTTCGACCTGGCCTGGCGGGGCCGGGCCCAGGGGTGGCGCTACGTTTACGCCCCGCAGTCGGTCGTGCGCCACGTGCACTCGGCGTCGTCGGTGGAGGGGTCGCGGCTCTTCCAGCATTACGACGGGCGCAACCGCCTGCTCACCCTGGCCCGCAACGCCCCGCTTTCACTGGCCATGCGCCAAACGCTCCGGCACCTGTTCGTCACCGCCTCCTATGCCCGGCGCGACGTCGTCGCCCCGCTCGTCCACCGCCGGCCGCTGTCGGTGGAGACCGTGCGCCGGCGGATGCGGGCGTACGGGGCGTTCCTGCGCATGCTCCCGAGCGCCGTCGTGGACCGGCGCCGGCTGGCGGCTACGGGCCGGTTGACCGACGAGGAGCTGCTCAGGTGGATGGACGGGCAATGAGCGGCTAGACCGCTACCGGTGAAAGCTCTGATTCTCGCCGGCGGGGCGGGCACCCGCCTGCGGCCGATCACCCACACCAGCGCCAAGCAACTGGTGCCGGTGGCCAACAAGCCCATCCTGTTCTTCGGGCTGGAGCAGATGGCCGAGGCGGGCATCGTCGAGGTCGGCATCGTCGTCGGCGACACCGCCGAGGAGATCCGCGCCGCCGTCGGTGACGGGTCGGCATGGGGGTTGAAGGTCACCTACATCCCTCAGGACGCCCCGCTCGGGCTGGCCCACTGCGTGTTGATCGCCGGCGATTTCCTGGGCCAGGACGACTTCGTCATGTACCTGGGCGACAACCTGCTGCGCCAGGGCGTGCGCGGGTTCGTCGAGCGCTTCGAGGCCGACGGCCGCCTCGGCACCGGGTCCAAGCCGGCCGTCGCCCAGATCCTCCTTGCCCGGGTTCCCGACCCCCAGCGCTTCGGCGTGGCCGAGATCGGCCCCGACGGCGAGGTCCTGCGGCTGGTGGAGAAGCCCGAGGATCCGCCCTCGGACCTCGCCCTCGTCGGGGTCTATCTCTTCGACCCCACCATCCACCAGGCCGTCCGGGCCATCGAGCCGTCGGCTCGGGGCGAGCTGGAGATTACCGACGCCATCCAGTGGCTGCTCGACAACGGCCACCGGGTCCACCACCAGGTGGTCGACGGCTGGTGGATCGACACCGGCAAGCTCGACGCCCTCCTGGAGGGCAACCGGCTCATCCTCGAAACCCTCGATCAGCGCATCGACGGCTCGGTTGACGCGGAGTCGAAGATCGAGGGCCGGGTGGTGGTCTGCGCCGGAGCGGAGGTGATCGCCTCCACCATCCGCGGCCCGGCCATCATCGGCGCCGGCACCCGCATCGAGCACAGCTTCGTGGGCCCGTTCACCTCCATCGCCGAGCACTGCCAGGTGCTTCGTTCGGAGATCGAGCACTCGGTGATCCTCGCCGACAGTCGCATCGTCGACATCACCCGGGTGGAGGACTCCCTGATCGGCAAGCAGGTGGTGGTCACCCGCTCGGCCCGTCGGCCCCGGGCCAACCGCTTCATGCTGGGCGACCACTCCCAGGTCGACCTGACCTGAGCGCTGATCGGGGCGCGATCAGTCGTCGAGGACGAAGGTGACCATCAGATTGACCTGGTAGCGCACGATGGCACCGTCGGTGATGTCGACCCGCTGCTCCTTCACCCAGGCCGAGGTGACGTTGCGCAACGTCTGACTGGCCCGGTCGATGCCCACCTTGATGGCGTCGTCGAAGCCCTTCGGTGACATGGCGCTGATCTCGGTGACCCGTGCGACGGTTCCCATGCTCGCTCCTTCTTTCAGCCCGCTGGTTCGAATCCGAACCTTACCGACGCGGGCCGCTCACTGGTCAAGCGCCGGCGAGCGCGGCGGCCAGGCCGCCGACGTCGGTGACGGTCACGGTGAGCCCCGGGTGGCGGAGGCGCCCGGTGGGCTCGATGCCGGGTACCGGCTCACGGAAGCGGATGCAGAGGCCCTGGCGGCGGTTGGTGGCGAAGGTGAGGCCGCGGTCGACGACGGACAGGTGGGCCGGGCCGATGGTGGCCAGGGTGCGGTACGGACCGCTGACCTCGGTGTCCTCGATGTTGGCCAGATCGGTGGAGAGCCGCCACAGGCCGAACCGGGCCACCAGGCGGCCGTCCTCGACGTCGACCCGGGCGTTGCCCGGGGTCACGCCGAAGGGAAGGGCGAAGGCCCGGTACAGAGGGTCGAAGGCGAAGTCGAAGGTCACCCGGGGCTACCTACCCGGGAGGTCGGGGAGTAGAACTGCGGCATGGCCGACCAGTCGGGGGGTGGGGACACCGACGGCAGTGAGGAGACCGACGCGCTCTACGGCCTCGATCCGATCGACTTCGTGGCCGGGCGCAATGTGCTGGTGCGCCGGCTGCGCACGGCCGGCGACCGCCGGCTTGCCGCCGAGGTCTCCAAGCTCCGGCGGCCCACTCCGGCGGCGTGGGCGGTGAACCAGCTGGCCCGACGCCATCCAGGGGAGGTCGAGGAGCTGGTCCGGCTGGGCGAGGTGCTCCGAGCCGCCCAGGACGGCGCGCTGGCCGGCGACCGGGCCGGCGACCTCCGTCAGGCCGGTCGGGCCCGACGCGACGCGGTGGCCGGCCTCGCCGAGCGGGCCGAGGGCTTCCTCGCAGACCGGGGCGGCGGCGGCCCCGGAGCTCACGCCGGCGAGGTGGCAGCGACGTTGGAGGCGGCGTCGCTCGATGCCGAGGCGGCGGAGGCCGTGCTCGCCGGCCGGCTGTCGGGGTCGCTCCAGCCTCCGTCGGGCTTTGCCGCGTTCGATTCGGCCGCGTTCGATTTGAAAGTGACCGAGTCTCGGGCCTCGAAGCGGGCGACGGTGCCCCCTTCGAAACCCGAGCTGGATCCCGGGCCCGAGCGGGCGCGGCGGGAGGCCCGGCACGCGGTCGAGGAGCCCAAACGCAGGTGGGAGGAGCGTTCGACCCAGGTGCGCGCTGCGGTGGCGACGGTGTCCGAGCGCCGGCAGGCCGCTCAGGAGGCCGAAGGCGAGGTGGCCCGGGTGGAGGACCTGCTCGCCGAGACGCGGCGCCGGCTGCAGGAAGCGGTGCGCGCCGCGGAGCAGGCCGAGGACGCCGCCTCCCGCGCCGAGGACGCGGCATCCAACGCGTCGGCCGCCGTCCGCGATGCCGACCAACGCCTTTCTGACCTCAGGTGACTGATCAGCCTCCCGCCCTCGGGTTGGCGGACGCCGCGCCGGGGTAGCGCCTAGGGATGGTGCGGCGCGCGCTACTCGTGCTTCTCGACGGAGTCGCCGATGAGCCAGAACATCGGCGGCCACAGGCCGACGAAGAGGGCACGGCGCTCGGCGTTGCCCCGAGCGGACTGATCGACGGTCTTGGCCCGGATCCACAGGCCGATGCAGAGGAGGATGCTGGCCAGGGACAGCGTGTGCAGGTGCCATCCCTGCAGTCCTCGTGCGTGCAGCGCCCGACCTAGCATTGCCTCAACCTACACACTGAGACGCCTGTGCCCCGCCGACCGTCCCGCTCCCACCGCCTCGTCACCGCCGCCGCCTGGCCGGTCGGGATAGGGCTTACCGCCTGGAGCTATATGTGGCGGATCACCCCGCTCCACCGCCGGGAGCTGGCGGGGTCGATGGAGCGCGACGGCCCGCCTCCGTTCCCATTCGGCGCGTCGCGCGACGAGACACAGCTGTCCGACGCCGGGGTCGGGCCGCTCTTCCACCGCCGTTACCGGGCGCAGATCGACGAGCCGCGGCTCTCGGCAGAAGAGCTGATGGCCGAGGTCTCCGCCGACATGAACAGAGTGACTCCCACTGAGTTCGCACGCTTCACCAAGGTGCTCGGTGAGAAGGGGTGCATGGAGGTGGGCGACGAGTACGTCGTGCGCATGCCCGGACCCTGGGACGGCCCGGTGCGGGTCGTGGCCCGGACGTCGACGTCGTTCCGCCTGGCCACCCTCGACGGCCACCTGGAGGCGGGACAGATCGAGTTCCGTGTCGAGCATCCCGACGACGACGGCACGCTGGTCTTCACCATCGAGTCGTGGGCCCGCAGCGGGGACCAGCTCTCCCGCGTCATGTACCAGCGGGTTCACATGGCCAAGGAAGTCCAGCTTCACCTGTGGACGTCGTTCCTGGAACGGGTGGGGAAGACCGCCGGAGGCCGGCTGCGGCGAGGCATCGACATCGAGACGAGGATCGTCGACGACGAGGGCGAGGCCGGCGAGCACGGCCGGTCGCTCGGTGACCCCGGGTCGAGGCGGGTGCTCGACGAGCTCCACGACAAGGGCCTCAACTTCGAGCTGGCCGGCCCTGAGGGGTTCAACCCCGATGAGGGCTGGCTGTCTGACGACTACTGCCAGGCCCTGCCCCCGGAGCGGCCCGGGCCGCCCGTGCCGGGGGGCAGCTGGGAGATCGCCCAGGGCCTGATGCGAACCTACGAGTTCGCCGACCCCTCGATTGTCCGGGCCGTCTACTACCCCGACCGGCCGCTGGAGGAGCGTGACATGCTCCTCGAGGTCCGGTTCTACGGCCTGCGCTTCCGCCTCGGCGTACGGGTCGGGGGCGTGGTCGACGAGACCCGGCAGGTCGACGGGCGGGAGGTCCGGGTGTGGGGCTGGAACTACCGGACCCTGCAGGGCCACCTCGAGATGGGCCAGATGGACTATGAGGTCTGGAAATGGCTCGACACCGGCGAGGTCGAGTTCCACACGTGCCGCTTCTCCCAGCGGTCCCGGGTCGGCAACCCGATTGTCCGGCTGGGCGTGCGGGTCTTCGGCCGGCGCCAGCAGGTGAAGTTCGCGAAGCACGCATGCGAGCGCATGGCCCGGCTCACCGCCGCCGCCCTTTCGGACTCCGACGACGCCGAGGGAACGGCCCGGGTGGCTGACGAGGTGGCGGTGCGCCCGTCCGCATCGATCGAGGACTGAGCTTCCCGGGCTGAGTTGTTTTCTGGTCGCCAGGCTTGGCTCCGGCGGGGGCCCGATCCGGCCGTGGGCCACAAACGGGCCACAACGGCTCGGGTTCCCAGCGTCATCAGCACCCACGACGGACGCATCGATCTCAGGGACGAGCCACGGACGTAGACTTGTTCGGAGGAGATTCGTATGGAACCGATCAGAACCGACTTCGCTGGCTACGAGGGCATGTACGTCGCCATCGACCATCGCACTGGCAAGATCGTGATGGCCGACGGAGACCATCACCGCCTGGCCGACCGCATGAAGGAGAAATAGTCAAGACTTGTGGATGAGTTTCTTGGGCGCGGCGGCTTCCTGACTGCGTTCAGGTCGAGCGGGTCCTCCTTTTCGACGTGGTCGGGGTTGGCTGGGCGAGCTGCTCGGGCGAGAGGATGTCCGTGATGGCCACAGGATCGCCGCAATGTGGGCACTCCGCGCCGGGTCCAACTCGGCGGCACCACCGGTTGCAGAGGTCACATCTCTGATCGCCGATGTAGCGGGCGTTGCAGTCCTGGCACTCGTATACGACGTCGGCCTTGGCCACGATCGGCTCGATTGGCGCCGACCGCCGTTGGCGCCACGCGCTCTGGCGACAAACGGTTGAGCAGAACCGTTGCCGGCCGAGGCGATCGAAGGCCACACCACAGCGCAGGCAGGTGGTCGTGGTCGTCGCTGTCGTCGCGGTGTCGTCGCTCACGGTGATCACGCCACCTGCTCCTCGATCTCCTGGCGCTCCACCAGCGCGCCGTCCTTGAAGCAGGCGCCGGCGCGGACCAGGGCGACGAGGTGGGCGCCGGTGAGGGCCCGCCAACGGTGCTCGGCCGCCTCGATGAGCTTGAAGGCCATGGCCAGGCCGGCGGCCCGAGACCCCGGTCCCTTGGTCACCTTGGTCCGCAACCGCACGGTGGCGAAGGTGGACTCGATGGGGTTGGTGGTCCGAAGGTGGATCCAGTGCTCGGCCGGGAAGTCAAAGAAGGCCAGTAGGGGGACGGCGTCGTCGACGACTTTGGCCACCGCCTTGGGGTACTTGGCCGCGTAGGCCTCTGCGAAGGCGTCGATGGCGGTGACGGCATGCGCCCGGTCCTCGGCGTCACGGATCTCGGCCAGCATCCGCCGAGCCGTCGGCTGGGCTGACTTGGGAAGGGCTGAAAGAACATTTGCGACCTTATGGACCCAGCATCTTTGGGGTGCGGTGGCCGGGAACACCTCTCGCAACGCCGCCCAGAACCCCAATGCCCCGTCACCGACGGCCAGCACCGGGGCCGTCATTCCCCTGCGCTTCAAGTCCCGCAGCACGTCGGCCCAGCTCTCCGTCGACTCCCTGTAGCCGTCGGTGATGGACACCAGTTCCTTGGTCCCATCAGCGCGGACGCCCACGATGACCAGGACGCAGAGGCGTTCCTCCTCCAGGCGGACGTTGAAGTGGATCCCGTCGGCCCACACGTAAACGAAGTCCACGGCCGACAGGTCCCGTTTGGCGAAGGCGGCCCGCTCGTCCTGCCACTGGTGGGTGAGGCGGGTGATCACCGAGGCCGAAAGGCCGGCAGCGGAGCCGAAGAACTCACCCAGCGCGGGGGCGAAGTCGCCGCTGGACATCCCGTGCAGGTACATCAGTGGCAGCACCTCGACCACCTTGGGGCTCTTGCGGCACCACGGCGGCACGATCACCGAGGCGAAACGGCATCGCTGGCCGGTCTCTGGGTCGACCCGACGGTCGTCCACCCGGGGCGCCTCGATCTCGATTCCACCAGCGGCGGTGGTGATGGTGCGGGCCACAGCGTGGCCGTTGCGCACCACGAGGCGGTGGCCCTTCTCGTCGAGCTCACCGGCGAGGGCCTCGATGTAGCCGTCAGCCTCGGCCTCGATGGTGGCGATGAGCATCCGCCGGGCACCCTCACGAACGATCTCGTCAAGCCCAGCGTGTAGCTCCGCGCTGGCATCGTCGTCAACAACTACTCTCAACATCGGCGTTCCTTCCTCGCCAGCGTTCCACCGCTGGCTCTCGTTTTGGTTCAACGAGGAAGGTACGCCGCGCCCCGAGTCAGGTGGCTGATCCACAAGTTCTGGTTATATCTCCG
>JBBQRO010000035.1:0-28244 GCA_038214685.1 Acidimicrobiales bacterium
CCGCCGGGCGACCCGCCGAGGTGTGGGCCGCCGCCGACCCAGGCATCGTCCTCCGCCGCTGAGCCGGGGTCCAGGCCGGCCCGTCCGGGCCGTCCCGCAGGGACCGGAGCGAAGCGGAGGGCCTTGACGCCGGCGGGCACGGCAACAGGAACCATTGACCTCGCCCGCCAGCTCCGCTGGCGGGCCTACCCGCGCCCTTCTCCCTGCCGGCCACCGACTTCGGTCGTTCCGTCGTCAGGTCCCCACATACTCACCGGGAACGACGCTCACATCCTGATCGGGCCTGTCCGACAACAGCATGCCACTTTGACGTCCGGACGTAACGCTTTCATCCCAGCAATGTCTCGAATCTGCAACCGGTCGGCTCCGGCCAAGCATCTGGCCCCGACCATGGGCGACGACGCCAAGGGGGCAGTCGACCCGTAGCACCCGTGCTACGGTAGCGTCATGAGTCGCGAGGTCACCCAGCGAGAGCTGCGGAACCAGAGCGGTGAGATCATGCGCAAGCTCGACGAGGGCGAGACGTTCATCGTTACGCGCAACGGCGTTCCGGTGGGCGAGCTCACCCCGTTTCGCCGCCACCGCTTCGTGGCGGCCGAAACTGCGGTCGCCCTCTTCCGGACGGCACCCGCCATCGACGCTATGCGCTTCCGCTCCGACCTGGACCAGGTCGCCAACCAGGACCCGGCACCCCGTGCCTGAGCATCGACGGCACCGGCGCGGCTTGCTCGACACATCGGCAATCATCGACATCGAAATGCTGGACCCCTCCCAGCTCCCCGGGAGGTCGCGGTCAGCGCCCTCACCATGGCCGAGCTCGCCGCCGGTCCCCACGCGACGTCCGATCCAAAGGAGCGTGGGCGCCGCCAGGACCGGCTGCAGCGGGCCGAGGCCGCGTTCGACCCGCTCCCCTTCGATACCGATGCCGCCCGAGCCTACGGCCGCGTCTTCTCGGCTGTCATGGCCGCCGGGCGCAAGGCCCGGGGGCCCCGAGCCGTCGACCTGCTCATCGCGGCGACCGCCCTCGCCGCCGGCCTTCCGCTCTACACCCGCAACGGCGACGACTTCCTGGCACTCGACGATCTCGTCGAGGTAGTCGTTCTGTAGGTCTCCTTGCCGGCGATTGAGGCGGCCAACTCAGATCCAGCTGGGCAACAACACCTCACCGACGCCGGCCCCGGGCGACGTCCGCCTCGGCGCCGAGAGTTGGCGGGCGAGGCGGTAACGCAGGACGCTCGCCTCCTCGGTCAGGTCAGGCGACGGGCCTGGTCCTTGGCGTTGGCCAGGCTCGGCCCGCAGGCTCTGCTCGGTGACGAGCGAACGCGGGGGCAGCCGCCACGCCCGGTCGCGCCCGACCTGACGCTGGCGTTGCCGGGCGCCGACGATCCGAGTCGGCCGCAGCGGTTCTCAGGAAGCGCCCTCTACCCTGCGAACCTTACAGCAGATAACAATGAGCACAGCGCTCGTCTCCGACCCGCGAAGATGCTGGTGAGCACAGCGCTTAGGCCACGATAGTCCGTAGTCAGATGCTCTATCCGTTGAGCTACCAGCGCAGGGGCATCAGGCAGTGTATCGGCCCTGAAGTCGACCGTTGAAGAGAATGCTACATTTCGTGCCATGGCTCGTGTTCGCATATCGACCACAGTCGACGCTGAGCGATGGGCCACGGCGCAGCGCCTCATGCACGCCCCCGGCAGCCAGGTGGTCGACAGGGCGCTTGCCGCTCTGATCGACCAGCTCGAGGGCGAGCACGAACGGGCGGTACTGGTCGCCCATCCGTACGAGGCCGATGAGGAACTCCGCTGGGAGGCGCCGCCGGGGCCGGACCTGCCCTACGACGGGGAGGTCCCGACGGACGTCCGCGACCAAGCCGGCCGGCGGCGGGTGAAACGCCCGGGGCAATGAAGGACCTCGCCCATGGTCAGGTCTGGTGGGCCGACCTCGACAAGGTACGACCCGTCGTGATCCTGACCCGCGCACGAGTCGCTCCCCTGCTGGCACGGGTGCTCGTGGCGCCGATCACCACGACTGTCCGGGGACTCGCTACAGAGGTCGGCCTGGGCCCGTCCGAAGGCCTCGACAAGGACTGTGTGGCCAACCTCGACAACGCTCAGCTCGTTCCCGTCTCCCGTTTACTGCGGCAGGCTGGCCAGGTCAGCGGCGTACGGTGGCCGGAATTCTGCGTCGCCATGGGCAAAGTCCTCGCCTGCTGAGCGACCCTCCGCCACGCGCCACGGCCCCGCCGATATCCTCACACGGACCCGACAAAAGCGAATAGGGGAGAGCTGATGGGCGAGGAATCCCAGGACCGTCTGAGGCACCTCTTCCCCCAGGTGCACACCCTGGCGCCCCCGATCCGCACTCGCCTCTCCGCGCTGCTCGCCTCGCCGGGTTCGATGCCGGCGGTGCTGGCCGAGGAGCTGCGCGACCTGCCGCTGCCCACCGAGGACCGAGGCCGCCGGGAGTTGCGGGCGGTCATCGAGAAGGGGCTAGGGCGTGAGGCGCTGGCCGCGCTGCGCACACTGCCGCTGTCCGATGTCGTCCCGCCGATCAACAGCTGTCAGGGCGGGCCGACGGCCGGAAGTTGCCCGGCCCGCACCATCGAACTGCTTGCCCGGGAGAAGGCGACGACCTGGGCCGACTTGAGTGCCCGGACACTGGGTGAGATTGCCCGGTGGCCCGGCATGGGCCCTCAGACCCTGGCCGGCCTCGTCGGCGCCGCCCTCGATGCCGCCATGCCGGCGTCGACCGGTGAGACGGGCCACGACGGGACCGCGGCCCCCGGACCCGAATCGGACGCTTCGGCCCTGGCCCTGCTCCTCCATCACGATACGGCAACCGGCGGCGACCTGCGGCGGGCCATCGAGACCCACGCCGCGGGCGTCGGACCAGCCGACGTCCGCGGCGCGGCGATGCGCCTGCTGGTAGCGGCCGATCGTGCTGGCAGCCCCCGCCTCGCGCTGCTCGACCGGGTCTGGCACGCCGCCGGCGACCACACCTACCGTGCCCTGTTCGCCCACCGCGCCCTGCGCCTCGACCGCCGGCCCGCGGCCAAGGACCTGGGGGCGGCCCTCGGCCTTCAGACGAACCGGATCGGCCCGACGCAGGCTCACGCCGAGCGCCGGGCCCGAAGGGCCGCCACACCGGACCTCGACCCCCTGGTCAGCGATCTGCGGGCCCGGCTAGGGCCCGCCTGCCACCTCAGGGCGGTCGACGATGCCCTCACCGACCTCGGCCTCCCGCCGCGCACCGACCCCCGCTCGGCCCTGCTGGTGTGGCTGGCCGGCCCCTACCGGCGCGTCGGCGGCCGGGAGGGCTGGATCGCCACCGATCCCGCCACCCTCATCGCCGACACCCGCCGGCTGCTCCGGGAAGACGGCGGCGTGCGCCAGCTCGACCACGTGACCGCCGACCTCGATGCCGCCGGCGTCGCCGCCCACGACGTCGCCGCGTGGCTGGCGGCCCAGCCCGCGGTCGTCGTCGACGGGCTCGTCGTCGCCCCGTCGAGAAACCCGGCCGACGTGGCCGAGCGGCTCCTTTCCGCCACCGGCCGGGCCATGTCCGCACGGGAGCTGGCCGCCCTGCTACCTCAGCCCCACTCCGCGACCGGCCTCGGTACCCGTCTCTGTCGCGACCGACGCTTCGTCCGGGTCGACCGGGACCACTTCGAGCTCACCGAATGGGGTAGCAAGGCCTTCACCGAGCCCAAGCCGGCGCCGCGCCCGCCCACGGAGCTGTTCCCACGAACCGGCCGGTCGCAGTTGCGGGTCGAGGTCGACGCCGCCGTGCTGCGGGGCGCCAGCGAGCCGGTCCCCCTGCATGTGGTCGAAGCGCTCGGCCTCCCCTGCGGCGGGCGCCGCACCTTCACCACCCGGTTCGGCCCCGTGGCCCTGACCCACAAGGCCACCCAACCCATCCGCGGCTCGATGCGCCCGGTAGCGTTGGCTGCGGGGGCGGCCGAGGGCGACTCGCTGTTGCTCGAGTTCGACGCCGCCACCGGCGACGCATCCGTTGAGCTGGTGCTGGCGTCCAGCTCGGCCGCCAGCTAGATCGGAGGACCAACCGTGACCGAAGCCAACAGCCTCGAGCAGGCGCTCGCGGAGGTTGAGCGCGACGCCGACAGCGCCGTCCGCAGCCTGACCTCGGCGCTCAAGGAGGCCAAGAAGGTCAAGGCCGCGGCCACGACGGGCCAGCTCCGCGAGCTGCGCCAGGCGCTGGACGGGTCGGTGCGCCTGGCCGATTCGGCCGCGGCGACCACTCGCGACGTCCGCGACGGCTGGACGTTCGACGAGCAGGCCTACGTCACCGGCGGCGGCTACGCCAAGGAGGTACTCGCCCTGGCCGCGGAGGAGGGCGTGCAGGCCTTCGAGTCCGACGACCGCATCCTGTGCTACCCGGTCATCGTGCAGGTCGCGCCCGACGCCACCGTGGTGATCGACAAGAAGAAGGACCGCCGCATCCGCCCCTCGGTGCTGGTGGCCACGCTCAAGGCCCTCCAGTCGAAGCCGCCCAAGTTCAAGGCCGACGCCTTCCTCGAGTCCCTGGCCGCGGGCTACGACCTGGCCCGGGCCCGCCAGGGCGGCCGACCCGGCTCCACGGTGATACTGGCCGACATCTACGCCGTGTTCACCCTGCTCCCCGGCGCGTCCCGGGACTACACCAAGCCGGAGTTCGCCCGCGACATGTACCTCCTCGACCTGGACGGCAAGACGCGCACCAAGGACGGCCGCACGATGCAGCTACCGGCCAGCGCCCTGACCCGGGGAGGCGCCAAGTTCACCACCGTCACCCGGTCGGGCCAGACCAAGCTCTACGCCGGCATCAGCTTCGAGGGAGGGTCGTCGTGATCGACGTCGGCACCTACGCCGGGTTCCTCGACCACGAGTACCTGGAGTCGTATGTGCGCGACGGCGGGGCGGCGGTGAAGTTCGTCGTCGCCCGCGACGCCGAGACCGCCGACGCGTTCAGCGCGGCCGTGCGGGCCGGTGCGGAGGCGGCCGACTACGTGCCGGCCAGGGTCGACGCGGCGGTGACGAGAATCCACATGATGGACCAGGTGTTCTTCGACGTCGCCCGTCAGGTCGACTGGGACGGCCTGGCCACCGTCGCCGTCCGGCGGGCGCTGGCCGCCACCGCCCACCCCGTCCCCGAGGGCAGCGACGACGTGTCGATCGAGGCGGTGGCCGCCACTCACGGGGTCGCCGCCGGCGAGCTGAGCCGCGATGTCAACCGCCAACTGCAGCAGGACGTGCACCGCGACTACGCCATGATCGGCGAGTTCCGCACCGCCATGCTGCGACTGTGCCAGGCCCAGCTCCGCACCGGCCAGGTCACCGAGGCGGAGCACGCCGCGGTGCTGGAATGGCTCACCGGCGAACTCCGCCAGATCTCGCTGCTGCGCTCGGCCATGATTTTCCGGCGCATCGGGCGGCACAACGCCCGCCAGATGCTCTTCTCGCTGGCCCACTGGTTGTCGGCCAACGACGCCGCCGGCCTGGTCCTCGAGCTCGACATCCGTCGCCTGGCCTTCGCCCGCCGGCCCCGTGCCGAGGAGCGCAGCGGGGTGTACTACACCCGGGCTGCGCTGATCGACGCCTACGAGCTCCTGCGCCAGCTCGTCGACAACACCGACGAGCTGTCCAACTGCTGCATCGTGGTCGTCGCCGCCCCCGAGCTGATCTCCGATACCCACCGGGGCCTCGACGCCTACGAAGCATTGAAGCTGCGCATCCACGACGAGGTCCGCGACCGCAACCGTGACAACCCCTACTCGTCGCTCGTCCGCCTGGGAGGCGAGGCGGCATGAGCGGGGAGACCATGAGCGAGGCAATGCGCAGCCGCCGGGCCCTGGAAGCGCTCCGGGCCGGGGTGCCGAATCGCGACGCCGTCTCGGCTCTCGGGTCGCTCCAGACCGCGGTCGAGGACCGCTTCACCGAACTGCTCGGCGCCGTCCGCGATCGGTCCCAGGGCGGCGACCCGCCCGGCGGGATGCTCGTCGGCGGCGGGTTCGGTTCGGGAAAGAGCCACGTCCTCGAGCACCTGGCCCATCAGGCCCTCGAGGCCGGCTTCGTCGTGTCCAAGGTCGTCATCTCCAAGGAGACGGCCCTGCACGACCCGGCCAAGGTGTTCCGGGCCGCCATCGAGGACGCCCGGGTTCCGGGCCGCACCGGCTCCGCCATCGACGAGATCGTGGCCGCGCTGCAGCCTGACTCCCCCGACTACGCCGGCCTCTACCGGTGGCTCCACAGCGACGACGCCCCCGTCGACAGCCGGTTCGCGGCCAGCCTTTTCCTGTACGAGTACGCCAAGGGCGACGCCGAGTTCGCCGACCGGATCGTGCAGTTCTGGGGCGGCGAGCGCCTGCCGGTGGCCGACATGCGCCGGCGGCTGAAGGAGGCCGGCGCGGCGTCGACCTACCCGCTGGCCAAGACCACCGAGCGCGAACTGGCGCTGGAGCGCTTCCGGTTCGTGCCCCGGCTGATGCAGGCCGCCGGCTACCACGGCTGGGTCGTGCTGCTCGACGAGGTCGAGCTGATCGGCCGGTACCCATTTCTGCAACGGGCCAAGTCCTACGTCGAGGTGGCCCGGTGGGTGAAGGGCGACCGCGAGGACCCGGCCGCACCGCTGTGCGCCGTCCTCACGACGGTCGACGACTTCGAGGCCCAGGTGCTCGTGAGCAAGAACGACACGGAGCTGATCCCCAAGCGCCTGCGCATGAAGGGCACGGCGGAGTTCGACCTGCTGGCTGGCCAGGCCGAGACGGGCATGCGGATCATGGGCCGGGACCAGATCCGCCTGCAACCCCCCGACCGGGACGCCCTCGACCGGACCTACACCAAGCTCAAGGCCATCCACGCCGGCGCCTTCGGCTGGGACCCGCCCGACGTCGAGGGCCTCGAGCGCCTGCCGTCGAACAGGATGCGCCAGTACGTGCGAGCGTGGATCAACGAATGGGACCTGCGCCGGCTCGACCCGGCGTACGTGCCCGACATCGCGGTGACGGAGGTGGTCCTCGACCTCACCGAGGACCCCGATCTCGAAGGCGCCGAACAGGGCGAGGGCCAGCCCGCGGGAGAGTGATCGAGCGGCCCGGGGCAGCGCCGTGAGCGCCCTCGACGAGGTGGGCGCAGTCGTTGCCGACGGCCCAGGGCTGACGGTCGTCGAGCTGCGGGACCTGCTGCGGGCCCAAGGCCGGGTGTCGATCACCGCCGCCGACGTGGCCACGGTGCTGCGGGCCAACCCCGGCCGGTTCCGCGCCGACGGATCGGAGCCGGAGCGTTGGTGGCCGTCGAACGGTGACCGGACCCGGCCCACCCCGACCGATCGGCTGCCTCCCCTCCATGCCTGGCAGGCCGAAGCCCTCGAAGCCTGGCACCGCCGAGGCCGGCGGGGCGTCATCGAGGCCGTCACCGGCACCGGGAAGACCATGGTGGGCATCGCCGCCGCCGCCCAGGAACTGGCCCTGGGCGGGCAGGTGTGCGTGCTCGTCCCCACCGCCGAACTGCTCCGGCAGTGGGCGGAGGCGCTTGGCCGCCATCTCCGGCCGGGCGCCGGCATCGGCCTGCTCGGCGCTGGCCACCACGACCGCATGGGCGACCACGACGTGCTCGTGGCCGTGATCAACTCGGCCCGCGCCGGCGATCTGCGCCCTCGCCGGCCCGGCGGGCTGCTCGTCGGCGACGAGTGCCACCGCTACGGGACCGACGTCAACAGCGCAGCGCTCGAACCGGGTTTCCCCAGGCGGCTCGGGCTCAGCGCCACCTTCGCCCGCACTGACGACGGTCACCTGGCGTGGCTACGGCCCTACTTCGGCCGCACCTGCTTCCGCATGGGCTACCGCCGCGCCATCGCCGACGGGGTGGCCGCCCACTTCGTCGTCGCCCTCATCGGGGTCGAGTTCGACCCGGACGAGCGGGCCACCTACCACGAGCTGTCCTTGCAGCTCACCCAGGGCCGGGCCGTCCTCATCGCCCGGTTCGGCGTGCCGGCCGAGCCCATCGGGGTGTTCCTCCGGACGGTCGCCAACCTGGCCCGCGGCGACGGCGACAGTCCCGCCGGCATCGCCGCGCGCGCCTACCTCAGCGCCATGGCCGACCGCCGGCGGCTCCTGGCCGAGACACCGGCGAAGGCCGCGGCCCTGGCCCGCCTGGTACCGGCGGTACGGGCTGCCGAGCGGTCGATCGTGTTCACCCAGACCATCCAGTCGGCCGAGCGCGCTGCGTCGGCCATGCGCGACGGCGGGCTGGGAGCCGCGGCCATCCACTCGGGGCTCGACGCCGGCGCCCGCCTCTCGGTGCTGGCCGACTTTCGCGACGGCCCCCTGCGCGTCATCACCGCCCCCCAGGTGCTCGACGAGGGAGTCGACGTGCCGGCGGCGGACCTGGCCGTGATCCTTGCCTGCAGCCGGAGCCGCCGGCAGATGGTCCAGCGCATGGGCCGGGTGCTGCGGCCCAAGCCCGACGGGCGGCGGGCCCGATTCATCGTGGTCCACGTCGAGGGCACGGTCGAGGACCCTGCGTACGGCGCCCACGAGGGGTTCCTCGAGGAGGTGACAAGCGTGGCCGACGGAGTGCGCCGGTTCCGTTCCGAGTCGGACGCCGACGCGGTGTGCGCATTCCTGTCCGCCAGCATCACCTGATAGCGTCAGAGTATGGCGATGACCCGCACGACCTTCACCCTCGACGACGATTTGGCCGCACGCGCCCGCCATCTCGGCATCAACGTCTCGGCTGCGGCACGCGACGGGGTGGCGGCGGCCGTGCAGGCGGCGTTGGCGGCGTCCGACCGCGCCGCGTATGAACGGCACCCAGAGCGGGCGGATCCGTTCTGGACCGAGGCCGAGTCATGGAGCGACGAGTGAGGCGAGGCGAGATCTGGATGGCTCAGGTCGGCCGCAAGCGGCGGCTGGTCCTGGTCGTGACGCGATCCGAGGTCCTCGATGTCCGCCAGCTCGTCACGGTCGCCGAGGTGACGACCTCAGTTCGAGGGCTGGCCGCCGAGGTCGGCCTTGAACCGGGCGATTTCGGGCTCGACGAGCCATCCGTCGTCAACTGCGACGGCCTGCACACCGTCCCCCAGTCATCGCTGACCAGCTACGTCGGGGAGGTCCCGGTCGGGGTCATGGCCAGGGTCTGCTCGGCAGTGACCTACGCCATCGGCTGCTGACTGACGGGATGGCCTACGCCGGCACCTCGGTCCGCCCCGACAGCGAGGCCAGATCCGCGGCCGCGGATCCTGCGGCCCAACCGGCGGCGTTGCTGATGCTGACCGAACGGCTGACGGCACCGGGGAAGGCGGCGGCCTCGGCCGCCTTCACCGCAGCGGACCGGTCGGCCAGGACGGGGAGGAGCGCCGCCCCGTACTCCTCCGCCGCCGCAACCCGGCTGGCCGCCTCGGCGGCGCGAAGACGCTGGCCGATCCGGGTGGCGTAGGACAGCAGAAACGCCTGGCGGAACGAGCGGGTGCGGGAGCGGCCGCTGCGGTCGAACTGAGAGCCGGCGGCCAACATGGCCGACGTGGCCTGCACGAGCAGTGAGGTGTAGAGGAGATCGACGAACTCCAGGTCGGACTCGAAGCCGAGCACCGTACTGAATCCGTAACCCTTCGACCAGACGGCCCGACACCGGTTGGCCGACGCGACCTCGGACAGGAGGATCGACTTGGCCGAGGCGTAGGGATCGTCGACCGGTACCCGGATGCCGGTGGGCCCGTCGTCGGAGGTGGGGCCGGTACCCGCCGCCGCTCCGACCATGGCCTCGTCGATGGCGTGACGGGCCATCAGCTCCTGGGCCTTGGCCGACAGGGCCTCGGCTTCCTCGGGGAAGGTGGTGGACTCGGCCTTGGCCAGCAGGGCCCGCACCTTCTCGAGGATGCGGGTGTCCTGCCCGGACCGCACCCGCCGGCGGGCCTGCCCAGCGTCGCCGGCCGCTCCCATGCGGGGCAGCGGCGGCAGGCTGAGCAGCAGGGCCAGCACCTCGATGGCGCCGGCCACTGCCTCGACCGGGGTCACGCCCTGTCGGGCGGCCCACTGGTGGAACTGAGGTCGACCCCCGATCAGGTCGGTCACGTACCCAGCGTGAGAGGCACCCAGCCGGCGCTCGGTCTGGCGGCACACCTCGTCTGGTTGCCAGTTCCGCTCGACGCACCTTCGCATGGCCTCGCCGAGCATGGCATCGAGGGCCGACGCCACCGGGGGCAGGTCCTCGGCCAACACCGCCACCAGCTCTCGATACCGCACGCCGCCGGCCCCCGGTGCCCTCAGCAGGCCGACGGCGGCGTGGATCAGCTCCCGGACAGGGCGGGTCTCGGACCGCCGCGGGTCGCTCCTGGGGGCCGACGCCCGCTCGCGCCGGCGACGCTTCTCCGCCCTGCGTTGGCGGTTCTGGGTTCCCATTCCGCACACCCTATGCAGGGCCTGAGACAGTTCACGGGGATCCCCGACGGCGAGCGGTTGGCAGTGGTGCTCGATCCCGAGCAGGCCCACGTCAGCACCGCTCTTGTCCAGGACGCGGCTGGAGTCGGGCAGGTCCTCTTGAACGGTGTTCCCCCCGGTCGAACCTCGACGGGTCCGTACACTTCACCCCATGCCCAGGAACTACCGCTACATGGAAACGGGAGTCTGTGCCCTTTGCGGGGCGGGCGTCCGCCTCGACGACAAAGAGGGCCGGGTGGTCTGTGACGGCTGTGACAAGCCCACCGACAACTGCATCTGCATAAAGAACGACCTGGACACCCGCCACGAGTCGTCGTCGAAGATCGGATCCATGCGCCCCGGCACCTCGGGCCAGTGGATCGCCGATCCCCAGCCCGAGGATGCCCAGTCGGACGACGAGCCGGACGACTGAACAGTTGGCGGAGAGGGAGGGATTTGAACCCTCGAAGAGGCTTTACACCCCTTAATCGCTTAGCAGGCGATCACCTTCGGCCACTCGGTCACCTCTCCAAGGCCTGAAGAGTCTGGCACGCCCGCCGCCCTCAGACCAGAGGCGGTCGGTCCCAGTGGCGGTGCCAGCCCATGGCCTCGACCAGCTGGACGGCGAAGCCGACGTCGGCGGCGGCGCCGACCACCACGCCGGGCAGGTCGGCGGTGATGCCGCAGGCATCGAGGACGGCTGCACCCTCGCCCCAGGCCGCGACCACCTTGTGGTGGCGGTAGGCCTCTCCGAGGTTGACGGCTGTGTACGGGTCGCTGCCCACGACGGCGGCCGACGCCCCTCCGGCCACGATCAGGGCGTCGTACTCCACCGACTGGGTGGTGAGGACGGTGCGGTCGACCGGCAGCGGCTGACGGGCTCCGGCCACCGACCCACCCGTCGGCGCGATCACGTAGAGGTTCGCGCCCTCGGCGCCGAGAGCCTCCCGCAGGGCCGTGACCCCGGCGTCGTCCACCCCCGGACCGACCATCACGCCGACGACCCGGCCGGTGATGGGCCCGGGGGCGAGGGGCACCAGAGACAGCGCGTCCGACGCCCCGGCGTCGACTGCCGGCGTGCCCGTGGGAGCGACCATGCCCAGGTTGAGCGCGACGCGCTCGCACAGCTCGGCGTCGACGTTGGCCAGGTTGGCCAGGGTTCGCTCTCGTACCTCGGGATGCACGCACTTGCCGAGCTCGAAGGAGAAGGCGCCCACGATGTGGTCGCGCTCGGGCACGGTCATGCTGTTCCAGAACATGGTGGCCTGGGAGTAGTGGTCGTCGAAGGACCGGGCCCGCCCGCCGACCGGCCGCTCACGGACGACGGTGCCGCCGACCGGGCGGGCGACGTGCTGGAAGCCGGCCTCGCCGGCGTGGAACGGGCAGCCGCCACCGAGTGAGTTCGGGAAGTAGGGGGCGACACCCTCGTGGATGGCCTGCTGGCCGAACCCGTCGCGGTGGTTGGAGTTCACCGGCGAGCGGGACCGGTTGATCGGCAGCTGGTCGAAGTTGGGCCCGCCCAAGCGGGTGAGCTGGGTGTCGAGGTAGGAGAAGTTGCGGGCGGCCAGCAGGGGATCGTCGGTGAAGTCGATGCCCCTGGGCACGTGCGAGGTGCAGAATGCCACCTGCTCGGTCTCGGCGAAGAAGTTGGTGGGGTTGCGGTCGAGGGTGAGGCGGCCGATGATCTGCACCGGCACCAGCTCCTCGGGCACGATCTTGGTGGGGTCGAGCAGGTCGATCCCGTCGTAGCTCTGGTCCTCGTTGTCCTCGAAGAGCTGCACGCCGAAGTCCCACTCTGCGCCGGCGCCGCTCTCCAGGGCGTCCCAAAGGTCACGCCGGTGGAAGTCGGGGTCGATGCCGCCCAGCTTCTGGGACTCCTCCCACACCAGGGAGTGGATGCCGGCGACGGGCTTCCAATGGAACTTCACCAGGGTGGTGGCGCCGTCGGAGTTGTAGAGGCGGAAGGTGTGGACGCCAAAGCCCTCCATGGTGCGGAGCGAGCGGGGGATTCCCCGATCGGACATGACCCACATGAGCATGTGGGTGGACTCGGGGGTGAGGGACACGAAGTCCCAGAACGTGTCGTGAGCGCTGGCGGCCTGGGGGATCTCCCGGTCGGGCTCGGGCTTGACCGCGTGGACCAGGTCGGGGAACTTGATCCCGTCCTGGATGAAGAAGACCGGGATGTTGTTGCCGACCAGGTCCCAGATGCCTTCGTCTGTGTAGAACTTGGTGGCGAAGCCACGCACGTCGCGAGCGGTGTCGGCCGACCCGCGGGATCCGACCACGGTGGAGAACCGCACGAACACCGGCGTCTCCACGCTGGTGTCGGTAAGGACCCGGGCGCAGGTGACATCGGCCAGGGAGGCGGTCAGCTGGAAGCGTCCGTGGGCCCCGGCGCCCCGGGCATGGACCACGCGCTCGGGGATGCGCTCGTGGTCGAAGTGCATGATCTTCTCGCGCAGATGGTGGTCGACCAGCAGGGCCGGGCCGCGAGGGCCGACCCGCACGGTGTTGTCGGTGTTGTCCACCGGCGTGCCCGTGGCCGTAGTGAGGACGTCGCCCTCCTGAGACCAGGCCGGCGCCACCGCGCTGTCGCGCACGTCGGAACCGACCAGGCTGCCGCCGAGTTGCGGCTGCGACCGCTCCTTCTCCGGGCTGGGCGCCGGCGCTGCGGCTTTCTTGGCCGCCTTCTTCCCCGTCTTCGCCACTTTGTCCGCCGCGGCCTTCTTCTCCGACTTGGTTGCCATGTTCGTCCTCATCCCCTCGGTCGACCGGATCGGGAATACCCACTTGCGGCCGTGGGGAACCGGATTGACGGGAGACGGTTCACCAACGCTGGACGGTGATGAGCCGGCTAACTCACCGACGAGATCGCGATCCCCTCGGCTGCCGCGCGGTAAGGATCGGCCTGTCTCCTGCGACGACGAGGTCGGGGTCACGCACGCGGTCGGCTGCGGCGAGATGCACGGCGTCATAGCCGCGTAGTCCATGTCGCTCGGCGAGTTGTCCGGCGCGGCGCGCCAGCACGTCGTCGAGGTCGACGAGGTCGAGCTCCTGGTACCGCGCCTCGAACTGACCGACGGCGGCCCGGAGCTGGCGACCTGTCAGCCGGCCGAGACGCTGTGCCTGAGCGAGGGCAGCCCGTGCCTCGGGGTAACAGCCGGATGCTGACGGCCCGATCGGCTGCATCCCAGAGGCTGGCGGCTCGGGCGGAGCCTGCTTCGGCCACGAGCAACGGGACGACAGCGGAGGTGTCGAAGTACGCGATCACCGCCGCTGGTCGGCGATAAGGTCGGAAGCGGTCCCCGTTGCCTTGACGGAGTTCCGGCGCGACTCTTCGGCTGAGGCGCAGGGGTCACGACCCCTCCTTCATGAGCCGGTCGAGCACCTGCTCGGTGCCGACCCCGAGCACTCGGGCGACGGCACTCACAGCACATTCGGCGAGTGCGCAAAGTTCCTTGCCAGAGCCACAAGATTGCACACTCGCCGGCACTCGGCCGACGGCCAAAGCATCGTCATCCGCAAGCTCGACAACGGTGACACCCGGGGGAGCAGGATGGTGCTCGGAGGTCTCGGTGCGCTTCAGCCGCATCGAAGATCTCAACGACGCGCTCCCTGGGGCGGACTACCAGCGGCTCTCGACCCGTCGCGATATCGGAGCTACTTCCCCCACCGTCGCCCTCTCGGTGCTCGCCATGCGCAGTAGCGCCCATACCGGCACCACGGGCATGCTTCGGACGGCGGCCACCCTCACTTCATGGCCGGCGTGGTGACAGGCCATGGCGTCGTGGCACCATCGGCCCAAAGTGTCCGGCGCCGGCTGTCGGATCGAGAAGCACCCGCGCTACGGGGCCATGAGACCCACGCAGTTCCTGGCCTCCACGTGGGCCGCCTACGGTGTCGACGGCGACAGTGGCGGCGTCCGTTACGTGTACAAGCCCGCCGACGCCGTCGCCGGGACGGCCAACTACCTGTGGCGCCAGCGGGGCCGGGGAGCTGGCGCGGCTTGCGGGGCCGTCTGGGACTACAACACGCCGGCTGGGTGGACGCCGTGCTGGTGCTGGCACTGCGCTACGGATCCACCGGCCGGACCTCGCCCGAACCTCGGCCTTAGCTTAGCCCCCGCCAGATCTCGCGCAATGGTCTCGGCCATGATCGGCTCATACAGGAACCTGGCCCCGCCCCCTTGACATCCGCAGCAGGGTGGTCATCATGGTGTCCTCGGAGTTGTGATGGGGGAACCGGATGGCGGGGTTTGCACAGGGCGCGTTCACTTACACCGGCGCGGGACTCATGAGGTTTCTTGATTGGGCTATGCAGCGCGGCACGGTGCCGCCTCAAACTGGTGCGAACTTCATCCTCGCCTGCAAGGACATCCTGCACTTCTCCCAGGGCGAGGATTGGTCCTCGGTGGATCTAGCTGCGCTCGACATGGCGGCGTTGAGGCAGGACCTTGTCGCGGCGAAGGGTGGCAAGCAATCGTCTCGGTTTGATGAACAGTTTTTGGCCGCGATCAACACATTCAGAGGCCACCTTGGTCTGTCCCCTCTCCGCACGCCCGCCTCCGTCCCGCTCACGACACGGACACCGGCCAGCGCGCCGGACCCGCAGACGCTTCGTCCAGGATTTCCGTCAAGGCCCCGAGTGACGCCGAAGCGAACCCCCAGACCGAGGCCTACCCCGGATGAGCCGACTGGCACGCAGCGAACTCCCAGCCCAACGCCGATTCCCGAGAAAGACGAACCAATGAACCCCTCGCCAGTACTGCCGAGTTTCGGCGTGATTCCCCATCTGTTCCCTCTGCGGAGCGGCGTCCTGGCGACGCTCCTGCTGCCCACTGACCTCACCAGCCAGGAGGCCAGGCGGTTGAGCGATTTCATAGCGGCGCTGGCCATGCCGAGCACCGCTGATGCTTTCGCTCCTGCCCCTGACCACAGTTCCAACGGCGCGACTGTCATGGTCACGTAGTCCCTTGGTCGAACCGTTTCGCCGCTCCTACCTGAAGCGGCCCAGCCCCATTAGGGGCACATCGGAGCCGTTGGCGGACGGGCTCGATTTCACTCGATTTCAGAACTTCTAACCTGACCAACTGGGCGGAGGGAGTGGGATTTGAACCCACGGGACTCTCGTCCAAGGCTTTTCAAGAGCCTCGCATTCGGCCGCTCTGCCATCCCTCCCGGCTGAACGGACGCTACTTGCCCACCTGTCCCCGCAGGTTGGCGATCCATTCGTCGGCCGCCTTCCATGCCGCCTCGGCGTCGCGGCGCACGGCCGGGCCGTGCTCGCCGGCGGCGGGATAGGAGCCGAGGAACTTCACGCTGGCCAGCTGCACCCGCAGGTCGCGAAGGCAGTCGGCCACCACCTCATCGTCGAGGTGACCTTCCAGGTCGACGATGAAGCAGTAGTCGCCCAGGCTGTGCTTGGTCGGCCGCGACTCGAGCTTGGTCAGGTTGATGTTGCGGGCGGTGAACTGGCCGAGGATGGCGTGCAGGCTGCCGGGCTGGTCGTTGCGCTGGAAGCACACGATGCTGGTCTTGTCGTGGCCGGTGGGCGCAGGAATGCCGGCCCGGGAGACGACCCCGAAGCGGGTCTGATTGGCGCCCGGGGAGTCCTCGACATCCGCGGCCAGCACCTCCAGCCCGTAGAGCTTGGCTGCGAGGGCGGCACCGAGGGCGGCCGTGCCCTGCGGCCGGTCCTCGGCGACCTCCTGGACCGCGCCGGCGGTCGAGTTGGACGCCACGATCTCTGCGTCCGGAAGCGATGCGGCGAGGAACTTCCGGCATTGGGCGGTGGCGACCGGGAAGGAGACCACCCGGCGGACGTCTCCCAACGCCATCCCCGGCGGGGCCAGCAGGTTCTGGTGGACGGTGAGGACGACCTCCCGCTGGATCAGGAGGTCGTAGTCGAACACCAGCTGGTCGAGCACGAGGAGCACGCTGCCCTCGATTGAGTTCTCCAGGGCAACGAAGCCGAGGTCGACGTCGCCTCCCACCGTTGCGGCCAGCACCTCGGGCCAGGACCGCAGGGCGACGAGGTCGGCGTCGGCCAGGTCGGGCTGGCTCAGCAACGCCTCCTCGGTGAAGGTGCCGGGAGGGCCCAGGTAGGCGACGCGGGTCATGGCCGGAGGATACTTACGGGCGTGGACGAGACCGCGGTCCGACGACTGCTCGACGACGTGCGCTCCGGCGCGCTGTCGGCCGACGACGCGGTCGCCCGGCTGCGCCGCCTCCCCTACGCCGACCTGGGCTTCGCCAAGGTCGACCACCATCGCGTCCTCCGGCAGGGCCTGCCCGAGGCCGTCTACGCCCCCAGCAAGTCGCCGGAGCAGTGTGCGGCAATCGTGGCCGAGCTGCTGGCCGAGGCGGACGGAGGGCCCGTCCTGCTCACCCGGGCCAACGAAACCCAGGCTGCGGCCGCCCTGGCGCTGAACCCGGCGGGCGTCGTGCGCACCGGCTCAACCCTGGCGTGGCGCAGCCGGCTGCCCCGCCCCGGACGGGTGGTGATCCTCACCGCCGGCACCTCCGACCTCCCGGTGGCCGAGGAGTGCGCCGCCACCCTCAGCGCCCACGGCCTGCGCCCCGTGCTCGACGCCGACGTCGGCGTGGCCGGCGTCCACCGCCTCCTGGCCACTATCGACGAGCTGGCTGGCGCCGATGCGGTGGTGGTGATTGCCGGCATGGAGGGCGCCCTGGCCAGCCTGGTGGGCGGGATCACGCCGGCGCCCGTGATCGCCGTCCCCACCAGCACGGGCTACGGGGCAGCGTTCGAGGGGGTCACCGCCCTCCTGGCCATGCTCTCGTCGTGCGCAGCGGGGCTCTCAGTGGTGGGAATCGACAACGGCTTCGGCGCCGCCTGCGCCGTGCTGCGAATCCTGCCTGCGCCATGACAACGTGCGCGTGGTTCCACTGCTTCTCCGGGATCGCCGGCGACATGGCCCTCGGCAGCCTGATCGACGCCGGCGCCGACGTGGGCGAGGTCCGGGCGATGCTCGACCGTCTCCCCATGGCCGGGTGGTCGATGGAGGTCTCGCCAGTGATGCGCGGTGGGATCGGGGCCACCAAGGTCGACGTCGCGGTGGTCGAAACCGCTGTGGTGCGCACCTACGCCCACATCACCGGCCTGGTCGACGAGGCCCGACTCCCCGAGCGGGTCCGCGACAGGGCCCAGGCCACCTTCGCCGCCCTGGCCGTAGCCGAGGGCCACCTCCACCGCCGCCCCGCCGCCCAGGTCCACTTCCACGAGGTGGGAGGGGTCGACGCCGTCATCGACGTGGTCGGCACCTGCGCAGCGCTGGAGGTGCTCGGAGTCGACACGGTCTGGTCGAGCCCTGTGGCCAACGGTACGGGCATGGTCCGCTCCGCACACGGCATGCTGCCGGTGCCTGCCCCCGCAGTGGTGGAGCTGCTGCGGGGTGCCCCGACCTACGGGCGCGACGTCCCCTACGAACTGACCACCCCTACCGGCGCTGCGCTCCTGGCCGCCACCGTCACCGGCTGGGGGCCCATGCCCGCTATGCGGATCGCCACCTCCGGCTTCGGCGCCGGCACCCGCGACCTCGACGGCCTGCCCAACCTGCTGCAGGTCGTGATCGGCCGATCGATGGCCGAGGTATCCGCCCGACCTGAGCCCGGCCAGCCCGTCGTCCTCCTGGAGGTCAACGTCGACGACGCCACCGGCGAGACACTGGCCCACGCCGTTGCCGCCCTTCTCGACGCCGGGGCCCACGACGCCTGGGTCACCCCGATCGTCATGAAGAAGGGCCGGCCGGCCCACACCGTGAGCGTGTTGGCGGACCCGGCCCTGGCCGACCAGGTTGCCGGGGTCCTCGTAGCCGAGACCGGTTCCCTCGGTGTCCGGGGCGAGACCCTGCAGCGGTGGCCGGCGGCCCGCGTCGAGGAGCAGGTCGAGGTCGGTGGCGTGCCCGTGCGGGTCAAGGTGGGCGCCGGACGGGTCAAGGTGGAGCACGACGACGCAGCGCGCGCCGCTCGCCGCACCGGCCTGCCCCTGCGCGAGGTCGTGTCGCGGGCCGAGGAGGCGTGGCGCCGGCGGGTCTCCGACGACGAGCCCGCTTGAACTGGTGGGGTCAGCTCTCCTCGAACAGGTCGTCGCCCCTGCGGAGGCGGGCGGCGGTGCGGACGACGTGGGGGAGCTCGCGACGGGTCGGCGTGTGGGCGGCCAGGAAGCGGGCGGCGCCGACCAGGAGAAGTGCTCCCTCCTCCGATCCGTCCGGCCAGGCCGCGTGCTGGCGGACGGCGGCCTCGACGATCTGGAACCAGTGGAAGCCGGCGTCCTCGGCCAGCAGAGCGTGCCCGAGGACAGCCACCAGCCGGCGGGGGTCCCCGCCGCCCTTCAACCAGCCGTAGGCGATTGCGCCGGCCCGGTCGACACCGCCCTGCGCGTCCCAGCACTCCTGGAGCTCGGCCAGGTCGGCGCCGTCCGTCGCCGGCAGGCGGGCGGCGGGCACGTTCAGGAACCGGTCGAGATAGACGCGTAGCGCCCCGTGCACGACGCCGCGCACCAGCTCGTCGGACGGGTGTCGGATCAGGCACTGGTGGAGGGCGTTGGCGTAGGTGAAGCCGTGGTGGACAGCGTCCCAGTCGCCGAAGTCGTTCTGGACGTGGAATCGGGTGATGCGCAGGCCGGCCGCCAGGGCGACGGACCGGCCCAGCTGCTCATGCGTGGCCCCGGCTCGGATGGCGTCGCAGAGCGACTCGATGACTGCGTGGGGGTCGTCGTCGAGCATCCGCCAGCCCAGCCCGATGACGTCGTCGAACTCGCCGAGGTGTGACCGGCCCTCGGCAAGCAGGCCGGGCAGGCGCTCTTCGGTCGACCGGACGAGGGCGGCCAGGTCGTGGGGATGGCGCCAGCGGCTGCCCTCCTCGGATCGGGACGCGCCGGCGGTCTGCCCGGTGAGCGTGGGCAGAACGGCGGCGGCCGACTCCCAGCCGAGGTGCTCCACTGCCTCGAACGCCTTGTTCGTGAAGTCGAGCGTGTGGCCGACGTCGATGAAGACGTGGTCGGTGGCGGCGGCCGTCATCATGTTCGAGACGGCGGCCGCATCGGCGCCGGCGGCGAGGGCGGTGGCAAGGGTGCGCTCGGCGGCGTCGCCCGAACGGGTTTCGATGAACCGCCGGTACCAGTCGGTGAGCCGCTCGGTGGGCACCGGGGCCACGGACCCGTCACCGAGCGGCGACAGCGGGAAGCGGGGCGGGCGGTTGGCCGTGTCCCGGGCGACGAAGGCCAGGCCGTGCACCAGCGCCAGGGCGTGGTCGGCGGGGTCGAGCCACGGCAGGAGGTTGGACATGGCCACAAGGACCGTCAGCCCCGAACCCCAGCCCTGGGCCCGGTTGGCCGTGCCGAACTCCACGCCGACCCGGACGATGTCGGCCGCCGGCACGCCGGCCTCCAGCAGGCCGAGCACGGCTTTGGCCGTCACCAGGGTGAGGCCCTCCTCGAGCCCTTCGCCGAGCCGCCGGCGCAGGCGGTCGACGCTGCTGTTGGGTGCGGTGACCACCAGATAGACGTCGTCTCCCTCCACCTCCACCGGGAACGCCCGGGCGTCGTCGGCGAAGGGGTCGAGCGTGCCGCCCGAGGCGAGGTCGAACCGGGCGTGATGCCAATGGCAGGTGACTAGACCGGCCTCGAGCGATCCCCGGTGCAGGGGGAAGCCCATGTGGGGGCACCGGTCGTCGAGGGCGTAGGCCCTGCCCTCGTGCCAGAACACGCACACCCCGTGACCGCCGGCCTTCGTGAGCAGCCGGCCCTCGGTCTGTACGGCTTCGAGCGATCCCACGCGTACACGCATGGGACAGATGCTACGGAGGTGTCACATGCTCAAGGACTTCAAAGCCTTCATTCTCCGAGGCAACGTGATGGACCTGGCCATCGCGGTCGTGATCGGGACGGCCTTCGCCGCACTCGTCGAAGCCGTGGTCAAGGGCCTTCTCACGCCGCTACTGGCCATCCCAGGGACAAGAGACTTTGGCGCCCTGGAGTTCACCATCAGCGACAGCAGGTTCTCCTACGGCGCCGTGCTCAACGAGCTGATTACGTTCCTATCGATTGCAGCTGTGGTGTTTTTCCTCGTGGTCAAGCCCTTGAACGCCCTCATGGCGCTGCGCAAGACGGAGCCCGACGTGGAATCGGTCACCAAGGAGTGCGACTTCTGCCTGAGCAGCGTGCCGGCGCGGGCAATCGTGTGCGCCTTCTGCACCCGGGACATCGACCGGCCTGCAGTGTCGTAGAATGATGGAGGCCGCGGTCGGGATGTCCGGACTGGTTCGACGAAAGGCCATCCCCCACCATGACGCTTCAGGTCTCCTCACTACGCATCGAGATAGGCGCACGCGTCCTTCTCGACGACGCCTCCTTCCGCATTGCCGAAGGTGAGAAGGTCGCGCTGGTCGGGCCGAACGGCGCCGGGAAGACCACGCTGCTGAAAACCCTTGCCGGGCAGCACGCGCCCTCCGCCGGCGAGGTGCAGCTCCCGGAGCAGTACGGGTGGCTGGCCCAGGAAAGCGCAGCCCCCGCCGAGGCCATCCATCTCCTGACCTACGACCATCTCCTGGCCGGGAGCCGCCTGCACGAGCTGCACGAGCGGGTGCTGGTGGCCCAGGACGGCATCGAGAAGGCCAGCCTCTCCGAGGACCCCGACGCCCTCGACGTGGCCGTCCACACCTACACCGAGCTGGAGGAGAGGTTCCGCCTGGCCGGCGGATACGACCTCGAGCGCACGGCCGAGAACATCGCCCGGGGCCTCGACCTGGACGAGGAGGATCTCCTCCTCGAAGTGGGCGCCCTTTCGGGCGGCCAGCGCCGGCGCCTCGAACTGGCCCGCCTGCTGCTCGCCGGGGGGGATCTGCTGATCCTCGACGAGCCCACCAACCACCTCGACGCCAAGGCCAAGCTCTTCGTCATGGACTTCCTGCGGACCTCGCCCAGCGCGGTCCTTGTCGTCAGCCACGACATCGAGCTGATGAGCGAGTCGATCGACCGGGTCATCGCCATCGAACAGGGTCGGATGGAGCTCTACCGGGGCACCTACAGCGTGTTCCTGAAGAAGCGGGCCGAGCGGGAGGCGTCGCTCACCCGCGACGCAGCCAACGCCCAGCGGGAGATCGACCGGCTCAAGACCACCGCCGACAAGTTCCGCCAGGGAAACGCCACTGCGGCCCGCAAGCGCCGGAACCTCGAGCAGCGCATCACCCGCATCGTCGACGCCCAGGCCACCAAGCTGCCTCCCGTGCGTCGGCGGGCTCTCAAGGTCCGCTTCCCGGACCCGGCCCGGGCCGGCGACGTCGTCATGCGGGTCGAGGGCCTT
Organism: Acidimicrobiales bacterium; assembly: GCA_038214685.1. Taxonomy (GTDB): domain Bacteria; phylum Actinomycetota; class Acidimicrobiia; order Acidimicrobiales; family AC-14; genus CADCTB01. The sequence continues at coordinate 21,735 of JBBQRO010000035.1, forward strand.
ACCAAGGCCTTCGGCGACGACATCATCGTGAACGACGTCGAGTTCACCGTGGGCCGGGGCGAGGTCTTTCTGGTGGTCGGCGTCAACGGCGCCGGCAAGACCACCCTGCTGCGCTGCCTGGCCGGCCTCTACGAGCCCGACGGCGGCATCGTCCGCCTCGGAACCAACGTCACCATCGGCTTCTACGCCCAGGAGCACGAGGACATCCGCCCGGGCGACAGCGTGCTCGAGGTCATGCAGGCCGCGTCCACCACCGGGCAGAGCCCAGCCGAGCTGCGGTCGATCCTCGCCCACTTCGGCCTCACCGGCGACGTGGCCTCCCAGGAGGCGGCCACCCTCTCCGGCGGCGAGAAGACCAAGCTCTCCCTCGCCCGGCTGGTAGGGGGCCGGGCCAACGTCCTGCTTCTCGACGAGCCCACCAACAACCTCGACCCGTCGTCGCGAGAAGCGGTCCTGGCCGCCCTGCAGCACTTCAAGGGCACGGTGATCCTGGTCAGCCACGACATCGAGTTCGTGACCCAGCTGGCGCCCAAGCACGCCATCGCCATGCCATCGGGGCGCCTCCTTCCCTTCGACGAGAAGATGCTCGATCTGGTCCCCCAGCTTGAGCCGCTGGCTGCGCGCCGGGGGGCGTAAGTCCGGGGGGTGACGATGCCCCTGTCGGCTGGACTGCCGGCGGCCACGGGCACGCCGGCGGTGGAGCTCACAGGCGGCACTCAGCTCGACGGTGTTGGGTACGGGTGTGGACACGCTGACTGCGCCGACGCCCGCTCGGGTGTCGACGCGCCTCGTCGGCCTTGACGCCGCCCGGGCCCTGGCGTTCGGCGGCATGCTGCTGGCCCACTTCGCCGCCTCTCGCCGGTCATCCGACCCGGGCTGGCTCACGGCCGTGGACAACGCCGCCGACGGGCGGGCTGCGCCCCTGTTCTGCGTGCTGCTGGGTGTCGGTGCCGGCCTGCTCGCCGGACGGGGAACCTCCGACGGAACGTTCCTGCGTCGGGGGCTGGTGCTGTTCGTCCTCGGGCTGGCCATCTGGCCGCTGATCGACGATGTCTATCTGATCCTGCCGCACTACGGGATCCTGCTGGGCCTGTTCCCGCTGGTGCGCAGGCTGCCGACGCGATGGTTGCTACCGCTCGCCGGCGTGGCGTTCCTCGTCCCGTCGCTCATTGTGGCGGTGGCAGGCGACGCCGGCCTGCGTTCCGCCGGGCAGCCGTCGACCTATGGGGCGCTCCTCGATGCCATCGGACTGCTCGGCCAGCTCCTGTGGACCGGCGGCTACCCCGTCGTCGGGTGGGCCGGTTTCGTCCTGGTCGGTGCGTGGATCGTCCGCCTACCCCTCGGTGAGGCCCGGACCCAGTGGTGGCTGCTCGGCGGATCGACGATGGTGGCGGCCAGCCAGCCGCTGGTCGCCTTCGCCTACCAGGCCGGCGACGGTATTCCGTTCCTCGATGGCCGGGCTCACAGCAATCAGACGGCCTGGTACGTACTGGCGACCGCCACCGCGCTGATGGTGGTGGCCGCATCCCTGATCGTCGCCCGCCGGGCCGACGGAGCCGTGCGCCCGCTCGTTCCCCTGGGCCAGATGGCCCTGACCGCCTACCTGGTCCACCTTCTGCTCGGCGAGGCCATCGTCTTTCCCTGGCTCGGCGCCGGCGCCCCGACGCTGGTCGTCCAGGTTGGGGTGGCCGCCGGCGTCTTCACCGTCCTCGCGGTGGCGGCGGGCACCTGGCTGGCCCGACACCGTCGAGGCCCGCTGGAGGCCGCGGTCCGGGCCCTGGCTGGTTAGGGGACCTGTTGCCGGTGGGGCTCATGTTGGTAGAGTGACTGCGGCGAAGGGGGAGAACAGGAACGAGCGCAGATGCATGTCCGGGCCTTCGTCGCCACTGCCACCCTTGCCGTCGCCGCCGCGGTCGTGCCCCTCTGGTGGCCCGCCATCGTCTCCGCCGACTCCTATACTGTCCAGCCGGGCGATGCCCTGGGGGTGATCGCGTCTCGGGCGGGCATGTCCGCCTCCCGGCTCGCCGCCATCAACGGGATCGCCGATCCCAACACGATCTACGCCGGACAGGTGCTCACCACGTCCGAGCCGGCCAAGTACGTCGTGCGCGGCGGTGACGTTCTGGGGGGAATCGCCGCCCGCAACGGCCTCTCCACCGCCTACCTGGCCGCCCTGAACGGGATCAGCGACCCGAACGCCATCTACGAGGGCCAGACCATCGTCACCTCCGGGGCCCTGCCCGTCGCCAAGGCGGTGACGATGGACATCGAGTGCCCGGTGTCCGGCGACGTGAGCTTCGTCAACGACTTCGGCTACGTGAGCCCCGCAGGGAACCGCCACAACGGCATCGACCTCTTCGCCGACCGGGGGACACCGGTCGTCGCCCCGGTGTCCGGTCTCATGTCGCGGTACCCGAACCCCAGCGGCGGCAAGGCGTTCGAGTTCCACGGCGACGACGGAATCCGCTACTACGGCGCCCACCTCGACCGCTACGGGGACGACGGGTACGTGAGGGCAGGGGCGGTGATCGGCTACGTCGGCAACACCGGCGACGCGGTCACCACCTCACCGCACCTCCACTTCGAGATGCATCCGGGAAGCGGACTGTCGATGAGCCCCTACCCCTCGCTGTACCGGGCCTGCTGAGCTGTCAGCCGGCGGTTCCCCGACCGGCAGATTCGGGTTTAGATGGGCGCATGCTCGAGCTCATCGGACTCACCAAGCGCTACGGCGACGTCGTCGCCCTCGACGGACTGTCCATGATGGTCGGCCCGGGCCGCATCCACGGCTTCGTGGGCCGCAACGGCGCCGGCAAGACCACGACCATGCGGATCACCCTGGGCCTGGCGTCGGCCGACGCCGGCGAGGTGCGCTGGCAGGGGCGGCCGGTGACCGCCGCCGACCGGCGGGGCTTCGGCTACATGCCCGAGGAGCGGGGGCTGTACCCGAAGATGACGGCGCTGGACCAGATCGTCTACTTCGCCCGGCTGTCGGGCATGGGGGGACCCGAGGCGAAGACCGCGGCCGCCGCCATGCTGGAGTCGATCGGCCTGGGTGAGCGCAGCGGCGAGCCCGTGGAGCAGCTCTCGCTCGGCAACCAGCAGCGGTGCCAGCTGGCGGCCGCCCTGGTCACTTCGCCGGCGCTCCTGGTGCTCGACGAGCCGTTCAGCGGGCTCGACCCGGTGGGCGTCGACGTGCTGGCCGGCGTGCTGAAAACCCAGGTCGACCAGGGCACGGCGGTGGTCTACTCCAGCCATCAGCTCGACCTCGTCGAACGACTGAGCGACGAGATCACCATCATCGACGGGGGCAGAGTGGTGGCCGCGGGGGCGGTGGCCGCCGTCCGCCGGAGCCGGGGCGTCGACCGGCTCAAGGTGGCGCTGGAGGGCGGACGGACGGCGTGGGCGGACGACCTCCCCGGGGCCAGGGTCGTGGGCCATGAGGGCGACGAGGTGGTGCTCGAGCTACTGGACGGCGGCGACGACCAGGAAGTACTCGACGCCGCCCGCCACGCCGGCCGAGTCGTTTCATTCCGGCGCGAAGCGCCGACGCTGACCGAGCTCTTCCGCGAGGTGGTCTCGTCGTGACCGACCCGGGAGGCCGGTCCAGGAACATTCACGGGGCGGACGCCCCGTGACCAGGCTGCAGATCCTCCGACTCGTCGCCGGGCGCGAGGTGCGCGAGCGCATTCGGTCGAAGGCGTTCCGCATCTCCAGCGGGGTGAGCCTTGCGTTCATCCTGGCCGTGGCCATCCTGCCGAGCGTGCTCTCCGACGACGGCCCCACCACCTACGACGTGGGCGTGTTCGGCGCCCAGTCGGATGCCCTCGCCGGCCGGCTGCCCGCAGTGGCCGAACTGGGCGGCGTGGCCGTCGACGTCCGCCGGCTGGGTGACGTGGCCGAGGGCCGGCGGCTGGTGGAGGCGGGCGACCTCGACGCCGCCGTGGGTGACGGCCAGGTTGTCGTGGAGAGGGAGCTGGGCGTTCGGCTGGGATTCCTCGTCCAGGAGGCCAACCGTCAGGTCCTGGGCGAGGCTGCCTTGGCCGGCGCCGGCGTGCGGGGCGACGTGGCCGGGCAGGCGCTCATGCCCCAACCGTTGGTGGTGCGCGCCCTCGACCCGGAGTCCGAGGCCGAGTCGGACCGGGAGGGGCTGGTCTTCTTCGGCACCATCCTCCTGTACGGCCAACTGCTCGGCTTCGGCTACTGGGTGGCCAGCGGCGTGGTCGAGGAAAAGGCGTCGCGGGTGGTGGAGATCCTGCTGGCCAAGGCCCCACCGGCGCAGCTGCTGGCCGGCAAGGTGACCGGCATCGGCGTGGTCGGGCTGGTCCAGCTCGTCGCCTTCGTGGTCATCGGCCTGGCCGCTGCGGCGGCGGCGGGCAGCGTCGAGCTCCCACCGGAGACCATCTCGGTCGCCGCCCAGGTTGTCGGCTGGTTCGTGCTCGGCTTCGCCTTCTACGCCTGCCTGTTCGCGGTGGGTGGCGCCATGGCCAGTCGGGTCGAGGAGCTCCAGAGCACCACCACCCCCCTCACCTTCTTGGCCATGGGATCCTTCTTCGCCGCCATTACCACCGGCAGCGACCCGAGTGGCCCGGTGGCTCAGGTGGCCACTTTCCTCCCCTTCTCGGCGCCGATGGTCTTGCCCATCCGGGTGGCGGCGGGGGAGATCGGGCTGGGCGCCGTCCTACTCAGTGTGGCCATCGTCCTGGTCTCGATCGTGGGCGTGATGGCCCTGGCCGCCCGGGTCTACGCCGGCGGGGCGCTGCACCTCAGGGGCCAGCTCAAGCTCCGCAACGCCCTTCGCTCCGACCGGGGTGGGGACAAGCGGTCGCCGCAGGATGAGCGAGTGGCCGGAACAACCGAAGGGTAGGAAACGTTTCACTGATGAGTCAGCCGGTCGATGAACCGGCACAGGAGTCGGTCCGATGTTGGACGTTGTGCAATCGAGTTCGAGGGGCCGGCGGCTGCGGCTCTTCGGTGCCGCCGTCCTGCTCGCCGGTCTCGCCGTCGGCTGTGGCCGGGTCGATCAGGTGGAGGTGAGGGCCTCGGCGCCTCCGACGTCGGTTGAGCCTTTTCATGTGCCGGCCTCCACACTCGGTCCGACCACCTCGTTCCAGGGTGCGGTCACGGCGCTCGACGGCGCGGCCGGGGAGATGGTGGTGGCCGTGCACATCGTCTGGACGCCTATCCTGAAGGCAGAGTCGCAGGCTCGTCGGGTACTGCTCGACCCCGCCACCCGATGGGAGCCGACGCTCGACGGTCTCTCCCAGGTCATCATCGGTGACGAGGTCCAAGTGGACGCCCTCGACGTGGCCGACGGTCCATGGCGTGCGCTGAGGGTCCGGCTGCTCGACATCGACTGAGCCAGCCGTCTCAGTCTGAATCGCGCCGGTGGCGCTCGGCCAGCCGGGCCGCATACGCCGCGGCCTCAGAGCGTCGGCTCATCCCCAGCTTCATCAGGACGTTGGACACGTAGTTCTTCACCGTCTTCTCGGCCAGGAACATGCGCTCGCCGATCTGACGGTTGGTCAGCCCTTCGGCGATCAGGTCGAGGATGCGCCGCTCCTGCTCGGTGAGGCCGCCCGAGTCGTCGGGGGCCTGGGACGCCCGCAGGCGGGACAGAACCCGGGCCGTCACGCCGGGATCGAGCAGCGACTGGCCTTGGGCCACCCGCCGGATGGCGTCGACCAGGTCCGTGCCCCGCACCTGCTTGAGCAGGTAGCCGGCGGCGCCGGCCATGATGGCGCTGAACAGCGCCTCGTCGTCGGCGAACGACGAAAGGATCACGCAGGCGATGGCCGGGTGCCTGGATCGGATCTCCCGGCACACCTCCACGCCGTCACCCTCGCCCTCGCCGAGCCGGACGTCGAGGACGGTGACGTCGGGGGTGGTGGCGGCGACGCCGGCGAGGGCCTCGTCTGCGGTCCCGGCTTCGCCCACGACCACCAGGTCGTCCTCGGCCTCGAACAGCTCCCGCAGCCCCCGCCGGACGATCTCGTGGTCGTCCAGGAGGAAGATGCGCGTCGGAGCCACAGGCCATTGTGACCGGTAGCCTCGGGCACCGTGAGCCAGCCCGCCTACGCCGGACCCCGCAGCCTGCGACAGCTGCTCGACGCGGTCATCACCGTCGGGTCCAACCTCGAGATCGACGCGATGTTGCGCCACATCGTCGAGTCGGCCGTCGGCCTGGTCGACGCCCGCTACGGCGCTCTCGGCGTGCTGGACGAGACAGGCACCCGCCTCTCCCAGTTCATCACCGTCGGCATGGACGACGACACCTATCGGGCCATCGGCATACTCCCCGAGGGCCACGGCATCCTGGGCCTGCTGATCGTGGACCCGAAACCCATTCGCCTGCCGGACCTCCACGAGCACCCCGACAGCTTCGGCTTCCCGCCCAACCACCCGCCCATGGACTCCTTCCTCGGCGTGCCCGTCCGAATCCGTGACCAGGTTTTCGGCAACCTCTACCTCACCGACAAGACCACCGGCGAGGTCTTCACCGACATCGAC
>JBBQRO010000036.1:0-27959 GCA_038214685.1 Acidimicrobiales bacterium
GTGGCGCAGACCAACCGTTCGAGCTGGCGGTGCAGGGCGACCAGCGTCTCCCCGTCACCCAGCACCACCGGGTCGAGCGCGCAGAGCGCATCGACGGCCGCGGCAAGTTCAGTTGTGCAATCGACAGCAAGAGCCACAACAACCAGCTCCCTCGACGAGGGGCCTGACCTGGGGGGAAGGTAGACACAGCGTAGCCGAACAGGTGTTCGCTGTCAAGTGCAACTCTGAGAGGCACGATCCTGCCGATCGATCGCCCCGGGATCGGCGTGCTCGGGATGCGAGCGCCGCACCGGGGTTCGCCGGGTACCGATCGTCGCCCAGATGGAAGCCGACCGCTGGACCCCCTGCGCCCGGTGGCTCACCTTCACTACTTCAAGCGGACGGCCGCGGTGGCGTGATGCTGCGCTAGCTGGGATGGGGAGGCGGGGCGGTCGACGGTCCGACGTGGCCGGCCAGCCACCCGTTCATCGCCGAGCCGTGGCGCCAGAGGTCGACGATTCTCGTCGTGACCTCCGGTGTGCCCAGCCACGGCGCCGGCTCGTAGGACCTCATCACGGCCAGGCTCTTGTGGCGCAGCAGCCCGATGCGGGGATGGTCCCGGGCGTAGCCCCGGGGAGCGGTCTTCAACGAGTGGCCCTCGATCTCCAGCCCCCGGCGGCGCAGGTTGGCGACGACGTCATGCAACTCCCCGCCGGTTTGCTCGTCGTCGACCGCCCCCCGATACCGGGCGAGCTGGTCGTTGGCCATCATCCAGTACCCCGTGGCCACAACCAGGCCCTTGGCCGAGACCTCGACGTAGTAGGCCTCGCCGCCCTGGCCTTCGCCAACGGCGGAGCACCGGGTCTTGTAGGGCGTCTTGTCCTTGCTGAAGCGCACGTCGCGATGCGGCCGGAACACCCGCAGCGGACCGAACTCCTCGGCCACGAGGTCGCTGAGCATATCGAAGGGCGCCTTGACCTCCGCCTCGTAGATCTCCTTGTGGGCGGCCCAGAAAGCCCGGGTGTTGTCGGCCTCGAGCTCGCGGTAGAAGTCGAGCGCCCCGTCGGACCATCCCCGAAACGGCCTGGCCGTCACGTCGCCGTGCCGCTCAGCTCGAGCCGCTGGCGGCGATGCTGGGGGCGATGGCCGCCGTCGAGGGCCACGGCTGCCGCCTCCTGAATGAGGCGGCGCACCACCGTGCCGAACGGCTCGAGGTCGGAGCCGTCGGGGGCGTGGTCGATGCGGTTGCGGGCGTGCTTGCGGCCACCCCGGTCAGGGGCGACGATCTCCAGCAGATGCGCTGGACCGGTCATCGAGAGCACCAGCGCGGTGCGGGGATCGATGGCGCCATCGGTGGCCGCTGCGGCGTGCAGGTGGGAGACGATGGCGTCGCGTGCGCTCGCGTCGAGGAGGGGCTGACGGGAATAAGCCCGCCAGTGACCGGGCCCACGATGCCGGCGCGCGCCAGGCCCAACATCGCTGCGTCCCAGGTCGACAGGCCCACGCGCTCCTCGAGGCCGCGATTCATGTGGGAGAGCACGGCCTTCATCTTCGGGCCCTTCTCAGCCACCACCTGGGCCGCAGCGGCCAGGGTCGGTGACGACAAGGCCCAGTCGTCCACGATAGCGAGGCGGTCGGCACGCTCACCGGGGCCGATGGCCCCTTCCAGCAGCAGCTCGGCGACCAGGAGGCCGGCCATACAGGCATTGAGCTGTGCCCTGTTCCCCAGCCCATGACGGCCGGAGTCGGGGTCGTGGGACACGAGCGCCAGCTCTTCGGCGAGAAGCATCCGGCCAGGCTAGCGACGTCATTCCACTCGGCGATCGTGTGCGCGACGCAGGCCGGCACGGAACCATAGGCTCTCGAAATGGACCATTTTCAGGAGTACCTCGCCACCGAGGTGGCTCTCGACCACGCAGACGGCCAGCTGACCCGGCGGGAGGCACTTCGGCGCATGGGGTTGATGGGCGTCTCCTTGGCGGCGGCATCGGCGCTCCTGGCCGCATGCGGCGGCGATGACGACAATCAGGCCAGCACCGCAGGAGGGCAGTCGTCCACGACGGTCGCCACGACCGCCGTCACCCCCACCACGGCCCGACCGGCATCGACTCCCGTCCCGGGCCAGGACGTGACCTATCCCGGGCCGAACGGCACTCTCATGGGCACCTACGCCGCAGCCGCCAGCCCGAAAGGGGCGGTGGTCGTCGTCCACGAGAACCGGGGGCTCACCGACAACATCAAGGCGGTGGCCGCCCGGCTGGCCGGCGATGGCTACAGCGCCCTGGCCGTCGACCTCCTGTCGGAGGAGGGCGGCACCGCCAAGGTGCCGACTGCGGAAGTCAGCGCCGCCCTGAACAGCGCCGGCCCGGGACGGATCAGGCCCGACCTGACCGCCACCGTCGACGAGCTGGTCAAGCGCAACCCGTCGGCCAAGGTCGGTCTCATCGGCTTCTGCTTCGGCGGCACGGTGGCGTGGGACTACCTGACCGTCGGCGAGCCCCGCCTGATCGCCGCCGCACCTTTCTACGGCACGGTCCCGGCCGAGGTCAGCTTCGAGAAGAACAGGGCGGCCGTGCTCGGCGTGTACGGCGAGACCGACACCCGGGTCAACGCCACCCGCGACGCAGCGCAGGCTGCGCTGGCCAGGACCACCGTGCCGCAAGAGATCAAGACCTACAACGGCGTGGGGCACGGCTTCTACAGCCGGCTCGACACCGAGCAGTCCCAGGCGGCCTACTCCGATGTCCTCAACTGGTTCGGGCGCCACCTGCGGTAGGCGGTGCCCCGGAGCGGCCGGCGTTGCCCGCCTACGCTTGGAGCGAAATGCCTGGCGATGTGGTCGGACCGATCCGCTATCGGCGGGCGCTCGAAGGGCTGCTGGGCGTGCCGGCCACCGAGGGCAACCGGGTCGACGTGCTGCGCAACGGCGACCGCATCTTCCCGGCCATGTTCGAGGCCATCGGCGCGGCTACCTCCACCGTCGACTTCCTGACCTTCGTCTATTGGCAGGGCGAAATCGGACGCGACATGGCTGAGCTCCTCGCCGAGCGGGCCGCCGCCGGCGTGCGGGTGCGGGTCATCCTCGACGCCCTCGGCGCGTTTAGCATGGACCGGGCGCTGGTGGACCGCATGGTGGCCGCCGGAGCCCAGGTCGAGTGGTTTCGGCCGGTCAACAAGGCCCGCTTCTGGGACGCCAATCACCGCAGCCACCGAAAGGTCCTCATCTGCGACGAGGACGTGGCTTTCACCGGGGGCATCGGCATCGCCGATGAGTGGCGGGGCGACGCCAGGGGCCCGGACCAGTGGCGCGACACCCACTTCCGGATCCGCGGCCCGGCCGTCGACGGGCTGCGGGCCGCGTTCGTGCAGAACTGGGCCGAGACAGGTCGCCCGCTGCTCGACCAGGGCATCGACCGGTTCCCCGTCCAGCCCGTCGCCGGATCCACGGTGGCCCAGGTGGTGCGGGGCGCGGCCCAGACCGGCTGGAGCGACGTGGCCACCCTGGTGCGGTCCCTGCTGGCCCTGGCTCAGGAGCGGGTGCGTATCACCACCGCCTACTTCGTGCCCGACGAAGCCACGTGCCGGGCCCTCGCGTCCACCGCCCGCCGGGGCGTCGAGGTCGACGTCCTGCTGCCCGGCCCCCACGCCGACAAGCGGGTCGTGCAGCTGGCCAGCCAGGCCCAGTACGAGCTTCTGCTCGACGCCGGCGTCCGCCTGTGGTCCTACCAGGTGAGCATGTTGCACGCCAAGGTCATCACCGTCGACCGCACCGTGGCCAGCGTGGGGTCGGCCAACTTCACCAGCCGCTCCCTGCTGCTCGACGACGAGGTGAATGTTGTCGTGTTCGACCCCGACGTCGTGGGCATCCTCGACCAGGACTTCGAGGCCGACCTCGCCGTCTCCGAGCCGGTGGACCCCCGGACCTGGCCCGACCGCAGCCTGGCCCAGCGGGCGATGGAGGCGGTGGCCGGCCTCGGGGGCCGGCACATGTAGGCGCTACGTGACGACGAAGGTGCCCGACATCTGGCCGGGGTGGATCTTGCAGTGGAAGGCGAAGGTGCCGGCCTTGAGGGCCCCGACGTTGAGGGTCTTCACCCCTGGGCCGGAGATGAGCTCGGCGTCGAACAGGGCCTCGCTGGCGCTGTGGCTCTCGAGGATCTGGATGTTGTGCGCCTGCGAGTCCTTGTTGTCGAAGTTGATGGTGAACGGCTGGCTGGCCGGCGCGGCCAGGCAGTCGGTGTTGAACTTCGTGCCGCTGGCGGTGAGTGACAGGGTGGTGCCGGCCGGCGCGCAGGTCGACGTGGCGTTGCCGGCGTGGTCGGCCGGGTTGTGGGCGTCGGCCGCAGGCGGGCCCCCGGCCAGGGGGTCGACGACCTCGTCGCCGCCGCCACCGCAGCCGACCAGGAACAGTGCCGACACGGCTGCGAGAGCAATCAGCCTCTTCATGCGATCTCCTCTTCGGTGACGGCCGGGTGCTGTGCGCCGCCCTCTCATCTTACCGGTCCATGACGTTCGTCGAACCTCGGGTCGCCCCTTGCATTCGGCCGAAAGCCTCAGGGTTTCCCCTGATGCCGCGGGCCCGCTTCCCCGGGCTCCTATGCGATGCTGGACCCCATGTCGGCGCCGAACTACTCCCGTCGCCGGTTCCTGGCCCTCGCTGGCGCCGGTTCGGCCACTGTGGCCCTAGCCTCGTGTCGCGGCGAATCCGGACCCGACGCGTCCCCCGTGCCCGCTTCGGGCCCCGAAGTGATGGCCGCCGAGGAGGCGAGACGCCGCCCCGGGGCGACGGTGAGGGATGTGGCGATCACCGCTGCGCCGCTGACGATCGACTTGGGCGGCGGGCTGGAGGTGCCGACGTGGGCCTACGGCGGGGCCGTCCCCGGTTCGGAGATCCGCATCAAGGCCGGCGAGGTCGTGCGGGCCCGGTTCACCAACCAGTTGCCCGAAGCCACCACCATCCACTGGCACGGCATCAGGCTGCGCAACGACATGGACGGCGTGCCGGGCATGACCCAGGATGTCGTCGCCCCCCGGGGCACGTTCGACTACGAGTTCACCGCGCCCGACCCCGGCACGTATTGGTTCCACCCCCACGTGGGCCTCCACCTCGACCGCGGCCTGTACTCGCCCCTGATCGTGGAGGACCCGGCCGAGCCCGGAGCCTACGACCGGGAGTACGTGGTGGTCCTCGACGACTGGACCGACGGCCTGGGCCAGTCACCGGAGATGCACCTGGAGGATCTGCGGGCCGGCAGGGGCCCCCACGCCGCCCACCAAGCGGGCGGCGGGCCTCGAAGTGAGTTCTTGAACAGTGCCGGCGGCGACGTCAGCTACGCCCTGTACCTGTTGAACGGCCGCCGATCGACCGCCCCGGCCGAGTTCGAGGCCCGCAAGGGCGAGCGCATCCGCTTCCGAATCGTCAACGCCGCCGCGGACACGCCGTTCCGGGTGGCGCTGGGCGGGCACCAGATGACCGTGACCCACACCGACGGGTTCCCCGTGGTGCCGGTGACCGTCGATGCCCTGATGATCGCCATGGCCGAGCGCTACGACGTGACTGTCACCGTCGCCGGCGACGGTGTCTACCCGCTGGTGGCGGTGGCCGAGGCCAAGGCCGACGAGGCCATGGCCGTCGTTCGGTCGGGCAGTGGCGACGTGCCCCCGTCGAGCGTCCGGCCCGCCGAGCTCACCGGCCGGATCCTTGAGCGGGCCGACCTGGTGGCCGCCGAGTCGGTGCGGCTCCCCGCCGGCCGGCCCGACAAGACCTTCAAGGTGGCCCTGGGCGGCGGCGACGCCGGGTACGTGTGGACCCTCAACGGCAAGCCGCACGGCCAGAACAAGCCCCTCGACGTACGTCAGGGCGAGCGGATTCGGCTCGACTTCACCAACGAAACGACGATGTTCCACCCCATGCACCTGCATGGGCACACCTTCCAGGGGATCAGCCCGGGCGGCGCCGCCGGCGCCCGCAAGGACACCACCATCGTCCGCCCCGACGAGAACGTCTCGGTGGAGTTCGTGGCCGACAACCCCGGGCAGTGGATGATCCACTGCCACAACAACTACCACCAGTCGGGCGGCATGATGCTGACCCTGTCCTATGTCACCGACCGATCCCTGAGCTCCGGCGAGCGGGCCTCACCCCTCGGGCTGGTGTGCGACTGGTTGTCGCCCAAGGTGGGTTAGCCGTCTCAGCCCAGGGTCTCCGCCGCCACCACCGGGCGAAGCAGCCAGCGCTGGGCTTCGCCGGCGGGATCGGCCCGGCGCCAGGTGGAGATCAGGTCCGGCAGGCGGGCGAGGAGCAGCAGCCGGAACGTGTCGTGGAGGTCGATCAGCGACCGGCGCAGGAGGACGCCGTCGGCGAAGGCGGTCCGACCCGGATGGGCCACGAGGTGGCGGGCCGCATCCCAGCTGAACATGGCCCCGGCTCCGTCCTCGCGGATGCGGCGGGCCCGGGTGGGATCCCGGCTGTCGGCCGTCTTAGGGCTCGGCGCCACGCCGGCGGCCACCACGCAGTCACGGAACCTGGGGTCGTCGCCCAGCCGCCAGGTGCGTTCGATGGCGGGCGGCGCCGGTCCGTAGGAGAGGGCGGTGAAGCGCTCCACCGCCGACCAAAGCAGCAGGTACGCGCCCTGCAGCCCGTAGAAGCGCCCCCACATGCCTGCCTCGTCGCCGGTCGCGGTGGGAAAGGCGGCGGTGGCATGCTCCAGGGCGGCGCGGCGCGCCTGCACGAGTCCGTACCGCAGCAGGGGATCGTCGCCCGCCGTCCACGACGAGAACCACTCGTCGGAGCTGCCCCGGTCGGGGTGGCGGCCCCGCAGCAGGTTGACCCGCCCGGGTCGCCCGTCAACGCGCATCTCAGTCATGTCCCACCGGTAGTGCTGGCGGGGGGCCACCTCACAGACCGTCGTGTAGGCGTCCTTCTCCCGGCCCGGGGCGAAGGTCAATAGTACCCCGCTGACGCCCACCGTGCCCTCGGCGTCGAGGAGGGGCAGGCCGTCGCGCACCCGCAGCCCGGCGGCCGCCAGGTGGGTCGCCTCGGTGTGGGCCACGTACCTACCCAGCAGATCGTGGGCGGGCTGGCCGGGCTTGTCCGGTCCGTAGGCGAACATGGGCAGGTCCAGCCTGGGCGGGGGCTCGAGGAGGTCGGGCATGGGGGTGCAGAACTACCACGGATGACCCCGACCAGGGCAACGGGGCGTTTGGCCGAACAGGCTGACGGGCAGGTTCCGCGTGGTTCCGCCCGCCCTCTAGGAGGCCATCGTCATGTCCGATTTCATCGCCCTTCTGACCGAGGACCACCGGCGGGTCGAGGAGCTCTTCAAGCAGTTCGACGAGACGGGCGATCCTCAGGTGGCGCTCCAGGTCTGTCTGGAGTTGAGCATCCACGCCATGGTCGAAGACGAAATGCTCTACGGGCTGTACTCGGCCAAGGTCGACAACGCCGGCGCAGCCGCGGCCCGGGCCGAGCACCAGGAGGCCAAGGACCTCATCGTGGTGCTCGAGGGCATGGACCCCGGGAGCGACGGGTTCGCGGCCACGATGACCCAGCTCAAGGAGTCGGTGATGCACCACGTCCAAGAGGAGGAGAACGTGATGTTCCCCAAGGTCCTGGAGCGCATTCCCGACACCGCTGCGTTGCTGGGCCCCGACGTCGCAGCCCGCAGGGTCGAGGTCGAGGCCCAGCTGCGGGCTGACCGGGCCGTGGGCCTGGCCCCGTCGACCACCAGCCAGGAGCCGACGGCCAGCCCCGAGCCCGGCTTTTAGCGGGCTGCCCACCCTCAACCCACGCAGACAGAAATGACAAGCTTGTAACTGTCGCAGGAGCTTGGGATGCTTGAGGGGATGGTTCCCACGGCGCTGCTGGCCTCGTCCCCCTCGTTGCACACCGCCGCCGAGCGGCTGGCTGCTCTTTTGACCGTCGGCGGCGGCGGGCTGGCCGACCCCGGTGGCGGCCACCTGGAGTTCGACGCTGAGGTCCGGTTGCGCCCGCTCGTCCGCTCTGTTGTTCCGCCGGCGGAGGTGTGGGCGGTCGACGGCGGCCAGGCGGTCGTCGCCGACGCCCGCTGCCTGCAGCTCGTCGTGGCCCGAGCAGCGCGGACGTGCTTCCGCCACGGCGCGTGCGAAGTCGAAGACGCGGGCGACCTGCGGGCCTTCCTCCTGGGCGGTCGTGAGAACCGGGCGGTGGCCGCCGGCCTCGGGCTGGGCATCGCCGCCGACGCCACCGTCGACCTCAACCTGCTGCGCGACCACGAGGAATGGGTGGCGGTCGACCGCTGCGTCTCCGAAGCAGCGACCGGCGCCATGGTCCTGGTCGACGGCGACCTGGAGACCGACTGGCGAGTGCCGCCCTCCTGGCTGGCCGACCTGCTGGCCCGGGCTGCGGCTCGTAACGTCACCGTGGCCGCCCTCACCAAGCGCTCGTCGCTGTCGAGGGGCGGTGCCCCGTTGCTGGGCGGCCTGGAGATCGATGCGGCCCGTTCGTTGGGCGCCCGGGCCATGTGGTGGGCGCCGGTCGCCCGCAGCCGGGCCGGCGCCCGGGTGGTGGTCGCCCGCCTCGATCCCGACGCTCCCTACGCCTTCCGGGTCGATGTCTCGCCCGGCGTCGAAACCGAGCAGGCCCTCGCCGACCTGGCTGCCCTGTGCGACGACGCCGGCTTCCCCGGCTACCCGTACCCCCTCACCGTCGCCGACCGCCTGGCCGCCTGTCCCGGCTGGCTCCGTCAGGACACGCGGTTCGAGCTCGACGACCTCCTCGACCGGGCCGGCGTCCCCGCCGAGGTCCGCGAGCGCGCCTTCGCCGATCGACACGACCTCATGGAGCGCTTCTAATGGCAGTGTGGGCGATTCGCGGCGACATACGGCACCGGATTGCCCACACTCGATGAGCACGGGACGGCTGTTCGGGAAGAATGTGCTTGAGGGCACCTTTCGCGCTGCTCCGGATGAGGACTTGTTCCTCGGGGAGCTGCTGGTGGCGGTCGACGAGGCCACCGGCCGGCGGTATCTATTCCGCGTCGTCGACGTCACCTACGGCACCGAGCACCGCGAGCCGGGGTGGGCCGAGCGGGTGGCGGGGACCATGCTGGTCGACGACGCCCGGGGCGATTCCGGCAAGCACCGGCTGTACGAGCAGTCCCGGCGCACCTACCGGGTGGCCAGCTGCCGGTGCCTGGGCTACCTCACCCCCGACGGGCTCGACTTCCGCCGGCCCAAGAGCCTGCCCACCCAGTTCTCCCGGGTGGTGGCTCCCGAGCCGGCCGACTTCGCCTTCCTGCGCACCCGTATGGGCGACCTGCCGGTCGGCACCCTGCGCAGCGGCGAGACGGTGGTCGACTTCGAGGTGGGCATCTCTGGGAAGAGCCTGGCTAGCCACGTCGGCATTTTCGCCACCACCGGCATGGGCAAGTCCAACCTCATGATGGTCCTGGCGGGCGACGTGATGCGTTCCGCCGGCCGCTACGGCCTCCTGCTGGTCGACCCGCACGGCGAGTACCGCACCCAGCTGGCCCGCCACCCGTGGGCGGGGGAGCGTCTGCGCACCTACGCGGCCCGGTCGCTGCCCAACACGTCGTCGCTGCGGGTTGGCCTGGCCGAGCTCACCGTCGACGACCTGCGCACCGCCTACGACTGGTCGCGGCCCCAGGAGGAGGCCCTCTTCGAGCTCGAAAGGAAGTTTGGCGGCGAGGGATTGTCGTGGCTGCTGGCGTTCTCCCAGGTCGAGGACCTGCCCGGCTTCCGCGACGTCGAGCTGGGCAACCGGGTGGCGCTGAACACTCTGCAGGTCCTGCACCGGCGAGCCCGGCGCATCGTCGAGCTGCCGTGCATCGCCGCCGACGCCCACGTGTCGGTGGGCTCGGCGGTCCTGCGCGACCTGCGCGAGGGCCGGGTGGTCCTGATCGACGTGAGCGGCCTGGGCTCCACCGAGGAGCTGCTCGTCGCGTCGTTTCTCGCCCGCCGGATCCTCGAGGAGTGGTCCACCGCGTATCTGGACGACCCAGAGTCCCACGAGCGACTCCCGGTGGTGGCCATCGTGCTGGAGGAGGCCCAGCGGGTGCTGGCCGCCAGCAAGGACCGCGACTCCAACGTCTTCCCCCGGGTGGCCCGTGAGGGGCGCAAGTTCAAGGTCGGCCTGTGCGCCGTCACCCAGCAGCCCAAGCTGCTCGACGGCGAGCTGCTGAGCCAGTTCAACACCTTCTTCATTCTCGGCCTGGCCGATGAGAAGGACCGCACCATCCTGCGCTCGTCGTCGAAGCAGGACATCGCCGCCCTCGGCCCCGAGATCCAGACCCTGATGCCCGGCGAGTGCCTCCTGGCCAACCTCGACGCCCCGTTCGCCGTCCCGGCCAAGATCTCGCTGTGGGCCGACGTGGTCCGGGCCTGCCCATCTCCGCCCGCGCCGCGCCCCGTCGTCGCCGCCAACGTGTCGGCGCTGGTCGACTAGTGAAGATCGCCGCCCTGGGCGACGCCCATCTGGGCCGGTCGTACTACTCCTACACGACCCCCGACGGCTTCAATCAGCGCGAACGCGACTTCGAGGAGTCCTTCACCGCCGCCGTCGAGCTGGCCTTGGCCCAGATGCCCGACCTGGTCGTGTGGCTGGGCGACATCTTCGACCACCCCCGCCCCACGTACCGCTCCTACCGCATCGCCCAGCGGGCGCTGGTCCGCATCCGCGAGCACGGCGTGCCACTGGTGGTCATCACCGGCAACCACGACACGCCCCGGCTGCCCGGCACGGGCAGTCCCTACTCGGCGCTGGCCGACCTCTTCCCCGAGGTCCATTTCGCCCACCGCATGGCCTACGAGCGCTTCGCCTTCCCCGGCCTCGTGGTGCACGCCGTGCCTCAGATGCTCACCGTCGACGCCACCCTCGACGCCCTGGCCGAGGCCCGGCTCAGCCGCAGCGCCGACGCCACCAACCTGCTGCTGACCCACCCGCGCGTTCCGCAGGTCGAACCCAAGTACGCCGACATCAACGAGATCGAGGTCGACGTCGGCCTCCTCAAGTCGTCCGCCGACATGGCCCTGCTCGGGCACTACCACTTCCACACCGAGGTGGACAAAGGGATCTGGTACGCCGGATCCACCGACACGTTTTCCTTCGCTGACCCCGAGGGGCCCAAGGGCATCGTCGTGCTCGATACTGACACGGGCCAGATCTCCCACGTCGCACTGACCGGCCAGCGCCCCTTGTTCACCCCGCCGGCGGTGCACGCCCTGGGCCTGTCGCCGGCCGAGGTGCAGGAGCGAGTGCTGGAGCGAGTGTCCGCTGTGCCCGCCGGCGCCGTGGTGCGGCTGTTCCTCGAAGGCGTCGACCCGGAGGCGTACCGGATGCTCGACATGGACGCGGTCCGGGCCGCGTCGGCCCACGCGCTGCACCTCAAGCTGCATCCCGACTTCGCCGGCACCACGTCCAACGTGGAGCTGCCCGACCTGGCTTCGTTGCCAGACCAGTGGGCGAAGTACGTCACCGAGCAGGACCTGGTTGGCTTCGACCGTAACCGCATCCGGAACCGGGGCGACGAGTACCTGGCCCGGGCCGTCGAAGAGGCGGTCGACTAGTTGCGCGTCACCCGCCTTTTACTACGGAACTACCGGGTGTTCGAGGAGCAGCTCGAGCTGGAGATCCCGCCGGGCTTGGTCGGCGTGTACGGCTTGAACGGCGCCGGCAAGAGCGCCCTCATCGAATCCATCCGGTTCACCCTCTACGGGCGGTCTCGCACCTCGATGGACGAGGTGCGCACGGCCGGGGTGAACGCCGAGTGCGTCACCGAGGTGGAGTTCGAGCACGAGGGCCACCTCTACCTCGTCCGGCGCACGATCAGCGGGGCCAACTCCCAGGTCAAGGCCGAGGCCCACGCCGACGGCCAGCAGGTGGCCGAGGGGGTGCGCGACACCGGGCGCTACGTCCACTCCATCCTGGGCATGGACGACGGCGCGTTCCGAGCGTCGGTCTTCGCCGAGCAGAAGCAGCTCGCCGCCTTCAGTCAGCAGACCCCGGCCGAGCGCCGGCGGCTGGTCCTGCAGCTGCTCGGCATCACCCCGCTCGACGCGGCCCGTGACCTGGCCCGCAAGGACGCCCGGCTCACCCAGGACTCCTTCGAGCGGCTCCGGGCCGTGTTGTCGGATCTTGAATCCGCTCGGCAGGCGGTGATCGTCGCCGAAGCCGCGGCCCGTGACGCCGAGCACCACATGGCCGACGACGAGGCGCTGGCCGTGGTGGCCCGGGCCGATGTGGAGGCCGCAGTCACCCGCTATCAGCACCTCGACGTGCTGCGCCAGGAGCACGACCGGCTCATGGCCGAGGGCAAGTCCGTGCGGGAGCAGCACGACAAGTCGGCGGCCTGGGTGGCCAAGCTCAGCGAGGAGAAAGCCGGCCTGGAGCGGGCGGCCGAGCGGCTGAAGGTGCTGGCGCCCGAAGCCGAGGGCTGGCAGGCAGCCGAGGCCCGGTTGCGGCTGGTGGAGGCGGTGGTCTCGGCCGAGGCGGCTCTCGACGCGGTGCCGGTTCCCGTCGTCGCCGTCGAACCCGACGAGGCCGCGTGCGAGTCGGCCCGGGCCGGCGCCGAATCGGCCAAGGTGGGGCTGGCCACGGTGAACGCCACTCTCGAAGCGGCCCGGGTGGAGCGTGGGCGCGCGGATGAGGCGGTGCAGCGTTCCTCGGTGCTCACGGGGGAGGGCGACTGCCCCCTGTGCGGCCAGGCTCTTGGCGGGGCTTTCGAGGCGGTTCAGGCCCACCGGGCCGCAGAGCTGGCCGAGATCGAGACCCGGCTCAACGAACTGGAGCTCGACCGGCGCCAAGCGGTTGTTGCCTCCACCACCAGCGGCGAGCACGCCGCGGCGCTGGCCAAGGAGCTGCGCGACGCCCAAGCTGCGTGGGCCACGCACGAGAAGCGGGTGGCCCGCCGCCAGGAGGCCGAGTCGTCGCTGGACGCCGCCCAGTCGGCCCTCGGCCGGCCCTTGATCGACGGGGAGCGCGCTGTCCTGGCCGCCGACGTCGAGCGCCGGCGACAGGCCGCGGACGAGAGCCAGCGCCTGCAGGGACGACTCGAACGCACCGACGCAGTCACCGCCGAGCTCGATGTGGAACAGGCGGCGGCGGCCGAGAGCCGGGGTCGCCTGGACACGTTGCGGGCCCAGGTCGCCGCCCTTGGCTTCCGGCCCGAGAACCTCACCGCCGCCCTCGCCGACCGGGTTCGACTGCAGGCGGCGGCGGAATCGGCGGCGCGGCGGGCCCAGGGCTCCCAGGTGGCCGCCACCCAGGCCCGGGAGCGGGGCGAGGCCGAGGCCCGCCGCCTGGCCGAGACCACCGAGCAGCACGAACGACTCGGTGAGGTGGCCGAGGAGGCGCGTCACCTGGCTCGCCTGGCCGACCTGCTCAACGCTTTCCGCAACACCCTCGTGGCGTCGGTCGGGCCCCGGCTCTCGGCCCAGGCGGCCGAGCTGTTCGCCGAGCTCACCGACGGTGAGTACGACCAGCTCGAAGTCGACCCGAACACCTACGAGATCAAGATCCTCGACGGCGGCCACAGCTACGGGATGGGCCGCTTCTCGGGCTCGGAAACCGACCTGGCCAACCTGGCCCTCCGGGTGGCGGTGAGCGAGCACGTGCGCTTTCAGTCGGGCGGGGCGGTGGGTCTCCTGGTGCTCGACGAGGTGTTCGGCCCGCTCGACGACGACCGCAAGGCCCGCATGCTCATCGCCCTCGAACGCCTGCGCGCCCGCTTCCGCCAGGTGTTGGTCGTCACCCACGACACCGCCATCAAGGAGCAGCTGCCCAACGCCATCGAGGTGATCAAGCTCCCTGGCCGGCGGGCCACCGCCCGCACCGTCAACGCCTGACGGCGCCGCCCCTGCGTAGCTAGCCAAGCTAGGGTTTGCGTGTCGCCTCGTTGGTCAGGTCCTCAGCGCGTGCTGCAGGGCTCGGCTCGATGCCGAGTGGGATCGGAGCAGGAGGGTCGGTCCTCAAGCCCCGGATCTCGGTGCAGGCCCGGTACAGCACCCGCTCCAGCTCGTACGGGGTGGGAATGCCGCTCCGGCGCCGATAGTCGGTGAACGACGTGGATGTCGGCTCGTAGCAGTAGAGCCCAACGGCATCGACGACCTGTGCGGCAGTCTCGGCCCAACGAATGACGGCGGCGAAGTCGGTATCCCCGATCACCCGGACGCCCATGAAGAAGTAGATACGAGGTCGGCTGGTGTGGAGCCAGGCGGAGAGATCGCCACCGCCCGCACCACCTGCGGTCGGGGCTGTGCCGACCATCGCCAGCCGGCGGGCCGCCTCGCCCTTCAGATCGATGGACTTGAATGCCAGTTCCTTCACCCGCTTGTTCGTATCCGCCGAACCGGCGCGCCCGGCCGGTTTCTCGCCCGGGCTGTTCGCGTGTTTTGGGGTGCCCATCATCTTCGCCTCGAGGAGGAACTCGATCTCCCGGGACTGGTCACCCGGGTAGACGCCGTCGAGGTTGTGCTCGGGGATGATCATGCCTGGCGCCCGACGGCGCACGTAAAGGGTTTCCACGCCGGCGCACCGTTCGAGCAGACATGCGATGACGTTGTTGAACCAGTCGCCCTTGCCGTTCTGAAGCGCAGCGCTGAGCTCCTTGCTCTGGCGAGCCTTGTCGTCATCGCTGCCCTCGAAGGCAGTGGGCAACCCGCTGTCGAACAACGACATCGACCTCAGGAAATCGTCCTCCACCTGGTTCCAGCTCGTGGCTCCACACTCGGTCATCGCTGCGTACATCGTCCGAAGTGGCCCACAGTAGGGATTTCCCAGGAGAACGGACTTTGGGCTTCGGGGTTGGATGGCGGCCGGCATCATCGATGACGGGGCGCGTCCATCGCCCGGAACTGCGGCAGATCTCCTAATCCGTAGAGCCGCAGCGCAATCGATGTCGCGGCTGCGACGTCTCGCGTGGCGAAGGCCGATGCGAGCGCCCGTTGGTCAGCCTTGGACACGGAGTCGATGGTCGGAACTCGGATTCGCCGTAGGTACTGTGCTTGGAACCGGTAGCACCCACCGCGCATCTTCACGCAGTAGGCGCCGACGAAGAGATTCGCAATGTCTGACAGGAGAAGGCCGCCGAGAACCTCCAGCGCCCAGCCTTCGCTGACGACGAAGTAGAGATTGTGGTGGGGATAATGGCCACCTTGGTCGAGCACCGGATGAGCGGAGGCCTTGAGGTCGGGCAGTACGAGCTTGCGGCGCCCGAGCAGGTCGGGATCGACGCGGTCGATCGTGCGGTACCAGTGCTCGGGCCGGCGCAGAGCGATGTGACGCCCCCGTAGTTGCTTCTCGTGGAGCTCCAGATAACTGCGCAGGCGCGGAAAGCGATGTAGGTCAACGAGGCCGTGGGCGTCCCACGGGTTGACCAGATAGGCGCCTGACCAGGCCGCCACACCCGTGGCTGTGTCTCCTGCCCGAAGGAGCGGTAGCAGCCTGTCGTTTTCAACCTCGTCCGGGTCTTCCGTGACATAAACCGCATCACAGCCGGAGGCGACGCCGATGCCTACGCGCGTTCCGGTCTGAGGGTCTTCGAGCGGAGGAAAACGTGCCTCCAGGTCGGCAAGAACGGCGAGCTGCGCAGGCCCGCCGGACGGCCAAAGGTCGCGACCCTCGAACCACCCGCCGAGCTTCGAGGCGTCGATGCTCTGGGTGGACAGGGTTTGACTACGGGGACGTCGAGCCCAAGCGGAAAGCTTTGTGGCGTCGCTCCCACGGAACGAGCTTCGAGCCTCTGCCACGATCGTGTTGCGGCGCGGCCCGTTCCGAAGAACAATGATCGCCGGGTACGCGGAGACATCGTGCTCGAAGGCATCGACGTCGTGCATAGCGATCACCGCATCGACTGCATAGGACTCGCTTATGAACTCTCGAAGGCCCGCTCCGTACTGATTGCGCATCCAACGGTCGGCGCAGATGAAGCTGAGGGTTCCGCCTTGGCGAAGAAGCTCGAGACCACGCTCGATGAACCCGACGTACAGGTCGCTCCGCCCGCGCATCGTCGGGCACGCCCGCCGGTACGCGTTCATGGTCGGGCGGTATACGCCTTCAAGCCGCACGTATGGCGGGTTGCCGACGACGTAGTCTGCATTCTGAAGCGAGTGTTCGTGGAGCAGGAAGTCGCCGGTTTTCACCCAGGCTCGGACGACCTCACCGGCCTCCTCGTCGGTCAAGCCGGATTCCTGAAGCTGCAGGGAAACGGACTTGCGAGCTCTCTCCGCATTGGCGTCGAGTAGGTCGAATGCCTGGACTGCGGTGCGGATCGAGCGAAGATCGTGGCCATGGCGGGCGCTGGACTGGATGAGTCGGTCGACGATAGGGACGAGGAATGCGCCGGTTCCACACGAAGGCTCCACGACGACCTGGGCGGCGAGGTCTCGGTCGGCGGTGTAGCCGACAAGGTCGAGGATCAGCTCGACGACCCAACGACGGGTGAACACCTCCCCGTAGTCGGATCCCGGATCAGTGATCGTCATCGGCTCTTCCGGGAAAGACAGCTGCTTCGATCCGAACATGAGCCCATGTTAGCGAACGCGTGTTCGAGACGACGATGTTCACGACGAGACGCTAACGGCGACTCCGACCCGGAACAGTGATGCACCCAGCGCGCCCCTACCGACCACATACCTTCCACGATGGCCTGACGTACGCTGTGGCACTGCCAAGGGGGGTGGCGATGCCCAAGCTCGGTGGTGGCGACATTCTGAAGTGCTCCTTCTGCGGCAAGGCGCAGAACCAGGTGATCAAGCTGATCGCCGGCCCGGGTGTGTACATCTGCGATCAGTGCATCGACCTGTGCAATGCGATCATCGAGGAGGAGGTCGGAGAGCGGCCCGAACGCTTCCTCGACGGCGAGATCGAGGCCGCAGCCCGCTCGGCCACCGACGCCGTGCAACGGCTCCGTTTCCTGGCTCAACAGGCTCAGGCCCACCCCAACCCCGACGATCCCGAGTAGCGATTGACGGCGCCGATTCCCCGTCGGCGCCTGCTTCGGGGTACAACCGCGCCGTGGTGTGGATTCTCGACCTCGACGGTGTGGTGTGGCTGGGGGAGACCGTCATCCCTGGCGTCCCCGAAGCTGTCGCCCGGCTCCGGCAGGCCGGCCATACAATCCTGTTCCTCACCAACAACTCCAGCCGCCGGGTCGGCGAGCTGGTGGACAAGTTCGCCGGCATGGGTATCGACGTGGCGGCCGAAGAGATCGTCACCTCGGCCCAGGCGGCGGCGACCATGCTGGAGGCCGGCTCCACCGCCCTCGTCTGCGCCGGTGACGGGGTGCGCGAGGCGCTCGACGCCCGGGGCGTGAAGATGGTCGACGATGGCCCAGCCGACGCGGTGGTGGTTGGGTTCCACAAGGAGTTCGACTACGCCCGGCTCAACGCCGCCTACCAGGCCATCCGGGGCGGGGCCCGCCTGATCGGGACCAACGACGACACCACCTACCCCACCCCGGAGGGCCCCATCCCCGGAGGGGGGGCCTTGCTGGCGTCGGTCGCCGCCGCCGCCGGGATCGAGCCCGAGGTGGCGGGCAAGCCCTACCAGCCGATGGCCGACGCAGTGCGGGCGCGCATCGGTGGGGCGGCCGACGTCGGCCTGGTGGTGGGGGACCGGCCCGACACCGACGGCCTCATGGCCCGCCGGCTCGGCCTTCCCTTCGGCCTGGTCTTCACCGGCGTGACCTCCCCGGACGACCTTCCCGTCGACCCCGAGCCGGTCGTGACCGCCCCCGATCTGGCCACCCTCGTCGACCAGTGGCCAAGCGGTCAGGAGTTGGCGTAGATCCAGGGGTCGATGGTGAGGTACTTGCGGCGGTCCTCGCACGCGTCCCGGACAGCGGAGATGTTCAGCACCGCCTTGCCGGCCTCCTGCTCCCCGGTGACCACCACGTCGTAGTCGCCGGTCTCCTGACCGCAGGCCTCGGAGTACACCACCAGCCGCCCGGCGCTGAGGGTGAAGGTGCCTGACGTCGCACCGGGGCCGTCGGGCACGACCAGCACGTAGTCGCCGTCGGCCCGCAGCTGCAGCAGGCCCTGGTGGATCGAGCGGTAGATGCCGGTGACGTCCTCCCCCGTCGCCGGCACTCCGGGTGCGGGCGGTTGGACGTTGTTGGATGGAGACGCCTTCATGGCGCTGCACGCACCGGAGACCATGACAAGAGCGACGAGGACCAGGAGGCGTTTCATCTCCGCAGATCCTGCCCTGAAAGGGCCCCGTTTGGCGAAATGCTTGATCTTGCGCGGTGTGTCGGATCAGATGTGGTCGATACTCGTCCCCGAAGAAGGAGGTGGTCGTGAACAAGTCCGATGTGATTCAAGACGTGACCGGCGCATCCGGCGTGAGCAAATCAGACGTGGAGAAGGTGATCGACGCCTTCTTCGACACGGTGCGTACCGCTGTCGGCCAGGGTGACCGCGTGGCCTGGCCGAGCTTCGGCTCGTTCTCGGCCACGCAGCGCCAGGCCCGCATCGGCCGCAACCCCCGCACCGGTGAGCCGGTGCCCATCGCCGCGGCGACGGCGGTGAAGTTCTCCGCCAGCACCGTGCTGAAGGCCGCCCTCAATCCGAAGCCGGCCAAGGGGGCCAAGAAGGGCGCCAAGGCCACCACGGCAAAGAAGTCGGCGCCGGCAGCCAAGAAGTCGCCGCCGGCGGAGGCCAAGTCGGCGCCCGCCACCAAGTCGGCGCCCGCCACCAAGTCGACCGCATCGGCCAAGAAGTCGGCGCCGGCGATTAAGTCGGCGCCGGCGATTAAGTCGGCGCCGGCGACCAAGTCGGCCGGCAAGGTGGCAACCAAGTCTGCCGGCAAGGCGGCAACCAAGGCTCCGGCCAAGAAGGCCAAGAAGAAGTAGGGGCGGTCGTCTGCAGACGGCGGGCGGCTACAGCTTCGAGAGAAGCTTGAACCGCTCGCCGTAGGCCACGCCCTCGGCGGCGCCGGCCTCTGCGGCTCGGTCGCGGATCTTGGCCCGGAAGCGGTCGGCCTGCTCAGTGGAGGCCGGGTCATCGATCTCCATCGTCGACCGGTACTGGCTGTGATGTTCGAACAGGGCGGCCAACTTGGCGTCGAGGCCGGCACTGATGTCCTCGACGTGGTCCGGCTCGTCGGCCTCCCACAGCAGGAGGTGCGACGGGCGGTGCGGGGATTCGGCCTGCTCGGGGAAGAAGTGGGGGTCGCGGGCGGCGACGATGCCCTCGACCACCAGCAAGCCGGCGTGGTGGTGGTCGGGATGGAGGCGGTAGCGCTTCCACGGGTCGTGACCCAGGACCACGTCGGGCTGCAGTCGGCGGATCCAGTGGCAGAGCTCGGCCCGCTGACGGAGCCCGGACTCGAGCTCGCCGTCGCGCCAGCCGAGGAAGACCACCGAACCGGTCCCGCCCAGGGCGACCGACGCGGCCCGCTGCTCGACCTGGCGGCTGGCCACCAGGGTGGCGGGATCGTCGGTGGGGTCCCACGACCCCTTCGATCCGTCGGTGCATACGAGGTGGGAGATCTCACAGCCGGCGGCGGCCCACTTGGCCAGGGTGCCGCCGCAGCCGAACTCCACGTCGTCGGGATGGGCGCCCACGGCCAGCGCCCGCCCGGGGATGGGGAGGTCGACGCTCACGACACGGCCAGGGCCCGGAAGGCCAGCAGGTCGGCGGGCAGGTCGACGTCGTGGGACAGCGACGGATCGCGTACCACCCTGAGCGCCAGGCCCAGGCGGTGGGCCTCGGCGCCGTGGCGGGCGAAGGAGCCTGGGCCGTAGGAGAAGGTGAAGCCGGCGTCGCCGGGGACGCAGATCACGTTGGTGCCGTTGTCGCGGTGGTCGGGCACGACGGTCACGCCGGCGAAGCGGGCCACCCAATCGAGGTGCCCGGCCTGGGGGAGGTCGGCATGGGCCACGACCACCCGTTGCGCCCCTGCCGCGGCCAGCCGGGCCACGCCGGCCTCGACCGCCCGGTTCAGGCCCCGCTCGGGTTCCCACACGACCAGGGCGCCGAGCTCCCGCGCCCAGGCCGCCACCTCGGCGTCGTCGCAGACAACCGCAGTGGGTAGCGGCGCGGCCGACGCCACCACGTGGGTGGCCATGGCCCGGGCCAGGTCGGCCCGGTGGGCGGGGTCGAGTGCCGGCGCCAGCCGCAGCTTGGCTTCCCGGAACGACTTCACCGGCACGAGGACGGCCACCGGCCCGAGCCCGGCCAACGCGCCGGCGT
Source organism: Acidimicrobiales bacterium (assembly GCA_038214685.1). Taxonomy (GTDB): domain Bacteria; phylum Actinomycetota; class Acidimicrobiia; order Acidimicrobiales; family AC-14; genus CADCTB01. The sequence goes on from JBBQRO010000036.1 coordinate 20,170, forward strand.
GCCCCGCTTTCACTGGAGCACTTCGAGCACCTTGGACACCGGCTCCTGGCGCAGGAGCTGACGCACGCCCACCAGCGCCTCCTGCACGTCGTGGCTCGCCATGGCCGCCGCCATCTCCTCGAGCGACGCCCACCGCGAGATTGCCGCCCCCTCCACCAGCCCGCCGGCGTTGGCCTCGACGGCCACCGTCAGCTCGATGCCGAGGCAACCCGAGGCCCGCGAGAAGGCGGGGGCCACGTCGTCGAGGAATAGGCGCTGCATCTCCTCCACGTCGGCCGGGTCGATGGCGCTCTGGTAGAGCCGCAGGTACTCAGCCATGAAAGATCACAGACATCAGGGCCTCCAAGTGCTCTTGGTGAACATCGCGGCCAGATCGGGGTTGCTGGAGAGGGCCATGCGCCGCCGATCGAGGACACCCGCCGGCCGTTCGCCGGTGCCCGGGTACTTCAGCGTCACCCGCACCTCGTCGGGGGTGATCTCGAGCACGTTGTAGGACGGCCGGGTGTAGCCCCGCACCCGATGCGACGACACCGTGCCCGAGTTCACCAGCAGGACGTGGTCGAGAAGCCAGACGTGGGGGACGTGCTTGTGCCCGGACAGGACCATGTCGACCTTGAGCTCCGAGAGCAGGGCCAGCACGTCGCCGGCGTCCCAGACGGTGTTGCGCTCCCGGCCGGTGCCCGGCACTGCCACCAGGTGGTGGTGGAGCACGAAGATCTTGAAGTCGGCCTCTGCTGCGAACTGGTCGCGGATCCAGCGGTAGCGCTCACGCCCGACTTCGCCCTCGGCCAGGTCTGGCTTGGAGGAGTCGATGGCCACGACCTGCACCCGGAACGGATGTCGTTCCTGGTGACTTGGGTCGTCGAGGCTGGGCAAGGTCAGGGAGATGACCCGGTCGCCCTTCTCGGCCACGTCGCCGACGCCGAAGGTGTCCCGGAAGTGGAGGTACCCGACGTTTTTGGAGTCGTGGTTCCCGGGGATGACCAGCATGGTGAGGCCGGCATCGAAGAGGGGCTCGAGGAAGCGTTGGGCAGTGCGGAACTCACCGGCGTAGCCCTCGGCCGTGAGGTCGCCGCCGATCACCACCAGGTCGGGGTTGATGGCGATGGTCTCCTTCACCGCCGTCTCCAGCAGGCCGGCGTCGAAGTACGGCGAGCCGCAGTGGAGGTCCGACAGCTGGGCCACGACGAACTCTCCGCGTGCCACGCCACGAAGTGTAGGAGAGCCCCGCAGGTAGGGTTCCCCATCGAATGACGAAGGTCTGCGTCTTGGGGGCGGGCTCGTGGGGAACGGCCATGGCCGCCATGTGTGCCCACAAGGTCCCCACCTCCCTGTGGGCCCGCCGGCCTGATCTGGCCGAGGCCATCGAGCGCTCCGCCCGCAACAACGTCTATCTCCCCGATTTGGCCCTCCCGGCCGGGCTACGGGCCACGTCGTCCCTCGCTGAAGCGGTCGACGGCGCCACCGTGGTCGTGATGGCCGTACCGTCGCACGGGTTCCGCACCGTGCTGGCCGACGCCCGCCCGCACCTGGCCGACGGTACCCCCGTGGTCAGCCTCACGAAGGGGGTGGAGCAGGGGTCGCTGGCCCGCATGACCGAGGTCATCGCCGAGGTGGCGCCCGCCCACCCGTACTGCGTCCTGACCGGGCCCAACCTGGTGGGGGAGGTCGTGGCCGGCCACCCCACCGCGAGCGTGATCGCCGCCACCGACCCCGGCGTGGCCGACACCCTGCAGCAGCTGTTCAGCACCGGGTCGTTCCGGGTCTACACCAACCCCGACGTGGTCGGCTGCGAGCTGGGCGGGGCGCTCAAGAACGTGGTGGCCATCGCCGCCGGCGTGGCCGACGGCCTGGGCTTCGGCGACAACACCCGCGCCGCACTCATCACCCGGGGGGTGGCCGAACTGACCCGCCTGGGCGTGGCCCTGGGCGGCCAACCGCTCACCTTCGGCGGGCTCACCGGGATGGGCGACCTGGTGGCCACCTGTACCAGTCGCCGGAGCCGCAACCGGTGGGTGGGGGAGGAGCTGGCCAAGGGCCGGCCCCTGGCCGAGATCACCGCCGGCACCCGGATGGTGGCCGAGGGGGTGCGGACGTCGGCTGCGGTGGTGGAGTTAGCCGCCCGGGTCGGCGTGGAGATGCCGATCGCCGACCAGGTGGTGGCCGTGCTGGCCGGGAGCACGCCGGCGGCCGAGGTGGTCGCCGCCCTCATGGGCCGGGTCATGAAGCCCGAGCTCCACGGGCTGGGCTGACCGCCCGGGCGACTTCGCAGCCGGCTCTCAGGCTGCGCCCAGGTCGGGGCCCGATGCTGGCCACATGCAAGCGAGCCGTATCCCCGTCCCGGCCGTCGTACTCTTTCAGGGATGACCGACCCCGTCGCCGCCTCCGCCAACGCCGCCCATCTCGAGCAGGCCCTGTTCGAGGTCAAGAAGGTCATCGTCGGCCACGACCGGGTGATTGAGCGCCTGGTGGCCTGCCTGCTGGCCCGAGGTCACTGCCTGCTCGAGGGCGTGCCCGGCCTGGCCAAGACCCTGGCCGTGGAGACGCTGGCCGAGGTGGTGGGCGGCACGTTCGTCCGGGTCCAGTTCACGCCCGACCTGCTCCCGTCCGACCTCACCGGCACCCGCATCTACCGCCAGTCGAGTGAGACGTTCGACGTGCAGCTCGGCCCCATCTTCGCCAACTTCGTGCTGGCCGATGAGATCAACCGGGCGCCGGCCAAGGTGCAGTCCGCTCTCCTGGAGGTGATGTCCGAGCGCCAGGTATCCCTCGGCGGGCAGACCTACAAGGTGCCGGTCCCGTTCCTGGTCCTGGCCACCCAGAACCCGATCGAGTCCGAGGGTGTCTACCCCCTGCCCGAGGCCCAGCGTGACCGGTTCCTCATGAAAGTCGTCGTTACCTATCCCGACCGCAACGAAGAGGTCGAGATCGTGCAGCGCATGGCCGTGAACCCACCCCATGCCAACCGGGTGCTGTCGCTCGAGGACCTGGTCCGCCTCCAGAGCGCGGCCGATTCGGTCTTCGCCCATCGGGCCGTCGTCGACTACGCGGTGCGGATCGTCCAGGCCACCCGGGTTCCCGCCGAGCACGGCCTGGCCGACATGACGGCGTCGATCGACTACGGGGCCAGCCCCCGGGCCAGCCTCGGGCTGGTGGCCGGCGCCCGGGCACTGGCCCTGCTCCGGGGCCGGGACTACGTGCTGCCCCAGGACATCGTCGACGTGGCACCCGACGTGCTCCGCCACCGGCTGGTGCTCTCCTACGAGGCCCTGGCCGACGGGACCTCCGTCGACGACCTGCTGACCAAGCTCCTGGCCACCGTGCCTGCGCCCCGGCTGGCGCCCAGCCAGGACGCCACCGTCATCGACGGCATTGAAGTGCCCAAAGTGGCCGCCACCGGCGTCTTGGCGCCGACGGAGCGCACCGCGTGAACGTGCTGCCCACCAGCGGCACCCAGATGGCCCAGCGGCCCGAGGAGGTGCTCCGGCGCCTGCAGCTCACCATCACCCGCCGCCTCGACGGGCTGCTCCAGGGCGATTACCAGGCCCTGCTGCCCGGGCTGGGCAGTGAGCCGGGCGACAGCCGGGAGTACCAGGAGGGCGACGACGTGCGCCGCATGGACTGGGCCGTCACGGCCCGTACGACGGTGCCCCACGTGCGCGACCCGGTGGCCGACCGCGAGCTGGAGTCGTGGGCCATCGTCGACTGCTCGGCCAGCCTCGACTTCGGCACGGCCAACTGTGAGAAGCGCGACCTGGCCCTGGCCGCAGTGGCCGCGGTCGGTTTCATGACCACCCGTACCGGCAACCGGTTCGGCGCCCTGGTCGTGCGGCCCGACGGCGTCACCCGCATCCCGTCCCGGGCCGGTCGCCAGCCCCTGATGGCCCTGCTCCACCGGCTGGCCACCCGGGAGCGGGTCGACGGCGGAGGCGCCACCGACCTGGGCGCAGCCATCACCAGCCACCTTGTGGCCCGCAGCCGGCGGGGGCTGGCCGTGGTGGTGTCGGACTTCCTGTCGCCGCCGGGGTGGGAGCGGCCCCTCACCGGCTTGGCCGCCCGCCACCAGGTCCTGGCCGTCGAGGTCGTCGACCCCCGGGAGCTGGAGCTGCCCAATGTCGGCTACCTCACCCTCGTCGATCCCGAGACCGGCCGGCGCATGGAGATCCAGACGGCCAAGGCCAGCATCCGCCAGCGCTACGCCGAGGCGGCCGCCGCCCAGCGGGTCGAGATCGCCACCTCCATCCGGCGCAGCGGGGCCCAGCACCTTGTGCTGCGTACCGACCGCGACTGGCTGCGCGACATCGTCGACTTCGTCCTGTCCGCCCGCCGCCGCCGAGGCGGCCTCCGGCCCGCGGTCCGCTGATGATGATCCTCGCCCTCACCTTCCTCGCCCGCAGCCGCCTGTGGTTCCTGCTCCTCGTGGCCGCTCTCATCGCCGCCTACGTGGTCATGCAGCTCCGCCGCAAGGAGTACGCAGTCCGGTTCACCAACCTGGCCCTGCTCGACTCCATCGCCCCGAAGCGCCCGGGCTGGCGCCGCCATGTCCCCGCCACCGCCTTCGTGCTGGCCATGATCGCCCTGGTCACCGCTTTCGCCCAGCCCGCCCGCCCGGTGAAGGTGCCGCGTGAGCGGGCCACGATCGTGATGGCCATCGACGTCTCGCTGTCTATGGAAGCCACCGACGTCGAGCCCAACCGGATCTTGGCTGCCCAGGAGGCAGCCAAGTCGTTCGTCGACCTGGTGCCCACCCGCCTGAACCTTGGCCTGATCGCCTTCTCCGGGGTGACACAGGTGCTGGTCTCGCCGACCACCGACCACGCCCTGCTCAAGCGCAGCATCGACAACCTCCAGCTCGGCCCCCGCACCGCAGTCGGCGAGGCCATTTTCGCCAGCCTCGGGAGCATCGCTTCAGTGGCCTCCGAGCCTGGTCAGGCTCCGCCACCGGGGCGCATCGTCCTCATGTCCGACGGCGAGACCACGGTGGGCCGGCCCAACGAGCTGGCCACCCGGGCTGCTCTCGACGCCAAGGTCCAGGTCTCCACCATCGCCTTCGGCACCGACGAGGGGTTCGTGGTCGTCGAGGGCCGCAACATCCCCGTGCCGGTGAACCGCGACGCCCTGGCCTCGATCGCCGACGCCACCGGTGGCCGGGCCTTCGAGGCGGGCACGGCCAAGGAGCTGCGCCGGGTCTACGCCGACATCGGCAGCTCCATCGGGTACCGCACCGAGGAGCGCGAGGTCACCTCCTGGCTGGTCGGCCTGGCCCTGGTCTTCGCCCTCGGCGCCGCCGCCGGCTCCCTCCTGTGGAGCTCCCGCCTACCCTGACCGTCCGGAACGGCGGCGGTAGCGTTGGCCGGATGCGGATCGCGTTCGGGAGCGACGAGGGGACGCCGTTGAGCGCCCACGTCGCCGATGCCCTCGTGGCGGCCGGGCACGAGGTGGTCCTGCGGTTGGAGGAGGACCCCTGGCCCGATGTCGGACGGCGGGTGGGCGAGGCGGTCGCCGCCGGGCGGGCCGACCGGGGCATCGTGTGCTGCTGGACGGGCACGGGCGTCTCGATCGCCGCCAACAAGGTGCCGGGTGTGCGGGCCGCGCTGTGTACCGACGCCGAGACGGCGCGGGGCGCCCGCCGGTGGAACGACGCCAACGTCCTCGCCCTCGGGCTGCGCCTCACGACCCCGGCCCTGGCCCTGGAGATGGTCGATGCGTTCCTGGCCACCGGGCCGGATGCGGACGCGGCGGCCAACATCGCCAAAGTCACCGATGGGTAGGAACGGGAGGAGCCCGGTCCTGAACCCTGGGGCGTCCGCGCGGCGCGAGCGGGCGGCAGGTCCGGGCTCGCAGACCGTCCCCAGCCTGGCCCGGGAGCGGGCGCTGTGGGCCGAGGGCTACGAGGTGGTGGTCGGCGTCGACGAGGTCGGCCGGGGCTCGTGGGCCGGGCCCATCTCCGTGGGCGCGGCCGTCCTGCCCCGGGACCGGCGGGTCTACAACGTGCGCGACTCCAAGATGCTCACCGAGTCCGAGCGCGAGCGGCTGTTCCCGCGGCTGACGACATGGTGCGCCACCTGGGCCGTCGGCCACGCCAGCCAGCAGGAGTGCGACGACCTCGGCATGTCCGCCGCCCAGAAGCTGGCCGCCCGCCGGGCCGTCGAGGGCCTGGGCGTGACACCGGACGCCCTGCTGATCGACGGCCTGTGGGATTTCGTGAGCTGCTCGGGCGTGTTCAGCGGCAAGGTCACCCGGATCGTCAAGGGCGACGCCAAGTGCCTCACGATCGCTACCGCGTCGATCCTGGCCAAGGTCACCCGCGACCGGATCATGCGGGCCGAGGCCGAGCACTTCCCCGCCTACGACTTCGACCTCAACAAGGGGTACCCGTGCCCCCGGCACAAGGCGGCGCTGGCCGCGTGGGGCCCCACGTCGATCCACCGGCGGGCGTGGGTGTTCATGGACCACCAGCCGTGGGACGGCGTCCAGCGCCTGGTGCGCGACCTGCAACCGTCGCTCTGGTGAAACTACGGTGAGGCCGTGACCCGCGCCGACGCCCTGATCCTGCGGTCCGCCGCGGTCTGGACCGTGTTCATCTGGCTGACCCGGATCCGCAACATCCTGGGCGACGAGACCCGCTCCACCGGCTTCAAGGTCGTCCACTCGGTGCTGGCCCTGGTGTCGGTGGCCTTCGCGGTGGCCATCCTGGGAGTGGCGTCGAGGAACCGCCGACGAGCCCGCGCCACCACCGCGACGCCCTCGTAGGCCACATCACCAGCGCCGGCTTCGCCTCGGGCGACCGGTTCGTGGTCGGGACGTGGACGACGTCGCCGGTCGGCCGCCTCGACGACCTGATGTGGGCCCGGCCCGACGGACGCCGGCTGCTGGTGGCGTCGACCGGGACCGCCACCGACTACGTGTCGGGTGTCTACGGCTTCGACGAGGTGCTGGTCGCACCGCTGCGGGTCGACCTGGACGGGCCCTTCCTGCACCTGCGCGTCGCGGAGCTGGGCCTGGAGCTGCACCTCACCGCCGGCCGGGCCCTGGCCGTGCCGTGGCCCCGGCCGGCGTGGTTCACCCGGTGGGTCGAGGGCCCGGTGGCCCGCCGCCTCCTGAGGGTCGACACCTACGGCGTCAGCCCGAGCGGGGTGCGGGAGTGGTACCGGGCGGTGTCGATCCGCCGGCTCGTCGCCGGCTGGGCCTCGGTGGGCGGGCGGGACCTGGGCCGGCTGGGGCCGATCGACCCGCCGACTCACTTCGGGTTCAGCGAGCCGCCCCGCTCTCCGACGATGGTGGGCGTGCATCCCCTGCTGGAGCGCCCACCCGGACGTCGAGGGCCAGGGTCAGGCACCGGCACCCCCCGCCGGCCTTGAGGAACTCCTCGACGTTCGCGACCACCACGTCGAACCCCCACGCCTCCAGCTGCCCACCAATCCGGGGCGGGCACACCGGCATGACCACGGTCGTGCCCACCACCACCGAGTTGGCGCAGAACGCCAGCATCTCGTCCTCCTCCAGGACGAACGGCTCGGGCACGAGGGCTTCGACGACCGTGCGCCCGTAGCGGTCCCAGGCATTTGGGGCGACGAGCGCCCGGCGGTCGTCGAGCGGGCAGAACGTGAGGTCGAGGTGGTACAGCCGCTCGTCGACCAGCTCGATCGGCCGGACGGGCACCCCCAGGAGCGTCGACAGCGGGCCGTGGGCGGCGGCGTCGGAGCGCGACCGGTAGCCTGAGAGGAACACCCCCCGAAAGGTCAGGGCGTCGCCGGCCCCCTCGTGCCCGACGCCCTCGGGAAGCCAGG
>JBBQRO010000037.1:0-27877 GCA_038214685.1 Acidimicrobiales bacterium
CCGCCCGGTTGGGCGCCGGCCTCCACCACGGTGACGGCCACGCCGGCCTGGCCGAGGAACCGGGCGGTGGCCAGGCCGGTGATGCCCCCACCGACCACCACGACCTGTTTCAGGTCAGGCATCTCTCACAACGTCGGCGAGTGTGGCGCAGAAGTCCGGATGGGCGTTGGGTGACGGGGTGCGGGTGAACGCCAGCCCCAACCCGTCGGCCGCGGTCCGGGCCTCGATGTCGAGGTCGTAGAGCACCTCGAGGTGGTCCGAGACGAACCCGGCGGCGCATACCACGACCCCCGCCGCCCCGGCCTCGACCAGGGTGGGCAGGATGGCCAGCAGGTCGGGGCCGATCCACGGCTCGGGCGTGCGCCCCGCGCTCTGCCAACCCACTGACCACCTGTCGATCCCGGCCTGGCCGGCCACCGCACCGGCCGTCTCGGCCAGCTGGTCGGGGTACGGGTCGCCCATGTCGAGGATCCGGTTGGGCAGGCTGTGGGCGGTGAACACGACCTCGATGGGGTCGACGGCAAGCCGCGCCACCTCGTCGCCCACGAAGCGGGTCAGTAGGTCGAGGTAGCCGGGCGCCAGGTGCCAGGACTTCACCATGGTGAGGGTGGCGCCCGCCCCGGTTGCCGTGGTCTCGGCCCGCTTGGCGTACTCGCCCACCGAGAGGGAGGAGTAGTGGGGGGCAAGGACCAGGCCGACGATTGAGGTGATCCCTGCGGCCACCAGGGCGGCCACGCCGTCCTCGATGTACGGGGGGGCGTGCTTCATGCCCAGCTCCACCCGGTACCCGTCGCCCAGTGCGGTCTGGAGGCCGGCGGCTTGCTCCTGGGTGCGTTCCAGCAGGGGCGAGGTGCCACCGATGGCCTGGTAGCGCCGGCGGAGGTCGGCCAGCTGCTCCTCGGTCGGGGGCCGGCCCCGGCGGACGTGGGTGTAGTACCCCTCGATGTCGTCGGGACTGGCCGGCGTCCCGTAGGCCATGAGGAGGACGCCGATGGGGCTACTCACGTTGTCTGCTGGGCGACCAGCGGGTCACCGTGAACGTGGTCGACGAGCCGCCGGAGGATGTCGGGGTCGGTCTCCGGGAGGACGCCCCAGCCCAGGTTGAAGATGTGACCGGGCCGGCCGGCGTTGGCATCGAGCACAGCGGTGGCTTCCCGGGCCACGACGTCCCAGGGGGCCAGGCACACGGCAGGGTCGAGGTTGCCCTGGACGGCCATGTTGTCGCCGAGGCGGGCCCGGGCCCTGTCGAGCGGCACCCGCCAGTCGACGCCGACTACGTCGGGCCCGGCCTCGGCCAGCAGCTCGAGCAGCTCGCCCGTGCCCACCCCGAAGTGGATGCGCGGCACGCCGAGGTCCTCCAACCCGGCAAAGATCCTCCGGGTGGCGGGCAGCACCGAGCGGCGGTAGTCGGCCGGGCTGAGCAGGCCGGCCCAGGAGTCGAACACCTGCACCGCGGCGGCGCCGGCCTCCACCTGGGCCCGCAGCGAGGCCTCCACGATGTCGGCGAGGCGGTCGAGCAGTTCGGTCCAGAAGACCGGGTCGGCATGCATGGCCGCCTTGGTCCGGCCGTGGGTCTTCGACGGCCCGCCCTCGATGAGGTAGCTGGCCAGGGTGAATGGGGCGCCGGCGAAGCCGATCAGCGGCACCTCGAGCTCACCCGCCAGGATGCGGACTGTGTCGAGCACGTAGGCCATGTCGGCCTCGGGCTCCAGCGGGCGCAGGCGGGTCAGGTCGGCCGGGCTGCGGAACGGCTGGGCCAGGACCGGCCCGGGCTGCAGCTCCACCTCGATGCCCACTGCGGCCAACGGCACGACGATGTCGGAGAAGAGGATGGCGGCGTCCACCCCCAGCCGGCGCACCGGCTGGCGCGTGACCTCAGCGGCCAGCTCCGGTGCACGGAAGATGTCGAACATCCCGTACTGCTCGCGCAGGGCCCGATACTCGGGCAGGCAGCGCCCGGCCTGGCGCATGAACCACACCGGCGGACGCTCGACGGGCTTGCCCCAACAGGCGTCGAGGAAAGAGGTGTTCACCGGGAACGACCCTACCGCCGGTCGCACTGCTTCCCTGGGCGGGCAAGATGGAGGTCATGAGCGACGGAGGCGATGGCCCCACGACCAGGGCGCGGGCCGGCTGGTACCCCGACCAGATGAACCCCGCCCGCCGGCGCTACTGGACCGGGGTGTCGTGGACCTACGCCACCACTGACGCAGTGCCGGTCGACCACCCCCCGCCCGAGGACTTCGCCGTCCTGCCCGACGGCCACCGGCTGCCCGACCCTGTCGGGCCGCGGCCGGCCGCAGGCACCGGATCGGAGCCGGCGCCGAAGCCTCCGCAGCGGGCGTGGAAGTGGATGCTGGCCGTCGTCGTCGGGTTGGTCGTCGGCGTCATCGGCCTGGTGCTCACCAACAGCTCATCGTCGGAGCGCGCCCCGTCCCCCTCCGAGTCGGCCACCGACGCCCCGCCGGGGACCACTGCGCCGCCTTCGACCCTGCCCGGACGACCGACCGGGAACAACGACCCGTCGGAGGCAGCGCTCCGCTCGCTTGTGGTGGGGCCCGACGACGTGCCGCCGTCGGCGGAAGTGATCATCCTGCCGGGCGGCGTCGGCCTCTCCCAACCCACCCTCGACCTGTGCAGTGGGCGGTACCCGAGCGAGACGCGCCGATCGGCCCGCCTGCAGGACGCAGTCCTCGACGGCGAGGGTCGCTTCGTGCTGAGCACCGAGGCGGTGCTCTACAGCGATTCCCAGGGCACGACCCAGGCGTTCGCCGAGCTTCGGTCGGTCGTCGCCGCCTGCCCGCCGGCGGTCAACCGGTTCAGTCCTCCGCCGGATGTCGCCTGGCCTCAGACGCCGACGGTCAACCGCCTGGCCTACGACTTCACCACCGACGACGGGACCGGGCGGCCCACCCGCACGATCGCCGTCTACCTGCAACGGGGGCGGGCCCTCCTCGGGGTCTACTTCTCCCAGCCCGACGGCCCGAACATCACCGTGGAGGGCCAGACCACGGTCGAGGGGATCGTGGGTGTGTTCGCCGCGCGTCTGGCCGCCCTGCCCACCTCGGTCGTGGGCGCCTGAGCCACGCCGGCGGTCAGCGCGAACGGCGGCGCCGGCGCAGCGCGGTCAGGGTCAGGGCGCCGAGGGCCGACACCGCGCCGGCGACTGCGGCCGCCACCGGGCCCGGCACCGACGGTCCGCCGGCGCTCAGGGCGACGAGCGCCAGGGCGGCGAGCATGGCGTTGCGAACGATGTCGACCGACGAGACCGGGTCGGCCCGCGCCGCTCCGAAGCAGTTGCACGGGACACCGGACCCGCCCCGAACGGCGCGGGCCAGCACGGCGGTGAAGGGCAGGAGCAGGGACAACGCCCCGATCCCGCCCGCCCGGGGCGCGGCGAGCAGGGCCACGGCCACCAGGAGCTCGACCACGGGCACGGCCCGGGCCGCAGCGCCGGCAGCCGGGACGCCGAGGGCCACGAAGCTGGTGGCGGTCTGGGCGGGCCGGACCACCTTGGCCGCACCGGCCCGGACGAAGACGGCGGCCAGCACCAGGGCGCAGGCATAGCCGAGTCCGTCCACCGGCCGACGCTAGTTCGACGCCCCACATCCGAACTGGTGACACCCAGTGTCGTATATCGCACCAGATGTCACCGGTTGACCGGCCTGGCGCCGGCCGCGTGTGTGAGAAGCTGGCGACCCACGGGAGCCCCAACCATGCCGTTCCGCGCGGAGCGGCGTCGGGCTGAGAGGGCGCACTGGGCGCCGACCGTCTGAACCTGTCCGGGTCATGCCGGCGAAGGGAGCGTTGTCGAATGGCCGCACGCCGCAAGGTGTACGTCGAGGGTGTCCCGTTCACCGAGGTGAGCTTGACCGACGGCTCGTCGATCAAGCTGTACGACACCAGCGGGCCCGGCTCCGACCCCGCCACCGGCCTCCCTCCTCTGCGCCGGGACTGGATCCTGGCCCGGGGCGACGTCGAGGAGTACGACGGCCGGCGCCCAACGCCCCGTGACGACGGCCGGGCCGCGGCCAGGAACGGTAACGCCACCGCCACCGTCGCCCCGGGACGCGTCCTGCGGGCCGGGCCCGGCCGCACCGTCACCCAGCTCCACTACGCCCGTCGGGGCGACATCACCCCGGAGATGGAGTTCGTCGCCCGCCGGGAGAACATGCCGGTCGAGACGGTGCGCGACGAGATCGCCCGCGGCCGGGCCATCCTGCCCAACAACGTCAACCACCCCGAGTCCGAGCCCATGGTCATCGGCCGCAACTTCCTGGTGAAGATCAACGCCAACATCGGCAACTCGGCCGTCACCTCGTCGATCACCGACGAGGTCGACAAGCTCACCTGGGCCACCAAATGGGGCGCCGACACGGTGATGGACCTGTCGACCGGGGCCGACATCCACACCACCCGCGAGTGGATCGTGCGCAACTCGCCGGTGCCCATCGGCACGGTGCCGATCTACCAGGCGCTGGAAAAGGTCGACGGAAAGGCCGAGGACCTCACGTGGGAGGTCTACCGCGACACCATCGTCGAGCAGGCCGAGCAGGGGGTCGACTACTTCACCGTCCACGCCGGCGTGCGGTTGCGGTACGTGCCCCTCACGGCCAAGCGCCGGACCGGCATCGTCAGCCGGGGTGGGTCGATCATGGCCGCCTGGTGCCTGGCCCATCACCGGGAGAACTTCCTGTACGACCACTTCGAGGAGCTGTGCGAGCTGCTGGCGCAGTATGACGCCGCCTTCTCCCTGGGCGACGGCCTGCGCCCCGGCTGCATCGACGATGCCAACGACGAGGCCCAGCTCGGCGAGCTGGCCACGCTGGGCGAGCTGACCAAGATCGCATGGGGCCACGACGTGCAGGTGATGATCGAGGGCCCCGGCCACGTGCCGATGCACAAGATCAAGGAGAACATGGACCTCCAGCTGGAGCTGTGCCACGAGGCGCCGTTCTACACACTGGGCCCCCTCACCACCGACATCGCCCCCGGCTACGACCACATCACCTCGGCCATCGGGGCGGCCATGATCGGCTGGTACGGCACGGCCATGCTCTGCTATGTCACCCCCAAGGAGCACCTGGGCCTGCCTGACAAGGACGACGTGAAGGAAGGCGTGATCGCATACAAGATCGCAGCCCACGCCGCCGACCTGGCCAAGGGCCATCCCGGCGCCCAGGCCTGGGACGACGCTCTGTCGAAGGCACGGTTCGAGTTCCGCTGGGAGGACCAGTTCGACCTGGCCCTCGACCCCGACACCGCCCGCAGGTACCACGACGAAACGCTGCCTGCGGGTGCGGCCAAGACCGCCCATTTCTGCTCCATGTGCGGACCCAAGTTCTGCTCCATGCGCATCAGCCAGGACGTCCGCGACTACGCCGCGGCCCACGGCGTCGACGAGGAGACGGCCCTCGAGCTGGGCATGGAGGAGAAGTCGGTGGAGTTCGTGACCCGGGGGTCGACGGTCTACCCCGCGGTAATCACCGACTGAACTACTTGGTGGCGGCTTGGCTCTCCGGTGGCCGCTCGATGTCGGGTTCGATGTAGATCACCCGGGCGGCGGGGACGGCCTGGCGCACGCGATGCTCGACCTCGTTGATGGCCTCGGCCAGCGCCGGGAGGTCGAGAGCGCCGTCGAAGGAGAGCTTGGCTCCCACCAGGAGCTCGTCGGGGCCGATGTGCTGGGTCTTGAGGTGGATCACCTTCCGCACCCGGTCGGTGGACTCCATGGTCTGCGTGATGCTGGCGATGGTGGCCGGTGACGCGGCCTCGCCGATGAGGAGGCCCTTCATCTCGATGACCAGGATGATGGCGATCACGCCCAGCAGGAGGCCGATGGCCATGCTGCCCACTGCGTCCCATCGGGGATTCCCGGTGAACTCGGCCACGCCGAGCCCCATGACCGCGAAGATGAGGCCGACCATGGCGCCCAGGTCCTCGAGCAGCACGACGGGCAGCTCGGGCGACTTCGACCGGCGGATGAACTGCCACCACGACTCGGGTCCCTTGACGTGCAGGCTCTCCTTGATGGCGGTGCGGAAGGAGAAGGCCTCGACGATGATGGCGAGTGTGAGGATCACGAAAGCGATGGTGGCCGACTCGATCTCGTGCGGGTGCCGGATCTTCTCGATGCCCTCGTACAGCGCGAACACCCCGCCCAGGCTGAACAGGACGAGGGCCACCACGAACGACCAGAAGTAGCGCTCGCGCCCGTAGCCGAAGGGATGCTCGGGCGTCGCCGTCTTGGCCGCCCGGGCGCCCCCGAGGAAGAGGAGGCCCTGGTTGCCGGCGTCTGCCGTGGAGTGCACCGCCTCGGCCAGCATCGACGCCGCCCCGGTCAGCAGGAAGCCGACCAGCTTGGCGACGGCGATCGCCGAGTTGGCCAGGAACGCGGCGAGGATGGCCTTCTTGCTGCCGTCTTGCATGGCGGCGGATGATAGGCGGATTGGATCTGAGCTGCTCGTTCCTCCCGACTTGCCCGCCGGCCTCTGGAACGGAACCGCCTCGATGTCGCCACCCTCACTACGGTGGCGGGAATGAAGGTCGGCGTCGATGTCTCCCAGCACCAGCTCGAATGGCCGGAGCTCCGCACGCGGGTGATGTGGGCCGACGAGGCCGGCTTCGATTCGGCGTGGGTGTTCGACCACTTCACCGCCCTCTACGACGACCCGAAGGGCCCGTGCCTGGAGGCATACACGCTCCTCGCCGCCCTGGGGGCGGTGACCTCGCAGATCCGGCTGGGCGCCCTGGTCACCGGGGTCACGTACCGCCACCCGTCGTTGCTCGCCGCCGAGGTGGTCACCGTCGACCAGGTGTCGGGAGGCCGGCTCAACGTGGGCCTGGGAGCGGCGTGGCACGACGAGGAGCACCATCGTCTGGGCTTCGACTTCCCGTCCACCGGCGAGCGCATCGAACGCCTCGACGAGACGGTGCAGATCCTCAAAGGCCTGCTCACCACCGACGACTTCGACTTCGTCGGCCGCCACTACCGGCTGGAGAAGGCCTACTACCGCCCCCGGCCGGTTCAGCGCCCGCATCCGCCCATCTGGATCGGAGCCACCGGCGACAAGGTCATGCTCCCCCTCGCCGCCCGCCACGCCGACGTCTGGCACGGCTTCGGCTCGCCGGACGATCTGGCCCGCAAGTCGGCCATCGTCGACCGGGCCGCCGAGGCCGCCGGGCGCGATCCGGCCGAGATCGGCCGGTCGACCAACCTGTCGATCTCCGAGCCCTGGGACGCGGTCCGCCGCCAGGCCGAAGCGCTCCGCGCCGCCGGGTTCACCCACCTCATCGCCAGCTGGCCGGCGGCGGGCATGGCCCGGGTGGAGGAGTTCGCCGGCGACGTGATGCCGGAGCTGGTCGGCTGAGCCGGCTGCACCAGATCGACACCCTCCTGGGGGGCTGGGAGCGGGTTACCGCCGGCTGGTTGGTGGAGGGGCCGGAGCCCGTCCTGGTCGAGACGGGCAGCCAGAGCTCGGTGCCGGTGGTGCTCGAGGCCCTGGCCGGGCTCGGCATCGGTGCCGCCGACCTGGCCGGAATCGTCGTCACCCATGTGCACCTCGACCACGCCGGCGGCGTCGGTGACCTGGCTCGGGCGTTCCCCAACGCCACCGTGTACGTGCACCCCGTGGGCGCCCGTCACCTTGTCGACCCCTCCCGTCTGGTGGCCTCGGCGGCCCGGGTCTACGGCGACACGCTCGACCGGCTGTACGGCCGCCTCGACCCCACGCCCGTCGACCGGGTGAAGACGCTCGAGGATGGCGAGGAGATCCGCATCGGCCCCGGCCGGGCCCTGACCGCCGTCCACTCGCCGGGCCACGCCGCCCACCACCTGGCCCTGCACGACTCCGGGACGGGCGTGCTCTTCGCCGGCGACGCCGCCGGCGTCCGCCTTCCTGACGTCGGCGTGCTCCGCCCCGCCACCCCGCCTCCCGACTTCGACCTCGACCTGGCCATCCGGTCCCTGCACACCTTCGCCGCCCGGCGGCCGTCCGCCCTGGCCCTGGCCCACTTCGGCGTGCTCGACGGCGACCCCGCCGACGTCCTGGGCCAGGCGGAGGACGTCCTGCGGGAGTGGGCCGGCGTGGCCGAGGCGGCCTGGGGGCGGGGCGCCGACATTGCCGCCGCCCTGGCCGAGGCGTTCGGCGCCGACCCGAGCGAGACCATGGCCATCCTCAACGGCGTCCACTCCAACGCCGCCGGGCTGCACAGGTGGCTCGACAAGCGCTCTGGCAGCAGTTAGCGAGGTCAGTCCGACGCCGGCAAAGACCTGGCCAGCTCGTCGGCCGCGGTCACCACGATGGTGGCTGCCAGCACGGCCAGCAGTGCGCCCGCCACCCCGCTCAGCTCCAGGCCCACCAGGCCGGCGGCCACGGTCACGAACGGCCCCACCCGCACCGTCGACCGCTCCACGCTGCGCTGTACCAGCAGGTTCTCGACCGCCTGGTAGACCACGAAGGCCACGATCAGCACGATGGAACGCTCCCCCGACGAGGTGGCGGCCAGGACGACGATGGGCATGGCCCCGATCAGCGCGCCGGCCAGGGGAACGAGGTCCCACAGCGCAACCCAGACGCCGAACGCGGCCGGGCCGGGAACGTCGGCGAGGCGGGCGGCGAGGTAGGCGAAGAGGCCGGCCGCCAGCGACATGGCCAGCGACGAGCTGGCGTAACCGAACGCCCGGCGATAGACGCCGACGGCCAGGGTGTTGAGGCGGGCCCTGCGGGCCGGATCGCGCAGCTGGTCACGCCCCGCACGGGCCAGGCGGGGGCCGTGCTGGAGGAAGAAGATGGTGAGCACGCCCGTGGCCAGGAAGGCCACGCCCCGGGTGGCGGCGGCCCGGAGCGCCTCGGCGGCGGACCCGCCCCGCAGGCGCTCGGGCAGGTCCTGGAGGAAGCGGTCGGTCCGCTCGCCGAGCCGCACGGTGCGAGCGACCTCGCCGAAGCGGTCCGAGGCCTCGATCTGGCGGGCCCGCTCCGGGCCGGCCTGCTGGAGACGGCGGGTCTCCCGCTGGATGTCGTCGATCAGCCCGTAGCCCACCGCGCCCAGGGTGCCAACCAGCGTCAGTATCACGACCGCGGTGGCCAGCGCCCTCGGCATGCGCCGGGCGACCAGGGACACCAGCGGGTGGAGCAGGCCGGCCAGGGTGGCGGCGACCAGGATCCAGCCGATCACCCGCTCGGAGGCGGCCACCACGGCCAGCAGGGCCAGGGTGGCGCCGAACATGGCCACGCTGACGATGGCCGACCGGGCTGAGATGCGCAGCCGCTCCCGGGGGATGGGCGCCGCCATGTCGGTACAGTACCGACCGGTGACCGACGCCCGGGGTGAGGTGGACAGCGCCCCCAGGGAGGTCGACCTCGACTGGCGATCGGTGGCCTGGGTGATGGCCGCGTTCGTGGCCCTGCTGGCGGTGACCGCCCTCTTCCGGGGGGCGCCGCGGGCCATCACCGTGCTGGCGGTCGGGACCCTGCTGGCCCTGGCCCTCGACCCGCTGGTGGGGCGGGTGGCGTCGCGCCTGGGCCACCACCGGGTGGCGGCGGTGGCCGCGGTGATGGTGGGCTTCCTGGTAGCGGTGGTCGCCGCCGGCGCCCTGCTCATCCCCCCCGCCGTCGACCAGGGTCGCGACCTCAGCCGGGAGACCGACCGGGTCGTGAGTCAGATCGAGGAGCTGCCGGTGATCGGCGACGACCTGGCCCGGGCGGGCACTGCCGACGCCATCAGCCGGGCCATCAACAGCCTCCCCGAGCGGCTGGAGGGGGAGGACACCCCCCTCATCGGCGCAGCGCGCACCTTGGCCGACGGGTTGCTCGTCGCCCTCTTCACCCTGCTGATCACCATCAGCCTGCTGCTCGACGGTGGCCGGTTGGTACGCGGTGCCCGCCGGCTGGTGCCCGATCACCGCCGGGACCAGGCCGACCGCCTCGGCCGGCTGTCCTATGAGACCTTCGGAAAGTACGTGGCCGGGTCGCTGCTCGTGGCCGGGATCGCCGGGCTGGCCGTCCTGGCCGTCGGCCTCGTCCTGGGGGTACCGCTGACCCCGCTGCTGGCGGTGTGGGTGGCGTTGTTCAATCTCGTTCCCCAGATCGGAGGCGCGGCCGGCGGCATCCCCTTTGTCCTGCTCGGCTTCAGTGAAGGTGCCACCACCGGGGTCATCTGCGCGATCTTCTTCGTGCTCTACCTGCAGTTCGAGAACCACATCCTCAGCCCGATGATCGTGGGACGGTCGGTGAAGCTCTCACCGCCGGCCACCATGACCGCTGCGCTCATCGGGGTGTCCGCCGGCGGGGTGGTGGGCGCCCTCCTGGCCGTTCCCCTCGTGGCTGCGGCCAAGGCCGCCTACCTCGAACTTCGACCGGGGAGCACGGGTGAAACCCCGGCCGATGGACAGGGGACGCGCCAGCTCGCCGGCGGGGACCGAGGTCCCCGCCGGCGGTGAGAGAAGACTCAGTACTTCAAGCCGAGCCAGCGGGAGCAGGAGGGCCATGCATCCCAGTTGGAGTAGTCGTACAGGTCGAGGGCGGCCTGGTCCTGGACCTCGGGAGCGGCCTCACTGGGCCATCCCTCGTAGCCCAGCCACCACCAGGTCTCCAGGGAGAACTGATAGGCGCCGTAGTAGCCGTTGCCGGTATCGATGGCGTAGTCGTTGGTGGACTCACACCACCGGAGCGCCTCGAGGTTCTCGGCCGTGGGTGGTTCGTCCCAGCGGCTCCAGGCCTAATCAGCGGCGCTGAGGGAAGAACGTCATAGTAGGTATTCTGCCCTGTCCCGACCCAAATCGGCCCGGGTGATTTGGCCGAAACGACTCAGCTGTCGAGTTGGCGGATCGGCAATCCGAGGTCGGAGAATTTCTCGAACACCTGGTCGTAGCCCCGCTCGAGATGGTGCACCCCGTGCAGGACCGAGGGGCTGTCGGCGGCGGCGGCGGCGATGAGATAGGCGAATGCGGCCCGAATGTCGGGCATCTCCACCTCGGCGCCCTGGAGGGGCGAGACCCCCCGCACGAGCGCTGAGTGGCGGGCGCCCGACTCCTGGAACCGGCAGGGGTCGCCCACCAGGCACTGGTCGAACAGCTCGACCTCGGCCCGCATGCGCTGCAGGGCCTCGATGTAGCCCAACCGGTCCTCGAAGAGCGTCTCGTGCACCACCGACATGCCGTGGGCCCGGGTGCAGAGCACCACCAGCGGCGGCTGCCAGTCGGTCATGAAGCCCGGGTGGGGGCTGGTGCGCACTGCGCACGGCAGGAGGTGATCGGCGGTGGCGGTGATGGTGTCGTCGGTGATGGAGAAGGTGGCCCCCATGCGCTGGAGGGTGGTGATGGCGTTGACCAGGCGCTCCTGGGCGCAGCCGGTGATGCGGACCGACCCACCGGTGGCCAGCCCGGCCACCAGGTAGGAAAAGGCCTCGATCCGGTCTCCACCGAGGCGCTGGGAGGCGCCGGAGAGCCGGGCCACGCCCTCGATAACGAAGCGCCGGTCGGGCTGGAGCTCGATGCGGGCGCCCATCCGCTGCAGGAACAGGGCCAGCTCCACCACCTCGGGTTCGATCGCCGCGTTCTCCAGGATGGTCCGCCCCTCGGCCAGCACCGCGGTGAGCAGCACGGTCTCGGTGGCCCCCACGCTCGGCCACTGCAGCCGGATGCGCGCGCCGTGCAGCTTCAGGGCCTTCACCTCCAGCCCCTGGTCGGTCAGCTCCACCTCGGCGCCGAACTGGCGCAGGGCGTCGACGTGGAAGTCCACGGGTCGGGGCCCGATGCGATCGCCTCCGACGAAGGGGACGAAGGCTTCGCCGATGCGGTGCAGCAGAGGGCCCACCAGCAGGATCGGCATCCGGTTGAGGCCGCTGTAGGACACCGGGATGCGGCTCTCGCCGAGGGCGGCGGGGTCGATGATCACGCTGTCGCCCTCGAGCCCCACCGACGCCCCGACCGAGCGCAGCATGCCCGCAGTGATACCCACGTCGCCCAGGCGGGGGGCGTTGGTGATCGTGCTCGGCCCCTCGGCCAGCAGCGCAGCCACCATCAGCTTGCTGACCGCGTTCTTGGAGCCGCTGATCCGTACGTCGCCGTGCAGTGGCCCGACCGGCTCGATGGCCCAGCTGGGCGCCGGGGCGGGGGCCGTCACCCGGACATTCTGGCATCCGCGCCACCGAGCTCCGGCGGCAGGGCGTCGGCGTGGACAATATGGAGGCGTCGCGTCGTGCGGGTCATGGCCACGTACAGGCCCCGCCGGCCCGTGGCCGGGGTCCCCTCGGCGATGATGCCGGCCGGCTCGACCAGCACGACGGAGTCGAACTCCAGGCCTTTGGCCTGGTCGACGGCGAGCAGGGCGACGGGCACGTCGAGCACCCCGGCGCCCTCGGGCACGGGGGGCAGGGAGGCGCGCAGGGCCTCGACCAGCGCCGCGGGGCAGATGACCGCCACCTTCCCCTCGCCCACCGACTCGTGCTCGGCGGCGGCGACGGTGGCGACCGTCGCCGCCAGGTCGGCAGCTGCGGTGTGGGTCACGAGCGGGTCGAGGCCGGCGCTGCGGACCGACGCCGGCGGGGACAGGCCGGGTGTGGCTGCGGCCAGGACCCGGGCGGCCAGGTCCATCACCTCCGACGGAGTGCGGTAGTTCACCGACAGCTCGGTGCGGGAGGGGGGACGGCGCACCGGCAGGTGGGTCAGGACGTCGTCCCATGAGGCCGGCGCCCACGCCCCGCTGGCCTGGCCGAGGTCGCCGACCAGCGTCATGGAGCCGGCCGGACAGCGGCGGGCCAGCATGCGCAGCTGCATGGGCGTGAGGTCCTGGGCCTCGTCGGCCAGGATGTGGCCGTAGGTGCGCGAGCGGGGGTCGAGGAACTCATTGTCGGGCTGGGTCTCGCCGTGCTCCAGGTGGCGGAGGACGTCGCGACGCATGAGGGCGTCGACGTCGCCCACGTCGGCCATGACCCGCTGGTATTCGAGGCGACGGGCATCGTCGGCGCCCCGCCTTCGGCTGGCACGAGCCCGCGCCGGAGGCGGGCCGAGGGCCACCGACGCCTCGTCGAGGAGGGCGAGGTCGGGTTCGGTCCACGCCGCGTGCCCAGATCGAGGACTTCTGGCCCGGTGGAGGAGACGCTGTTCGTCGGAGTCGAGGGCCTTCCGGGCCGCGGAGCGGATGAGGGCGGGGGAGCCGTACAGGTCGTGCAGGAGGTCCTCGGGAGTGAGCACCGGCCACATCCGCTCCAGGGCCTCGCGCACCGCTCGCTGGCGGAGCACCGCCTCCTCGAACGACGGCCAGTCGGCCTCCTCCTCGTCCTGAGCCTGGCGGTGGAGGTGGCGGCCGATCAGGCGCTCGACGACGGCCCGGCGGGCGTTGTGGGTGCCGGGACGCCGCTTGGCCTGGGCGGCGATGCGCCACGACGCCTCGGAGGAGAGGACGAGCCGCCGGCCGCGCATCAGGACGCTGATCTCCCCGGGCAGGCCCCGGCCGCGGTCGCCGACGGCGCGCGCCACCAGGCCGGCCATACGGGGGTCGCCCTTGATGCGGGCTACGGCCGCAGTGTCGGAGCCTCGGATGGCGGTGCCCACCAGGCTGGCCGGCGTGGCCAGGGTCACGCTGTGCTCGCCCAGGGCGGGGAGCACAGCCTCGATGTAGCGCAGGAAAATGCGGTTCGGGCCGACCAGGAGCACGCCCGAGCGCTCCAAGGGGAACCGGTGGGTGTAGAGCAGGTAGGCGGCGCGGTGCAGGGCCACGGCGGTCTTGCCGGTGCCCGGCCCGCCCTGGACCACCAGGATCCCGGGCAGCGGCGCCCGGATGATCTCGTCCTGCTCCCGCTGGATGGTGGCCACGATGTCGCCCATGCGGCCGGTGCGCGAGCGGTCGAGGGCGGCGAGGAGGGCGCCCTCGCCCACCAGGACCAGTTCGGGGGCGTCGTCACCGTCAGTGGCCCGGTCGCCCAGCAGCTCGTCGTCGAGGCCGACGACCCGACGGCCACGAAGGATGAGGTGGCGCCGGCGGGCCAGGCCCATGGCGTGACGGGCGGTGGCCCGATAGAACGGCTCGGCTGCGGGGGCCCGCCAGTCGACCACCAGGGGCTCGTTCTCCTCGTCGGCCACCGCCAGCCGGCCGATGTGGAGGTGCTCGCCGGCGTTGGGGTCGATGCGTCCGAACACCAGGCCGGCCTCGCCCACCTGCAGGTCCGCCAGGCGGCGCCCGGTGACCTCCATGCGGATGTCGCGCTCGATGCGGTTGGCGAAGGTGCCGCCCGCCCCTTGGTCGAGGACGTCGGAGGCCAGGGCGCGGGCCTCGGCCCGCATGGCCTCCAGCCGCTGGTAGGCGTGGTCCACCACGGCCTGCTCGGCCTGGATCTCGGTGCCGGAGTTGCTTGCGCTCACGTTGCTTCCACTCCGGGCACCCGGGTCCTTCGGACCACGCCCGTCGGTGCCGGCGGGGGCCCCATCCCTGCAGGCGGGGCGTCGGTTGCGTCGGCCGCTGATTCCCAGGTGAGGCGCCAGGTGCCGCCGGTGTCGGCGTCGCGCCACACGTGCGCCGGCGCGGTGACGGTGGTCCATGTGCCGGTGCCGCTCGGCTCCCAGCGCACGGCGCGCACGTGGAGGTCGTCCAGCGTCACCGCGTCGATCAGCTCCACCACGAAGGCGTCATCGACCACTGCGATGTCGCGAGACCAGATGTCGACCATCCACCGGCCGTGGAGCCGGGCGGTGACCCGCATGGCCACGCGGTCTGTCGTCCCCTCCACGGTGGGCGCCTGGGGCGTGGGGAGAAGGGCGACCTGGCACCCGGAGATCACCCGGGCGCCCGTCTTGGACTTCCACGCGCTGACGTGCCGGCGCAAGGGCGCCACCGCCTTCTCCTTGAGCTCGGCGGCGAGCAGGTCGGCCTGCTTGCTGGCGAGCCAAGACTCCTTTCGCCACAACCGCTCCCACGACAGGACCATCGCCATCCGCCGGGGCAGGGCCAGCTCGGTGGGGACCAGATACGCGCTCTCGCCGAGCCACGAGGGCATCTGGGCGAACAGGTCGGGGGGCATGCGGAACTGCTCGACCCACATCTCCAGGACCCGCATGCACTGGCAGAGCTCGCCGCCGAAGATCAGCATGGTCCGCTCGGAGGCGAGGTCGTGGGCGTCGAGCACCACCTTCCCCCGTCGCCAGGCCACGGTGTGGTGCTCCCCGCCGCAGTCGACGGTGGCGGTGGCCTCCGGGATGGCGTCGTACCAGCGGACCTTGCGCGGCATCAGGCGACGTCGTCGATGGGGACGACCCGGGCCCAGGGGGGTGCGGCCCAGGTGCGCCCGCCCTGGTGCCGGTTGCCGATCAGGCCGACCACCACCTGCATGCCCTTGGGCGCCGCCGATGGCCACGGGGTCATGCCGTCGGTGAGGATGACGACAACCGACGGCCTCGGGCGCAGCCGGGCGGCGGCGGCCAGGCCGGCGCCCATGTCGGTGCCGCCCCCGCCCACCAGGTTGATCTGCCGGGCGCTGGTCACCTGCTGGACGGTCCGGACGGCCGAATCGACCGCCATCACCCGCACCCGGTTCCGGGCCAGGCCGACCCCCTTGAGCAGCCCGTCGACCTCGGCCAGCACGGTGGCCAGCTCCTCGTCGCCCATGCTGCCGGAGGTGTCGCACAGGACCAGCACCTCGGGGACGGGGCGCTCGAGGGCGGGCATGACGATGCCGGGGCTGGCCGAGGCCCGCCGCGACGGACGGCGGTAGGTGTAGTCGACCCGTCCGCTGACCGTCGACAGCCCCTTGCGGATCTCTGCGGCGAGCACCCGCCGCCAGTCGACCTTGGGATCGAGCAGATCCTCGGCCCAGCGGCGCCAACCGGACGAGAGCCGGCCCACACCCTCCTTGGCGTAGCCCAGAACCTCGTTGGCCACCTGGGAGCGCAGCAGGTGCTGTTCCCCAGGCGGGAGGCCGCCGTGGGGCAGTCCGCCGCCCTGCTCGCCCCGCATCTCCCACTCGCGCACCCGACCGTCGGACCCGCTGCCGCAGTCGGGGTCGCTGTCGGTGGCGGCGTGGGGTGCGTGGTAGTACTCCTCGGCCAGCCGCCCCGCCTTCCAGCCCAGCTCGTGGGGGACGACACGGTCGTCGGGCAGGCGCAGGCCGGTGCCGATCAGGTCGTCGTTGATCTCAGCGTCGGCGGCCAGGGCCCAGTCTTTGTTCATGGAGCGCGAGACGCCCAGGTGCTTGGCCCGGCCGGCGTGGTCACGGACGAGGTGGCCGGCGTGGTGGACGAGAAGGCCGCCGAGGATCTCCACGCTGGTGCGCTCGACGAACTCCGGGTCGACGTAGAGCCGCCACGACTCGTCGACCGTCGCCGACTTCAGGCCAGGCGATGCCACGACCGGGGAGGCGAAGAGCGCCGCGGTCAGGTATGGGAAGCGCCGGACGGCCCACAGCCGGGCCGCCAGCACCTTGTGGGTATTCAGCTCCACGGGGACCGACAGGCTAGTCGGCGGAGAGCCGCCTATGACTCAGCCGCGCGGACTCAGCCGCGCGCCCCGTCGAGCCAGCCGGCGTCCTTCAGGAGGGGCAGGAAGAGCTTGACCTCGGGCGGTGCGGCCACGCCCGGGGGCCGGCACTGGGCCAGGACGCGGGCCGCCACCGCTCCGACGTCGGGAGCGTGCGCCCCCACCTTGCCCACCACCTTCCATCCGGCCAGCCACCGCTCGGGGGTGGAGTTGGCCGCCACCGCGGCCGCAACCGACGAAAGCACGGCGTGGGCCCGGTCGTGGCGCTCGGGAACCTCGAAGCCGTCAGGATCGGCGAGGACGGCCTCGGGATCGGGGAGATCCATCTCCAGGTGCCACATCAGCAGCTCGATCCCCGGCCCCTCGCCCAGGGCACCGGTGAGCAGGGCGGTCTCGGCCTCGGTGCTGGCGCCGGCGGCGCCGGCGGCGGCCCAGAGGCGGGCGGCCATGTCCCAGGTGCGGGGGCTCGGCCAGCCACGGCCGGCCCGGGCTGCGTCGGTGGGCAGCTCGCACGCCAGGCCGGGGCGCACGGTGATGAACCCGGCGACGAGGCCGCGGGTGTAGGGGATGTCGTCGACCCAGTTGTCGGGCAGCACCGGCACCGTGGGCGTCTCGAACCCGTTGATCAGGCCCTGGGCGAAGGCGGTCGGCTCCACCGTCCAGTCGAGGTGGCAGAACCGGTTGGCCAGCGGCGCGGCCAGGTCCCAGCCGTCGGCGGCCTGCTCGGGCGGGTTGGCCGCAGCGATCACGACCACGCCGTCGGGCAGGGGCAGGTCGCCCACCACCCGCTCCAGCACCACCCGCAGCAGCGCGGCCTGCACCGCCGGCGGGGCGGTGGAGATCTCGTCGAGGAAGAGCACGCCCCGGCCCTGGGTGGCCAGGCGCTGGGCCCACCGGGGCGGGGCGAATCGCACTTCGCCCTCGGTGACGATGGGCAGGCCGGCGAAGTCCGACGGCTCCCGGATGGCGGCGATCACCGTCTCACACGGCCACCCCATCCCCTCGGCCATGGCGGTGATGGCCGACGTCTTGCCCGTGCCCGGTGCCCCCCAGAGCAGCACCGGCACCCCGGCCGCCACTGCGATGCCGAGGGCCTCCACCGTCGTGTGCTGACTCACGCCGGCGAGGCTACCCCCGCCTCCCTCTCTGCGGCCGACGAGCTTGATCGGTAGTCGCGAGTGGCCGATACGATCACCATGGTGGATCTCTCTCCTCGCTCCCTGCTTGAACGCTCGCGCACGCCGGGCGGGAGGAAGATGATCCGCTACAGCCTGGTGTCGGTCGTCTCGGTCGCCGTCTCCCAGGTGGTCCTCTTCATCGCCCAGTCGTTCTGGTCGGCCCGCACGTCGAACATCATCGCCGTCTGCATCTCCGCCGTGCCCTCCTATTACCTCAACCGGGCGTGGGCGTGGGGCAAGACCGGCAAGTCGCGTTTCATGACGGAGATCCTCCCGTTCTGGGGCTTGGCCCTCCTGGGACTGATCTTCTCCACGTGGGCGGCCGACTACGCCGAGTCGAACGCCTTCCGCCTCACCGACTCGGCTTTGATGGCCCGATTCATCGTGAACGGCGCCGCCCTGGCCGCCTTCGGGATCCTGTGGGTGGGCAAGTTCTTCATCTTCAACAAGCTGCTGTTCGTCCACCAGCCCGAGCCGTCCGTGCCCGCCGGCGGGTGAGGTTCGACGAGGCGGTCGCCGGGCTCACGCCGCCGGACCACGGTGCGGCACGCGACGCCGCCGACCTTCACGACCGGCTGGCCAAGCCCCGCGGGGCGCTGGGCCGTCTGGAGGCTGTCGGCATCCGGCTGGCCGCCATCGCCGGCGCCTGCCCGCCACCCGTGCCCGAGCCGGTGGTGGTGGCCGTCTTCGCCGGCGACCACGGCGTGCTGGCCGAGGGCGTCACCCCGTGGCCCCAGGAGGTCACGGCCCAGATGGTGGCCGCCTTCTGCGCCGGCGGGGCGGCGGTCAACGTCCTGGCCCGCCACGCCGGGGCGCAGGTGCTGGCCGTCGACGTGGGGGTGGCCGCCGACCTGGCCCCGGCCCCTGGGCTGCTGCTCCGGAAGGTGCGGCCCGGCACGGCCAACATGGCCACCGGCCCGGCCATGACCGTCGACGAGGCCATGCATGCCCTCGATGTGGGCGCCGCCGTCGCCGCCGACGCCGTGGCCGGCGGGGCCCGTGGCCTGGTCACCGGCGACATGGGGATCGGCAACACCACCGCGTCGGCCGCCCTCATCGCCGCCATCACCAGCCAGCCGGCCGCAGGGGTCACCGGGCGGGGGACCGGCATCGACGACACCACCTTCGGGCGCAAGATCATGATCGTCCAGGCCGCGGTCGACCGGGTTGGCCCGGCCGCCGGGCCGCTCGACCTGCTCGCAGCTCTCGGCGGGCTGGAGATCGCCGCGCTGGCCGGCTTCATCGTGGGCGGGGCGGCGGCCCGGGTGCCGGTGGTGGTCGACGGTGTCGTGGCCCTGGCCGGACTGCTGGTGGCCGCCGCCTTCGCCCCCGGGTGCGTGGACTACTGCCTGGCCGGCCACCGCTCCACCGAGCCGGGCGCCACCGCCGCCCTCGACCATCTCGGCCTTGAGCCGCTCCTCGATCTCGGCATGCGCCTGGGCGAGGGAACGGGCGCGCTCCTGGCCGTCCCCCTGGTGCAGGCCGCAGCCAAGGTCCTGCGGGAGATGGCCACCCTCGACGGCGCCGGGGTCACCCCGAAGGGGTAGGGCACCGACGGCCATGCGGGCCGACCGGCTCGACCTCCTCCGGCGGGTACCGGGCTTCATGCCGGCCGGCGAGGGCCTGGCCCTGCACGCCGCGGCGCGCCATGCCGCCCCGCTGGGGCCCCTTCTCGAGGTCGGATCGTGGTGCGGCGCCTCGGCGGTGTACCTGGGTGACGCCGCCGAGCAGGTCGGCACGGTGGTGTTCTGCGTCGACCACCATCGGGGTTCGGAGGAGAACCAGATCGGCTGGGAGCATCACGATCCGGGCCTGACCGACCCCCGGACCGGCCGCATCGACACCCTGCCCCACTTCCGTCGCACCATCGAGGAGGCAGGGCTGGAGGCCACGGTTGTGGCCGTGGTCGGGGAGTCGACGGTCGTCGCCGCCCACTGGCACGCCGGCCTGGGCATGGTCTTCATCGACGGTGGGCACGGCGGGGAGCCGGCCCATGGCGACTACCAGGCGTGGGCACCGATGATCGTGACCGGCGGCCTCCTCGCCATCCACGACGTGTTCCCGGACCCGGCGGATGGAGGTCGCCCGCCCTATGAGATCTGGTGCCGGGCGGTTCAGTCGGGGGCCTTCCGGCCCCTGGCCGACGCCGGCACAGGGTCGCTCCGGGTCCTGCGCCGGACCGGCCCCGGGTGCTGAGGCCCCGCCGGCCAGCCTTCCGGGGGCCCGGCCCGGCCGGCCGACGTCCTCCGAAACCCGCAGGGGTGACTTGCAGTGACCGCGCCGCCCTGCGTCGAATGACTTCATGTCGATCCGTCGTCTCGCCGCCGCCGGCGCCCTGTTGCTGGTCCTCGTTGCCTGCGGGGGCCCGGGTGGCTCCGACCAGGCCGGCGCCGACGACCTGGCCGTGCAGGTGGCCAGCTACGACCTGTCCACCGGGGCGCCCACCCGGTTCATCGTGGGGCTGATCACCGTCGACCAGCGGCTGATCGGGTACGGCACCGTCGACCTGAGATTCTCCTACGTGGGCACCAAGGAGGGCGGGGCCGACCCCACGCCGTTCGGTCCGGTGGTCAAGGCGTCGTACCTGGCCATCCACGGCTCGGTCGTGCCCTCGCCGCCGCCGGCCACGGCCGAGATCGTGCGCTCTTCGGACACCCGGGGCGTCTACGGCGCCCAGACCACGTTCGACAAGGCCGGGTTCTGGGAGGTGGAGGCCACGGCCATGGTGGAGGGCAAGGCCCAGAGCGGGAAGGGGG
Organism: Acidimicrobiales bacterium; assembly: GCA_038214685.1. GTDB lineage: Bacteria > Actinomycetota > Acidimicrobiia > Acidimicrobiales > AC-14 > CADCTB01. The sequence goes on from JBBQRO010000037.1 coordinate 20,404, forward strand.
CGTTCGCGGTCAACCCCGACAACGCCGTGCCCGGTCCGGGCGACCAGGCCCTGGCCACGGAGACCTTCACCCTCACCACGCCCGACGTCCCCCGCCCGGCCATCGACTCCCGGGCCGGCAGCGGCGAGATCCCCGATCCCGACCTCCACCGCACGTCGATCGCCGCCTCGCTGGCCGCCAAGCGCCCGATCGTGGCCGTATTCGCCACGCCGGTCTACTGCACCAGTCGCTTCTGCGGGCCCATCACCGACATGATCGACGAGCTGGGCCATCAGTACGGCGACCGGGCGGACTTCATCCACGTGGAGATCTGGCGTGACTTCCAGTCCAAGACGGTCAACAAGACGGCCGCCGACTGGGTCTACCGCAACGACGCGCTGAACGAGCCCTGGGTGTTCGTGATCGGCGCCGACGGCCGCATCACCGACCGCTTCGACAACGTCGCCACCCGGGGCGAGATCGAGCCGCTGCTCCAGGCCCTCCCGGCGATCGGCCCCCCCGCCGCCGGCTGACGAAGCGCAAGTGTGGGCGATCCGGCGTCGTATGTCACCGCGAAACGCCCACTCCCGACGGAGTCAGACGCCGGCCAGGGGCGCCGGCGGCGCTTTGGTGCGCCGGGCGTAGTTGGGGCGGTCGCTGTCGTCGGGCGGGGCGGGCTCCCGACCCTCGAGCTGGGCCTCGGCCCACTGGCGGAGCAGGTCGCCCTCGGGGCGCCAGCCGATCACCGCGTGCAGGTCGGCGTGGCCCCCGGCCCGGTCGCCGACAGAGATGCGGGCCTGGCCCCTGGCGTAGAGGAACCGGGGGTCGTCGGCCACGGGCGGCTCGACGTGGGCGAAGGCGGCCAGGGCCTGGTCGGGACGAAGCATGAAGGTCAGGGCCAGACCGGCGTTGGCCCACAGCCGCTGGGCCACCTCGTGGTCGCCGTCGGCACCGAGATGGGTCAGCCCGGCCTGGGCGGCGAGGTAGGCCTGGCTCCACCGGTCCTCGATGACGGCCAGGCGGGCTCGGGCCAGGTCGAGCCGGGCCGCGCCGGTGCCGGAGAAGCGCGAGCTCTCCGCCGCGGTGTCCATCGTCTCCCGGGCCAGCGACATCTCGCCGTTGCGGGCGTACAGCACTGCCAGCTCCATCACCGGTTGCGGGTCCTCTGGCGATGCGGCCATGGCCGCTTCCAGGGTGGCGATGTCGGCGCCCAGCCCGTGGTCGACGTCGAAGAGCGTGCGACGCACCGCGCCCCGCCACCACCGCCAAACTGCGGCAAGGGCGGCGATGTGGGCGACGGCGGTGGCCGTGCTGAGACCGGGCGTGGCGCCGAAGTCGTAGATGACCACCCAGTCGCCGAAGCTGGCGGAGAGCGACAGCAGGGGGTAGATGACGAGTTGGAACGCAACCTGCAGCAGGCCACCCATGATGAGCACGCGACGCAGGGCCCGGGGCATGCCCAGCGCCGAGGTGCCGGCGATGGCCATGGCCAGCCCGAGCCCGGCGCCCACCAGGTTGCCGGAAAGGGCGACCCACCAGAACTGGGCGGCCGACAGCCCGCCGGCCACGGTGACCGACCCCTCGATCAGTCCGTAGTGGAAGCCGAGGACCTGGCCGCCCACCATGCGGGCGCCGATGACGTGGCCCACCTCGTGGAGGAGCACGATGATCGGCGGGACGACGAACACCGCGCACTGGGTGGCCAGCCGTCGGTCCTCGGGGGTGAAGTCGCGGTCCCAGAACGGCCGCCACCGGCGGACGAGCATGAACAGGGTGCCCAGGAGGGCGATCCCGAAGATGATGTCGATGCCGGTGGAGTCCTGACCGTTGGGCACGGGTGGGATGCTACGACGGTATTGTCCGGAATCGTCTGCGAGGGAGGGGACCTCTGTAATGGCGAGTCGGTACGACCTGGTCATCGTCGGGATGGGATCCGGGGGGATGGTCGGCGCCGAGTTCGCGTCCACGATCGGCCTGCGGGTTGCCGTGGTCGAGCGGGCACGGGTGGGTGGTGACTGCCTGTGGACGGGCTGCGTGCCGTCGAAGGCCCTGCTGGCCTCGGCCAAGGCGGCCCACACCATGCGGGTGGCCGACAGGTACGGCCTGCCGTCCGTCGACCCGGTCGACATCGACACCTCGCTGGTCTGGAAGCGGATCCGGGCCATCCAGCAGGACCTGGCCCGCACCGACGACGACCCCGAGCGCTTCCGGGCCATGGGCGTGGAGGTCATTACCGGCCAGGCCCGGGTCACCGGGCCGAACTCCGTCGAGGTCGTCGGCCAGGACCGGGTCCTGGAGACCCGGGTCATCCTGATCTGCACCGGCAGCCGGCCCGTCGCCCCCCCGATCGAGGGGCTGAAGGAGGCCGGCTACCTGACCAGCGAAAACCTCTTCGAGATCGAGCGGGCTCCGACGAGCGTGATCATGATCGGTGGCGGGCCGATCGCCATCGAGATGGCCCAGGGCTTCACCCGCCTGGGCATCCGCACCACCGTGCTCCAGAAGGACGCCGGCATACTGCCCCGCGACGAGCCCGACCTCGTCGCCACCCTCACCGCCATGCTGCGCGATGAGGGGGTCGACCTGCGCCTCAACGTGGAGACCGAGCGGGTGGCCGTGGCCGAAGGCCGCAAGATCGTCTACGGGGCCGAGGCCGGCGAGCCGGCCAAGTGGGAGGCCGAGGAGCTGTTGGTGGCGGTGGGGCGGCGGCCCAGCATCGAGGGCCTCGGGCTCGAGGAGGTGGGGGTCAGGGTCGGGCGTCGGGGCATCGAGGTCGACGAGCGCATGCGCACGAGCGTGCCGTCGATCTATGCGGCCGGCGACGTCGCCGGACGGTTCCTCTTCACCCACTCGGCCGCCTACGAGGCGGTGCGGGCCGTGCGCGACGCGTTCTATCCCGGAAAAGGCAGAGTCACCGACTTCGTGCCTTGGTGCACGTTCACCGACCCCGAGCTGGCCCACGCCGGGCTCACGGTGGCCGAGGCGGAGGCCAAGCACGGTGACGACGTCGAGGTGTGGCGGATGGAGCTGTCCCACTCTGACCGGGCCCGGGCCGAGGGAGCCTCAGAGGGGTGCATCGTGGTGGTCACGGCCAAGGGCAAGCTGGTCGGCGCCCACATCCTCGCCCCCGCGGCCGGCGAGATGATTCACGAGCTGGCCATGGCCATCAACGAGGGTATGAAGCTGGCCGAACTGGCCAGCTTGATCCACGTCTACCCCACGCTGTCGACCAGCATTGGCCAGCTGGCGGGGGAGGCGGCATTCGAAGGCGCCAAGCGGCTGCGCTGGCTGGTCCGAAAGGAGAAGTAGCCGGTCCGCCGACGCTCACTCAGTCGTCGGCGGCCTTGCCCTTGGGCTTGTCGTTCCGTGAGCCGGGCCCCGGCGCCGGCGCGTTGATGAGGGGCTGGGACGGGAGGTTCACGACCGTAACGCCCGGCACCCGGCTGAGCAGGGCGATCGCCGAGTTCGCCGACGCCTCGGTGAGCTGCCCGGTCAGGCGCCACGCGCCGGCGGAGATGATGGCCCCGGTGGCGGCTGCCCCGCCGTCGCCGGACGGGACCTGATCGGCCACCTGGCGGAGGCTGGAGGCCAGGTCTGCCGCCCGGGCGCCGTCGGCGGCGCTCAACCGGCCGGCCTCGGCCCGCAGCTCAGAGGCCAGGGAGGCGGCCGGCGACACGGCGGCGGTGGTGGCCGGCGCCGCGCTGGTCGAAGGTGCGGAGGTGTCGGAGGCCTGGGACTGAGCGGCGGCCGGCTCGTCGGCCGACGGATTCCCTCGGTTCAGGCCGGCCACCAGCACGGCCACGAAGACCAGGCCCACGAGCAGGGCCAGAGGCAGCCGGAACCGGGGCCGGTCGTCGGGCGCCATGACCGAGGGGGCGGCCACCCTTGCGTCGGACAGGTCCCGGCGGTCGAGCACGGCCGTGGGAGGCCCACGCACGCCGTCGACCAGGGTCGGGGCGCCGCCGGCGGCCATCGGTGGCCGCCCGGTCAGGGCGGTGGCCATGGCGGTCGCCGAGTCGAACCGACGCGCCGGATCGGTGGCCATGGCCCGCTCGACCGTGGTGACGAGGGCGGGGTCGAGCCCGGGGGCGACCTCGTGCAGCGGCTGGTACTGGCCGGCGACGATGGCCCGGGCCGTGGCCAGGGGGGTGTCGCCCGGGAACGGGGAGCGACCGGTCAGCGCCTCGTAGAGGACGACGCCCAGGGAGTACAGGTCCGACCTGGCCGTGGCTGGACCGCCGTCGAGGCGCTCGGGCGGCAGGTAGGCGGGCGTGCCCAGGAGCTGGCCGGTGCCGGTGAGATCGGGGGAGCCGGCCGGGCCCTCGGAACCCCCGCGCTCGAGGCTCTTGGCGATCCCGAAGTCGGCGATCTTGGCGTGGTTGTCGGAGGTGACCAGGATGTTGCTGGGCTTGACGTCGCGGTGGACGAGCCCCACGGCGTGGGCCGCGGCCAGGGCGCCCAGCACCTCGCGGGTCACCTGGCGCAGCCACGCCGGGTCCACGGGGCCGGCGCGGATGCGGTCGGCGAGCGTCTCGCCCGGCAGGCGCTCCATGACGATGTACGGCTGGCCCTCGTGCTCCCCGGTGTCGAAGACGGCCACTGCGTGGGGGTCGCTGAACGACGCCGCGGCCCGGGCCTCGGCCTCGAACCGGCGGCGGATGTCGTCGCGGGCCGCCATCTCGGGCAGCAGGAACTTCACCGCCACCGGCCGCTGGAGGCGGAGGTCGGTGCCGGCACGAACCTCGGCCATCCCGCCCCGCCCGAGCGGGCCGTCGATCCGGTACCGCCCGGCGATGACATTGGTCGCGTTCGGGGAGACAGGCACGAGAGGAACGTACCCCTCTGCCGCGGGGGCGTACCTTCGGACCATGACCGCAGTGACCGTGGAAGGGACCTGCGCGGAGGGCTTCGAGGCGGTGCGGGACGCATTCGCCGAGAACTTCGTCGACCCCGGTGAGATCGGGGCGTCGGTGGCTGTGGTCATCGACGGGCGCCCAGTGGTCGACCTGTGGGCCGGGTTGGCCGACGTCCACACCGGCCGGGCCTGGGAGGAGCGGACGCCTGTCCTGGTCTATTCGGCCACCAAGGGCCCGACTGCGTTCTGTGCCCTCCTGCTCTGGGAGCGGGGCCTGCTCGACCTCGACGCCCCGGTCGCCAGGGTCTGGCCCGAGTTCGCCGCCGCCGGCAAGGAGAGGGTGACCACCCGGCACCTGCTGACCCACCAGGCCGGCCTGCCCGTGTTCGACGAACCCATCGGGTTCACGGATTGTCACGACCCCGATCTGGTCGCCGCCCGCCTGGCCGCCCAGGCGCCCCGCTGGGAGCCGGGCACGGCTCACGGCTACCACCCCCTGACCTTCGGCTGGCTGGTGGGCGAGGTGGTCCGGCGGACCTCGGGCCGCAGCGTCGGGCAGATGGTGGCCGAGGAGCTGTTCGGCCCGCTCGACCTCGACCTGTGGGTGGGGCTGCCCCCCGACCGGGAGGCATCGCTCGCCCGGCTCGCCCCGGCCCGCTTCGACCTGACCGGCTTCAGCCCCGGCGACCCGGCGCTGGCCTTCGCCGCCGCCCTCTTCGACCTCGAATCGCTCACCTTCAAGGCGTTCGCCAACCCGCCCGGGCAGTTCGACGTGGAGTCGTTCAACGCCCCCGAGCTCCACCAGGCTGAGTGGCCCGCGGCCAACGGGATCGCCACTGCCCGGGCCCTGGCCCGCTTCTACGGTGAGCTGGCGTGCGACCGGCTGCTGTCCGGCCCCACCCTCGACGAGGCGTCACGGGTGCAGGTGTCGGGGCCGGACCGGGTGCTGGCCGTCGACACCTCCTTCGGGCTCGGTTTCTCCCTGCACTCGCCCATGACGGCCCCCGTGCCGGGCGGCTTCGGCCACGAGGGCGCCGGCGGCTCGGTGGCCTTCGCCGACCGCACGCGGGGCCTCGGCTTCGCCTACGTCATGAACCAGCTCACCGCCTCGTTGGGCGGCGACCGCCGGTCGCGCCGGCTGGTTGACGCGCTCTACTCCTGCGGTGCGCTCGGAATGGCAGTGTACGAGGCGTGAGTGACTCTTTCGCCCTCGTGACCGGCGCTATCGGGTACATCGCCGCCCGGCTGGTGCCCGCCCTGGTCGCCGACGGCTGGCGGGTGCGGGCCACCGGCCGGCGCCCCCGCCCCGACAATCTCCCCGAGGGGGTTGAGTACCAGTCGTCCGATCTGGCCGGCGACGAGCCGGAACAGCTCGACCGTCTCTGCCGAGGGGTCACCCACGTGTTCCACCTGGCTGGGGCGTCGAGCTCGAAGTCCACCCAGGAGCAGATGGACCGCAACAACGTCGACGCCACCGCCGGCCTCCTCGGTGCCGCGTCCCGGGGCCGGCTAGAGCGGTTCGTGCACATGAGCTCCACGTCGATCTACGGGGAGGAGAAGCCGCTCCCGCTGCCGGTCCGGGAAGACGTCGAGCCCAGCGCCAGCCGAGGCTACGGCAAGGCCAAGTGGGGCGCCGAGCAGGAGGTCTGGGCCCGAGGCGCCCAGGGGATGCCGGTGGTGGTGCTGCGCCCGGTGACGGTCTACGGGCCCGGGGCAACCAAGCTCCTCGCCAGCGCCATCCTCGACACCGCCATCGAGCGGGCCGCCGGCCTGCCCCGCCTGGCCGTCGCCATCGAGCCGATGGAGCAGCGGCTGGTCCACGTCGACGACCTGGTCGCCGCGTGCGTCCACCTGGCCCGCTCGCCGGAGGCCGCCGGCCGGGCGTTCAACGTGGTCGACGGCCTCTATCCGTCGAGTCACGATGTGGCCGGCGTGCTCGCCGGGATCTTCGGGATGGAGGTCGAGGTCGGGGGTGAGGGGCTCGACGGGGACCGGCGGGGCAAGGTCCATCGCCACCTCGTCGATCAGGGCATGGAGCCGGCCATCCTCTTCACCCCCGACCGGCTGCGGCTGATGGGCAAGACCAACCGCAACAACCGCCTCTCCACCGAGGCCATCGAGTCCACCGGTTTCCGCTTCACCCGCACCGACTTCGCCGCCGCCGTGGCCGACAATGTCGACTGGTACCGGGCCCGGCGGTGGCTGCCCGCAAACTGAGCGCCCCGCCCCGCCCCGCCCCGCCGCCTCGCCCCACTCACGCCGCCGGCGGCGGCCGTTGTCGGTGCCGGTCGCGGTTGTGGAACCCCACACGCCGGTTGCCCGTTGGCCTCGGTGGTCAGCCCCCCTTCCGACCAGGGCTGGACGTGGTCGACCTGGCAACGCTCGGCCGCGAGGTCGCAGTAGGGATGGAAGCACTCGCGGTCTCGCACCTCGACCGCCCGGCGGGTGGCCCCGGTGAAGACCCGCTGGCGAACCCCGACGTCTTTGACCCGCGAGGGTCCGTCGAAGACCACCCGCTCCACCCAGGCCCGGTCGAGCCAGCGGAGCAGTGACCCCGGGGCGACCACGGCGCCGTTCGCCAGTTCACAGATGCGCCCGGCGAAGGTCTCATAGCCCACCAGCACGGTGAAGAGCGGCTCG
>JBBQRO010000038.1:0-27435 GCA_038214685.1 Acidimicrobiales bacterium
TTACCCTGGTGTGACACCAGTGTCACTGCGCCCGGGAAGACCTTCTGGTCGATCAGCTTCTGCATCGCCGGCTTGATCCGGCCAAGCCGTTCGGGAGTGAACTCGGCGTGGTTGACCCCTCGAAGCCCGCCTTCTGAAGGCCGAGGGCGGCGCGCTCGACGTCGACGCTTCGGTGCGGGCCAGCGAGCTGGGCCGCGACGACGACTACCTGCAGGGCGTGTACGGCCAGGACGAGTACGTCACCATTCAGTGGTACCGGGCCGGTTTGGAGGCGTCCCGCAGCGTGGTGAGAATCGTGCGCCCGTTGCATGGCACGGTCGGGACCGGGTTCGTGCTGCCCGGCGACGCCCTCCATCCGCAGTGGAAGAACCGGTCCGTGGTGGTCACGAACTTCCATGTGGCCAACAGGCATGGTGTCTGGCCGGGCCGGGCACCGAGTGACCTCCGGGTGGTGTTCGAGGACAACGGTGCCCAGGTCGGGATCCGGGAGGTGTTGTGGGAGTCGCCGTACTGCACCCCGGGAACCAACCCGCCGTCCTCGTACGACACCGCCATACTGCTGCTGGACCTGCAGTCGATCCCGGCACCTTCGTACCAGATCTCCACCGGACCGCCACCGAACCTCACCGACCGCGTCTATGTCATCGGGTACCCGCTGGGCAACGAGTTGGCGTTCTCATTGAACGACAACACAGTGGTTGGGGTGAACAACAGCCTGCTCCACTACCGGGCCCCGACGCGGAAGGGCAGCTCCGGAAGCCCGGTGTTCGACGACGAGTGGCGTCTCGTTGGCCTCCACCACGCAGGCGGCACCGAGCTGCCCCGGCTCGACCAGCCCGGTGCCACCCATGCGGCCAACGAGGGGCTGATGATCGATGCCATCCGGGCCCACCTGATGGCGACCGACCTGACGGCACCGGCCGGCGCGCCGTGACACCGGTGCGGTTCGACGCCGCTCGCGCCCACCGCTTCCGGTCGCGCGAGACGTTCGTCAAGACGGCGATCCTCCTCCTGCCGTCGGGCACCGGACCGGTGACGATCCGAGCCCCCTTCGGCGAGCAGCAGATGCGCGGTCCGTTCTACGTCGTCGGCGGAGACGACGGGAGCTACGGAGCAGCCCAGGCCGAGTTCGAGCAGGCGCACCGCCAGGTTGGTGCTCACCAGTGGCTGAGGTCCGAGCCGGTCCTGGCCTACCAGGCGGATCGGAGGTGCACCGTCGTGACCACTATCGACGAGCAACCGGAGTCGACCGTCGTCGCCGACCCGGGAGACTGGATCGTTCAGCAGCCGACCGGCGAGGTCATGGCGATCAAGCCGGCGGCGTTCGTGGCCAGGTACGCCCCCGAACTCGGCGACTGAAGCCACGGAGGCAGAGTACCGACGGCTCCTGCGGGCGGACTACCCGACGCTGGAGATGACCCCGTTCGGAGCGATCGAGCGGACCTGATTGTTGCCCATGTCGGTGAAGACGACCGTGCCGTCCGGCGCCACGCCGACGCCATAGGGGGAATTGAGCGCCGCGCTCCGGCCCTGGTCCCCGTCGCCGCTGTAGCCCGATGCTCCGCTACCGGCCACGGTCGTAATGAGCCCGCCGGCGATCTTGCGGATGCGGTTGTTCCCGGAGTCGGCGAGGTACAGCGCCCCATCGGCGGAGGCCGCCAGTCCGGCCGGTGCTCGCAGCCCGGCGTCCTTGGCCGGCTCACCCTCCCCGCTGAAGCTACCGTCGCCGTTCCCGGCGAGTGTCGTGATGGTGTTCGACGTGTCGACGCTGCGGATCCTGTGGTTGTTGGTGTCGGCGATGTACACCACGCCCGTGGCGGTTACGGCCACGGCTTCTGGCTCGAAAAGCATCGCGTCCGTGGCCGGGCCCCCGTCGCCGCCGAACCCGACGGCCCCGTTGCCGGCCACGGTCGAGATGATCCCGTTGGACACCTTCCGGATGCGGTTGTTCCTGGTGTCGGCGATGTAGATGGTGCCGTCGTTCGCCACCGCCACACCCCCGGGCGACGCGAGCTTTGCCTTGGTTGCAGGGCCACCGTCCCCGTCGAAGCCGAACTCACCGTTCCCGGCGACGGTCGTGATCGTCCCGTCGGCGGCGATCCTGCGGATGGTCGAGTGGTAGTAGTCGGCGACGAAGAGTGATCCGTTCGCAACCGCCAGACCTCGAGGCCCGGCGAACTCAGCGGCACTCGCCGGACCTCCGTCGCCGTACCCGTCCGCTCCCCGCTTCCCGCCCGCAAAGGGTTCGATCGCTCCACTCCCGCTGACCCGGAAGATGCGATCCTTGTCGGACACGTACACGACGCCGGCGGAGCTGACAGCCACCCCCTTCGGCTCGTGAAGGTAGTCGTTGTCCCAGCTCAACACGACCGCCATGCCCAGCAGGACCAACACCGTCGCTCCTGCGATGAGGGCGAGGCGGCCTCGCATGGGAAGGCTCCGGCGGGATCGGACGAGGGAACGCGCCCGCCGCCGTTCCCCTCCGACGACCGCCGGCGGGTCCGAAGTCTCCGTCCTCACCAGCCGCTCGAGGTCGGTGATCAGCTGGTCGACATCGGCCCGCCAGCGGGTGTCCGACATCTCGAGGGCCTGTCGCCGGGCCAGCGGGGCGAGGGAGGCGGGCAGCTCCGTCATCGATGGCATCGTCGCCGATTCGAAGAGGAGCGGGATGATGGGGATGTTGCGACGAAGCGCCGCCTCGATCTCGAGACGCACGAAGTCGCCCGGGCCGTCCAAGCGCCGGCGACCTCCGTCGTCTTCGCTCGTCAACCACCCGTCGCCGATGACGGCCAAGAGCACGTCGCACTTCTCGAGGGCCTCTTCGATCTCCTCGGTGAAGTCAGTACCGGGGCGGATGGCATCCACGTCCATGAACACGTGGTCCTCGCCAAACCGACGAGCGAGGTGGTCGTGGAGACGGCCGGAATAGCCAGGGACGTCGTCGCGCCGGTAGCTGATGAAGACTCTAAGTCCCGCCTTCCGATCCTTGTCGCCGCCGGCCATCCGATCCTCTCTCCCTACGTGCCAGCCCGCAGTATTGCCCGACTCCGCTCGTGCTTCATGTGTTGGCTCTGCCGATGACGAGGTCGATGACGCGTTGTGCGACATCGACAGGCGGCGTCGTGCCACCCCAACGCTTCGCGTCCTCGACTGCGGCGTCACCAATCGCGGCCCGGGCCTGCGCCTCCATGAGCCGATAGAGCTGGTCGTCGACGGCAATCGCCTTGCCGGGAGGCAGCGCGAAGAGCGCACCCACGACCCAACTCACCGCCGTCCAGTCACCGCCGACCAGTGCGACCTCGGCTGCTTCGAGCAGGAGGGGCCGGCGGTAGCTGGCTGGTGCCAGGTCCTGGCGCAGGAAGGCGACGAACTCCTGCAGCCAGCGCACTGCGCCATCGAACTGGCCGAGAAGACGATGAGTCTTGACGAGGCCGCCCAGGCTCCAGCCACGGTTGACGTGGTCACCCAATCGGCGCTGGATCTCCTCCGCATCGGCAAAGCGGGCACGCGCTTCGGCAGCGTTGCCCGTTGCCAGCGACGTCTCGGCCAGTGCATCCAACAGCCAGGCCTCGCCTTGCGGGTACCGCAGCTCCTGAGCCAGGCGGAGCCCTTCGGCGTAGGCGTCGATTCCCCTTTGCATCTCCGTGAGAGCGACATAGTCGTACCCCATCTGGGCGAGGCACCAGAGCTGGCCGCGTCGGTTGCCGAGAGCCTGGTAGAGCGCATGGGCGCGGAGCAGGATCGGCTGCGGACCGTTCGGGTTCCCGACCCAGCCCGGCATGAAGCTCAGCCGCTCCGACGCCAGCGCGATGCCCGGCGTGTCGCCGGCCGCTTCAGCGCGCTCCAGGGCGGCCTCGAGGTGGCGACGCGCAGATTCGACATTGTCGGTCTCGACCTCGACGTGGCCGATCGTGGCGAGGGCCCTGCTGGCGAGAACGTCGTCGCCAATCCGGTCGGCGACCACCAAAGCCTTCTCGGCGAAGCGCTTCCGACCCTGGAAGTCCGATGCCGGGACGAGCGCCGATGCCGCGATCAAGCACGGCCCTCGAGCTATGTCGTCATCCGGCGGCAGCAACGCCAGAGCTTTGTCGATCCACATCGCGCCTTCCCTGTCCATGCCCCGGAGGTCCCAATAGGGCGCAAGAGCGGATGCGATCCCGCCGACCGCCGCTCCGTCCCCAACTTCGAGCCCAGCTTGGAGTGCGGCGACCAGATTCGGATGCTCGGCGTCGAGGACAGTCAGCGCGGCCAACTCGTCAGCGACGTCGACCACCCTTCCGTGGAATCGGGCCACGCCGACTGCCCACGCTTGCAACTCCGACTTCGTCGGATCGTCGGAGCGGCCGGCAAGGCGCTGTTGCGAGTACTCCCGGATCGTGTACAGGAGCCGGAACCGGCTATGGCCGGCATTGACCTCCGCCCGCTGCACAAGAGAGTGGGCGACCAAGCGGAGGAGGCCTGAGCGCACGGCGCCGACCGGAAGGTCGGCGCCACACACCGACTCGGCGGCGCTCATGGGGAAGTCACCGGTGAACACGCTCAGCCGCTCGAAGAGAAGTCGCTCTCCGACACCCAGGAGCTCGTAACTCCAGTCCACCATGGCCCACAGCGTTCGGTGCCGAGGTTCACCGCCCCGGCGTCCGGCGGCAAAGGGGTCGAAGCGATCAACCAGCGCGGCCAGTAGATCGTCGACCGAAAGGAGGCCAAGTCGGGCGGCGGCGAGCTCGATGGCCAGGGGTAGGCCGTCGAGCAGCTCGACGATGCGCCCGACAGGCGGTGCGGTCCGATCGTCGAGTGTGAACGACGGCGACACGTCGCCGGCGCGATCGACGAAGAGCTGCACGGCTGGAAACGTGAGCAGCTCGGCTGCGGCAATCTCGGTCATGGTCCTGGGCGCGTCGAGCGGGGAGAGTCGGAAGAGCCGCTCTCCGGCGACTTCAAGTGCCTGCCGGCTCGTCGCCAGGACGCGTAGACCGGGGCAGCGATGGACGAGGGCATCCATGAGCCCGGAGACGGACTCGATCAGATGCTCGCAGTTGTCGAGCACCAAGAGGAGCTGCCGATCCTTAATCCGCTCGATCAGCAGGTCAAGGGTCACCTGCACGCCCGGCGCGCTCCTGATGTCGAGGGCGCCGGCGACCGTCGGCACGATGAGCGAGCCGTCAGCAAGAGCGGCCAGCTCGGCGAGGAACACTCCGTCAGGAAAATTCGACTCGGCTCTCCGGGCCGTTTCCAGTGCGAGGCGCGTCTTGCCGACGCCACCAGGCCCGACGATGGTCACCAGTCGCGCCGTCTCGAGCGCGTCGGGTAGTTCGGCGAGCTCGTTCACCCGACCGACAAACGAGGTGCCGAAGGTGCGGGTGAGTCGCCGGGTGTCGGGCGGCACGACCCCTTCCTGGAGGGCCACCGGCACTGATCTCCTCCTGGCGGTCTCGATCCGTTCGAGCCTGGCGACCAACCTGGCGGCGTCGGCATGCCATCGCTCCTCGGACAGCTCGAACAGCTGGCGCCGCGCGAACAGGGCGATCGAGGCGGGAAGCTCATCGTGGGAGGGCATCAGCGCATTGCGGATGAGCACCGGGATCACCGTGATGCTGCGCTGGAGGGCGAGCTCGACCTCCATCCGAACGTAGTCACCGTCCTCGTGCAGCCGGAAGCGCCCCGTCTCGTCGGGCGCGGCCCAAAGGGGGTCGACCAGGCAAAGGAGGACATCCGCCTTCCCGATCTCCTCGGCGATCTGGTCGACGAAGTCCTCGCCGGCCTCGATCCCGCTGAGATCCATGAACACCTGACGACGACCGAACCGGTACACGAGGGAGTCGTGGAGCCGTCGAGCGTCCACCGAGGCGTTCCTACGCCGGTAGCTGATGAAGAGCCGAAGGTCGGCCTGCGGCTCCTCGCTCGCCGGACTTCCTAGATCAGGGACCGTCGACCGGTTCCTCCATGGTCACGGAGGCCTCCGGCGGCAGCGCCTCCCGGACCACGTCGACCGCCTCGGCCACCGCGCCGGGCGAACCCTCGACGACGAGCGCCAGAAGCACGGTGGCGTCCGATCCGTTTGGGTGCTCCGGCGGCGTGGCCGACGTGAGCTCGACGCCGTCGGCATCGGCGAGCAGCGTGGCGGCCCGCACCGCGAACGATGCCGGGCCCTGATACGTCACCTGGTGGCTGGTCACGATCCAAGCGTCGCGCGAAATCGCCGTGCACGGCGGAGCCCGGCGTGATGGAGCGGAGGAGATGGGTGACGGAGCACTAGGTTCGGGCCGTGGCCCAGGAACCTCGTGGCGTGGAACGCGCCTGGTGATCGAGCTCTGGGAACAGCGGTTCCGGGCCGCGTCCCTCGGATTTCCCCACTGGGCTCGTCACGCCCCCGACCACCTCGTGCTCTCTTCCAACGAGAGCGGGGCGTGGCAGATCTACGCGTGGGACCGTGCCACCGGGCTGCGGCGCCAGGTCACCGACGATGCCATCGGCGTGGTGGGCGGGGCGGCCACCCCCGACGGGTCGGGCGTGGTGTGGTTCCACGACGTGACGGGCGACGAGGTCGGCCACTGGCTGGTTGCGCCGTTCGAGGGCGGCGACCCCCGCCCGCTCGCCCCCGGGGTCCCGGACGCCTGGACCACCGGCCTGTGCCTGGGCGACGGGCTGGTGGTCGCCGGCACGGCGGACGACGACGGCTTCTCCGTCTTCGTCGTCGAGGGCGACGCCCCGGGTCGGCTGGTCCACCACCACCCGGAGCCCGTCGACGTGGCCGGGCTGTCGCGAGACTCCCGCCTGCTCGCGCTGGCGCACGCCGAGCACGGCGACACCATGCACCTGGCGGTACGAGTGGTCGACGCCCGCACCGGTGCGGGGCGGGGCGACCAGTGGGACGGGCCCGGCCTCGGCCTGGGCGTGGCCGGCTGGTCGCCGGTGGTCGGTGACCAGCGGCTGGCCCTGAGCCAGGAGCGCGACGGCCTCCAGCGCCCGGGGGTGTGGGACCTGTCGACAGGCCGGCGGCGCGACTACGTGCTTGACCTCCCCGGCGACGTGGAGATCGAGGACTGGTGGCCCGACGCCTCCGCCCTCCTCGTCGTGCACGACCACGAGGGCCGCAGCCGACTCCACCGGCTCGACCTCGACTCCGGCGCGCTGGCCGAGATCGACCATCCCCCCGGCACGATCTCGGGAGCGGGCGTCCGCCCCGACGGGGAGCTGTGGTTCCGGCTGGCCAGCGGGGCCGAACCGGCCACGATCCGCACGCTCGCCGGTGACGTGGTCTGCGCGCCGCCGGGCGAGCGGCCCCCGGCCGGCCGGCCCTACCGCTCGTGGTCGTTCGCCAACCCGGACGGCCAGCGGGTACACGGGTTCGTGGCCACCCCGCCGGGCGACGGGCCGCATCCCGTCGTGATGCTGGTCCACGGCGGCCCTACCTGGGCCTACTCCGACACATTCATGTCCGACGTGCAGGCGTTCGTGGACCACGGCGTTGCCGTGGCCATGGTCAACTACCGCGGTTCCACCGGCTACGGCACCGCCTTCCGTGACGCTCTCATCGGCAACCCCGGCTTCCCAGAGGTCGCCGACGTCGTCGCCGGGCTCGACGCCCTGGTGGCCGAGGGCACCGTCGACCCGGCCCGGGCCGCCATCGCCGGCGGTTCGTGGGGCGGCTACGTCACCCTCCTGGCCATCGGCCTGCACCCGGAGCGATGGGCGGTGGCCACCGCCGCAGTGCCGGTGGCCGACTACGTCACCGCCTACGCGGAGGAGGCGCCCACCCTCCAGGCCTTCGACCGCACGCTCTTTGGCGGCGGGCCCGACGAGGTGGGCGACCTGTACGTCGAGCGCTCACCGCTCACCTACGTCGACCGCGTGCGCGTCCCGGTCCTCGTCCTCGCCGGCGAGAACGACAGTCGCTGTCCGATCCAGCAGGTCCTGAACTACGTGGACGCACTGCGCGAAAGTGGCGGCACGGTGGACCTGTACCGCTTCGACGCCGGCCACGGCTCGATGGTGATCGACGAGCGGGTCCGCCAGATGCGGGCCGAGCTCGACTTCCTGCTCCCTCACCTCATCTGACTCCTGGGCGGCTATTCGCCCTGCTGGAGGAAGCGTTCGACCTCGGCGGCCAGTTCGTCGCCAGTCGGCAACGTGCCCCAGCCCGCCTCGGTAGCTTCGACCTGGCCCGCGGCCCGGTCGGCCGCCGCCGCCCCTTCGGCCCCGCCATCAGAATCCACCTGGGCCTCGAGTTGGCGGACGAGCGCGGTGTGCTGGAGGCTGTTGGCGGTCAGCTCGTCGAGGTGCTCGCGAGTGGCCGCCGCCGCCGCCGTCAGCTCGGGCGCGTCGATGCGGATGCCGGTGACCGTGGTCAAACCCTCCAGCAGCTGGACGCTGGCCGGCGGGTAGGGCATAGACGCCGCGTAGTGGGGGACGCGGGCCCAGATGGCGATGGTGGGGACGCCCAGCTCGGTCAGGCGGCGCTCGACGGCCGCCACCACGCCGGCAGGCACCTCGACAGTTCCGGAGACCACTCCGAGCTGGTTGGCCAGGTCGGCATCGCTGGCCGTGGCCGCCACCCGGCTCGTGCGGGTGTGGGGGACGCCGGCGGGGAAGGCGCCCAGGCCGACGGCCAGTCGCACGCCGAACGACGTGGCCAGCTCGCCGATGGCGTCGGAGAACGCACGCCACTCGTGGTCGGGCTCGGGTCCGGTCAGGACGAGCATCGCCCTGCCGTCGGGGTCGTGGGCCGACAGCAGCTCCAGCTTCGGCCAGACCAGGTCGGTGTACACCCCGTCGAGCATGTGCGACACCGGCCGACGGGACCGGTGATCGAGAAGGCGGTCGACGTCGAACGTCGCCACCACCTGGGCATCCAGCACGGCCAGCATGGCCGCCACCGCACCGGCGCCGCCGTGGCCGGCATCGATCCAGCCCTCGGGGGCCATGACCAGCACCGGGCTGTCCAGCTCCGGACGGGCCCGCAACTCGTACAGGTCAGAGGCCGGGTCCATGCCCCTCCACGGTAGCGGGGCTGCGGGGAATCCCGGGGCCCCTCCAGGTGGTTGACTACCTGCGATGACCGACGTCACCGACGCAACCTTCCAGCGCGATGTCCTCGATCGCTCCGCCACTGTCCCCGTGGTGGTCGACCTGTGGGCCGAGTGGTGCGGCCCGTGCAAGACCCTGGGGCCCATCCTCGAACGGGTGGTGGCCGAGACTGCCGGCAAGGTCGAGCTGGCCAAGGTCGACATCGACTCCAACCCCAACGCGGCCGCCAGCTTCGCCGTGCAGTCCATTCCTGCCGTGTTCGCGGTCTCGAAGGGCAAGGTCGTCGACTCCTTCATCGGCGCCCTCCCCGAAGCGTCGGTGCGGGAGTTCGTGGCCAAGCTGGCCCCGGTCGAGACCGAGACCGACACGCTGGCGGCGCGGGGCGACGAAGCCTCGCTGCGCCAGGCCCTCGAGCTGCAGCACGATCACCCTGGGGCGGTGCTGGCCCTGGCCGAACTGCTCGCCGGGCGCGACGAGGGCGAGGAGGCCCTCACCCTGCTGACCCGGGTGCCCGAGTCAGCGGAGTCCCGCCGGGTGGCGGCCCTGGCCCGCCTGGGCCGGGACGGCGGCACCGACGACGTGGCCGGCTTCGACGCCCGGCTCCAGGGCCTGCTCGATCGGGTCAAGGACGACGAGACCGCCCGCCGGGAGTTCGTCGACCTTCTGGAGATGCTGGGCTCCGACGACCCCCGCACCCCGCAGTACCGCAAGGCCCTGGCCGCCCGCCTGTACTGATCGCTCACCGCGCCGACGCCCCCCAGCTCTTCGGGCCCCCGAATACTGGGTTCCCCTGAGTACTGTGACGCCATGCGGTTGCGGCGCTACCGGGACCACTGGCTCCTCGTCGGCGGGCCGGTGCCGCCGGGTGCCGCGGCTATCACGCTGGGGTCGGTCGTGTGCGTTCGGCGCCGCTACGCCGACGACCAGCGACTGCTGTGCCACGAGGAAGAGCACGTCCGCCAGTGGCGGGAGCTCGGCAAGGTGCAGTTCCTGCGCCAGTACCTCGGTGCCTACGTCCACTGGCGGCGGCAGGGCTTCGGCCACCACGCGGCCTACCGCCTCATTCCCCTGGAAGTGGAGGCCGAGGCGGCGGCCGAACGATTCGCAGCCAACCCTGGCGGCGACGGTGATCAGCATCTAGTCTGAGCGGGCTCGGCGCCTTCCCCCTGAACGGTTCTCCCGTGGGGGTGCGCGCCCGTTGGCCGATCTGCTCCAACCTCTGCCGGTACGGTCGTGGACCGACCGGCTGACCGCTCTGCGTGGCCTGCAGTGGTCTCCAGCCGTCGTGGCCGGCGCCGGCGCAGTGCTGGCGGTGGCGGTCCTGATCGCCGTCGGGCTGGCCTTCCTGCGCTCGTCCTCGCCCCCGCCCACCCTCACCCTGCCCCGGGCCGAGCCGGGGTCGGCGCCGGCGGACGCAACCTCAGGCGGGGCCGGTCCCGCCGGCGCCGGCGGCAGTCCCTCCGCGCCGGTGGCCTCTGTGCCGCCGGGCACGGTCACGGTGCATGTGGCCGGCCGAGTGGCCGGTCCCGGCGTGTACGCCCTGCCGTCCGGCGGCCGGGTGGCCGACGCCGTGGTCGCCGCCGGCGGCACCGCGCCCGACGCCGATCTCGAACAGCTCAACCTGGCGGCCCGGGTGGCCGACGGGGAGCGGATTTACGTGCCCCGCAAGGGTGAGACGCCGCCGGCGGTCGTGGCGCCGCCGGCTGTGTCGCCGTCTGCCGGGTCAGGCAAGGTCGGCGCGCCCACGGGGCCGGTCGACCTCAACACGGCCACGGCCGAGCAGCTCGAAGCTTTGCCCGGCGTCGGCCCGGCCACCAGCAAGGCCATCCTGGCCTACCGGACCAGCCACGGCCGGTTCCGGTCGGTCACCGAGCTACTCGAGGTGCCCGGCATCGGTCCGGCCAAGCTCGAGGCGCTACGGCCCATGGTGCGGGTCTGATGGGCGATCGGGCCACGGTCGTACTGGCCCTGGCGGCCTGCGCCGGCGCCTGGGCTGCCCGACCGCTGCCGTTGGTCCCGGCCCTGGCGCTGGTCGCTGTCGCCCTTCTGGCCCGGCGGCCGGTGTTGCTGATGGTGGCCGTTGCCCTCGCCGCCTCCGCCCTCGGCGCCCGGTCGTGGGCCGGGCTGCACCCACCCGCCGTCGGGCCGTGGGCCGGCGTGGCCACCCTTGTCGGCGACCCGGCCGAGGTGGCCGGCGCCCTTCGTGTCGACGTTCGGATCGGCGGCAAACGGGTCGAGGCCTGGGCCCGGGGCGCTTCGGCGCGGACGCTGCGCGACCGGCTGGCCGGAGAACGGGTGAACCTGCGTGGCCAGCTGCAGGCCGTCCCCGACGACGCCCGGCAGCGCCTGGCCCGCCGCCACATCGCCGCCCGCCTGACGGTGGCCGGCGCCTCCATCTCGTCCGCCGGCGGCATCCCGAGTCGACTGGCGAACGGCCTGCGCCGCACCCTGCTGCGGGGCGCCGACGTGCTCACTCCAGAGCGACGTGCCCTCTTCTCCGGGTTCGTCCTCGGCGATGACCGGGACCAACGGCCAGAGGTCACCGACGATTTCCGGGCATCGGGCCTCTCGCACCTGCTGGTCGTCTCCGGTTCCAACGTGGCGTTCGTCCTAGCCCTGCTCGGCCCCTTCCTCGGGCGCCTGCGGCTGGGCGGCCGCCTGGCCGGTGGGCTGGCCGTCCTGGTGCTCTTCGGCATCCTCACCCGCTGGGAGCCTTCGGTGCTGCGGGCCGTCGCCTTGGCCGGCCTCACCCTGCTGAGCGCGGGGGTGGGCCGGCCCGCCTCCAGCCTGCGCATCCTCAGCCTGGCCGTGACCGGGCTCGTTCTCATCGACCCCCTGCTGGTTCACTCTCTGGGGTTCCTGCTCTCGGTCGGGGCGTGCACGGGTATCGCCCTCTTCAGCACCCGCTTGGCGGCCAGGCTGCCAGGGCCGCGTCCGGTGGCCACCGCTCTCGGCGTCACCCTCGCCGCCCAGGTCGGGGTGATGCCGATCCTGGTGCCGGTGTTCGGGGGTCTTCCCGTCGCCGCCCTGCCCGCCAATCTCATCGGCGCGCCGGTCGCCGGGCCGCTGATGATGTGGGGCATGGCCGGCGGGCTGCTGGCCGGTTGGGCGGGCGACACGGTGGCCAGCGTCGTCCACCTGCCGACCGGCCTGTTGATCGGATGGGTGGCCGGCGTGGCCCACTGGGGCGCCGCCGCCCCTCTCGGGCAGCTGCGCGCCGGCCACGTCGCCGGCCTGGCCGCCGCCCTGGCACTGGGAGTCGCCGCCCACCGAAGGGGCCGCCGTGGGGGTGTGATGCTCGCCGGCATGGCGGGCGCCGCCGTGGCGTTGGCGCCGGCGGTCGCGGTGATGCGCCCGCCGCCGATCGACGACCGCAGCGTGGTTCCCGGCGCCCGGCTCTGGCGCCATGGCGGCGCCACCGTGCTGGTGGTCGACGACCTGCGGGCGTCGCCCGAGGCCCTGCTGTCGTCGCTGCACCAGGCCGACGTGCGCCACCTCGATGTCGTGGTGGTGACCCGGCCCGGCCGTGGCGCGGCCACCGATGTCGACGCCCTCCTCAGCCGCTTTCCCCCCCGCCTCCTCCTGGCGCCGACCGGGCACCGACTGCCCGGCGACGTGGTTGTACCGCCGGAGGGCAGCGAGGTGTCCGCCGGCGCCCTTCTCGTCGTCGTGGAGGAAACGAGCCCGCGGCTGGGCGTGCGGGTGGGCCCGGCGCGGGCCCCCCCGGTAGCGTCGGCCCCCGGATGCTCGACCTCGGTGACCGCACCCACGACCTGCGCACCCGCGCTCTGGTGATCGGCGCGCTGGGCCGGGCCGACAAACTGGTCGAACACGGCGCCGACCTGGTCGAGCGCACCGACCGCGACGGCTGGTTTCAGATGCCGATTCCTGTCTACGTGACCGCCACCGACGAGGCGGCGGTCGAGCGGGCCCTGGCGGCCGGCGCCGGCCTGATCCACCTCCCACAGCCCACGCCCGCCGGGTTGGCGATGTGCGCAACCGCGGGGGTTGCGGTGCTTGTCCCGGCCGGCCTGACCGCCGAGGCCGCGGCGGCGGGGATCATCGCCCAACGGATCGTCCCCGACTCCCTGCTGCTCGACGTGACCGCGGCGACGTGCCCGGTGGCGGCCACGGCCGTGGGAGTGATCCGGGGGGCTCGGCTCGTGCGGGCGACGGCCGCCGATGTGCGGGGCGCCCGGCGGGTGGCCGACGTCCTGGCCGCCGTTATGGGTGCCGGCTGATGCCCACCCTGCCCGCGTACCTGGTCCGGGGCGACCAGCCCGTGCTGCTGGCCGACGCGGTCCGGCACCTGGTGGCCGAGCTGGTCGGCGGCGGTGACGCCGGCCTGCTGACCGAGGAACTGTCCGGCGACGAGTACACGGTCGGCGCAGTGGTCGACGCGGCACAGACACCCCCCTTCTTCGGCGATCAGCGGATCGTCGTGGTCCGCGATGTCGGGCGGTTCTCCACCCACGACGTCGAACCGCTGGTGGCGTACCTCCGCGACCCGCTCCCGACTACGTCGCTCGTGCTGGTGGCCGGCGGCGGCCAGGTGGCCCGGGCCCTCGTCGAGGTCGTTCGGAAAACGGGCCATGTCGTCGACGCTGGGGTGCCCGGCGGGCGAGGTCGCGCCACCTGGCTGGCGGCCCGGCTGAAGGAGGGCCCGGTCCGCCTCGACGCCCGGGCCGCGGCCATGGTGGGCGAGCACCTGGGCGACGACGTCGACCGGCTCGGCTCGCTGCTGGAGATGCTGGCGTCGGCCCACGGCCAGGGCGCCCGGATCGGCCCCGACGACGTGGCCCCGTTCCTCGGGGGCGCGGGCTCGGTGGCGCCCTGGGAACTGACCGACGCCATCGACCGGGGCGACGCCGCCGTCGCCCTCGGCGTCATGCGTCGGCTGATCGGTCCCGGTGGTCGCCACCCGCTGGTGATCCTCGCCACCCTGCACAGCCACTTCGGCCGGATGCTGCACCTCGACGGGGCCGACGTCGCCGACGAGGCGGCGGCGGCCGCCCTGCTCGGCATGTCGGGTGGGTCGACCTATCCGGCGAAGAAGGCCCTGCTCCAGGTGCGACGGCTGGGCCATGGGCCCGTGGCCCGGGCCATCCACCTCCTGGCCGAGGCCGATCTGGCCCTGAAGGGGGCGGTCGACTGGCCGCCGGAAGTGGTACTCGAAGTGCTGGTGGCCCGGCTCAGCGGGCTGGGGCGGGTGGCGGGCACCAGGCCCGGCCGCCGCTAGCTCGGGCGATTGCTAGGCCGAAGCCGAGGTCTCGCGGGCTATCCGGCGCATGAGGCGGGACTTGCGGTTCGCCGCCTGGTTCTTGTGGATGATGCCCTTGGCCGCGGCCTTGTCGAGCCGCTTGATAGCGGTTCGCAGGGCGTCGGTGGCCTCCTCGGGCGCCTGCGCGGGGGCGGCGAGGGCGACCTTGACGCGCGTCTTGATCTCGGAGCGCGCTGCCTTGTTCCGGACGCGGCGCTTCTCGTTGGTCCTGTTCCGTTTGATCTGACTCTTGATGTTGGCCATGCCGGAGGGACACGCTACCAGCAGTCGGGAGTGGCCAGACTGTGCCGATGCTGCTGCGCGGCCGGGAGGGCAACGAGCTCGAGCTGAAACTGGTCGGCTACCAGTTCCCTGACGAGGGGCGCGACCCCTGGGACTCCAACTGGCTGCTGGTCTCGGTGCGCGTCCTGGCCCCGGAGGGCAGCTGGGAGGTGGTCGACCCGTGCCTGACAACGTGGGAGGCCAAGCGGCTGGTGTCATACCTGATCCACGCCGCGGCCCACGACCCTGCCGCCATGCCGATGACCTTTACCGAGCCGAACCTCACCGTGACCGCCCGGTCCCGCACCAGCGCCCCGCTGCGGGTCCACCTCCGGGCCTGCTTCGCGCTGGAGCTGCGGCCTCCATGGGTCCGCACCGTGGCCGGCAGCGACAACCTGTGCGTCGACCTCGACGTGGAGCGCGGTGACCTGGCTCGCGCCGCCGCCTCCGTGCTGTCCGACCTGGTGGCGTTCCCCCAGCGGGGCGACGACCCGACGCTCTAGCCCGGCGCGAGCGAGAACTGGATCGGCTGCCCGCCGACGATCAGGTCGATCGACCCGGTGGCGGTGACGACGCTGCCGGTTGCGAAGTCGTGGGCCTCGAACGTGGCCGGCGAAGTGCCGCCAGTCGACGGATCCGGCAGGTCGACCAGCAGGTACAGGCCGGCGCCGCCGAGGCGGTAGTCGGTCATCTTGCGGGTCCGGTCGACGTACCGGCTGGAACGGGAGGCGACCTCGACGACAAGGAGGGGTGGGGGGTCGAAATGCAGCTCGTACATCCGCTGCCAGCCCCGGGCCAGGACGAGCAGGTCGGGTGTCATCACGTACCCCGTTCCGCCGGGGACGGTCCAGGCCAGCTGGTTGACCGAGACCACATGCGGCAGCGCCAGGCCCGCCTGGCGAGCCAGCTCGGCCACCGCCAGCTCGTGAGTGTCGTCGGTGGGGAACGCGATCAGGCTCCCCCATGGGTCGAACTCCAGATGGGTCAAACGGGTCTCCTCGCGGAGCCAGTGGAGGTCGTCGGGCGTGTAAAACCCGGCGGGCGGGTTATGGATGCGCCTCACCCTTCCGCCCGGCCAGTCCCGGTCTCGGGCGGGAGCGTGAAGCGAACCGGGCGCCCGCCGACCACAAGGTCGATCTCGCCGGTGGCCCGGAGGACGGTGCCGTTCACGAAATCGAAAGCCTCGAACGTCGCCGGCAGGTCGACGAGCAGGTAGAGGCCGGCGCCGCCGACGCGGTACTCCGCGAGTTTGCGGGTCCGGTCGGTGCGACGGGTGGATGGCGAGGCGATCTCCACGACGAGCAGGGGCGGTGGGTCGATGCCGAACTCACCCACCCGATGCCAGTCGGCCGGAAGCACCGTGACGTCGGGAATCATGTAGTAGCCGGTCCCGCCCTTGACGGACCAGGGCATGCTCGGCACCACCCGGTACCCCGCCGCCCGGAGCTGGTTGGCGGCCTGGACCACCAACTCGCCTTGTGTGATCTCGTGTTCGTCTGTGGCCGGTGACACGATCAGGCTTCCCCACGGGTCGAGCTCCAAGTGGGCGACGCCGGTAGCGTCGCGAAGCCAGTCGAGGTCCTCGACCGTGTAGCCGGAAATCGCCAGGTCGGCCATGGGTCCCAGGCTACTTCCGACCTGAGACAATGGACGTTCCGATGATCGACCCCTCACGCATCCGCAATCTCTCAATCATCAGCCACATCGACCACGGCAAGACCACGCTGTCGGACCGGATCCTGGAGCTGACCGGAGCGGTCGACGCCCGCGACATGCGGGCCCAGTACCTCGACTCGATGGATCTGGAGCGGGAGCGGGGCATCACCATCAAGGCCCAGAACGTGCGGCTGAGCTGGAAGAACTTCGTCATCCACCTCATCGACACCCCCGGCCACGTGGACTTCGGCTACGAGGTGTCGCGGTCACTGGCGGCCTGTGAGGGCGCCATCCTGCTGGTCGACGCCACCCAGGGCATCGAGGCCCAGACCCTGGCCACCTGCTACCAGGCCATGGAGCACGATCTGGAGATCGTGGCCGCGGTCAACAAGATCGACCTGGCCTTCGCCGAGCCGGAGCGGGTGGCGGCCGAGATCGAGAAGGTGCTCGGGATCGACGCGTCCACCGTCCTGCGTATCAGCGGCAAGACGGGTGAGGGCGTGCCGGAGTTGCTCGACGCGGCCATGGAGCGCATCCCTGCGCCGAAGGGTGACCCCGACGCCCCGCTCCAAGCCCTCATCTTCGACTCCTACTACGACCAGTACCGGGGAGTGGTAAGCGCCATCCGGGTCATGAACGGCAGGATCACCACCGGCGCCAAGCTGCGTTTCATGCAGGCCGGCGCCAGCCACGAGGCGGACGAGATCGGGGCCCGCACGCCCACGCCCGTCCCCCTGGCCGACCTCGGCCCGGGCGAGGTCGGGTACCTGGTGGCGGGCGTCAAGGACGTCGGCGAGGCCCGTTCGGGAGAGACGGTCACCTCCGCGGCCCGTCCGGCCACCGAGGCGCTCGTCGGCTACCTGGACCCAAAGCCCATGGTCTTCTGCGGGCTCTACCCGGTGGAGGGCGACGACTTCGCCGCCCTGCGCGACGCCCTGGAGAAGCTGCGGCTCAACGACTCGTCGTACACCTACCAGCCCGAGAGCTCCGGCGTGCTCGGGTTCGGGTTCCGGTGCGGGTTCCTCGGGCTGCTCCACATGGAGATCGTGCGGGAGCGCCTGGAGCGGGAGTTCGGCCTGGCCCTCATCGCCACCGCCCCGTCGGTGGAGTACCTGGCCACGCTCACCAACGGCAGCGTGGTGGAGGTCGACAACCCCGCGAACATGCCGCCGCCCAACCAGGTCGACTTCATCGAGGAGCCCATCTTCGTGGCCACCCTCCTCCTGCCCACGTCGTACACCGGCACCGTCATGGAGCTGTGCCAGAACCGCCGGGGCGAGCTGAAGAAGATGGAGTACCTGTCGCCCGAACGGGTCGAGCTGATCTACCGCATCCCCCTGGCCGAGGTGGTCATCGACTTCTTCGACCAGCTCAAGAGCCGCACCAAGGGCTACGCCAGCCTCGACTACGAGCTGTCGGGCTACGAGCGCAGCGAGTTGGTGAAGGTCGACATCCTGCTCAACAGCGTGCCCGCCGACGCCTTCAGCGCCATCCTCCACCGGTCCAAGGCCGACGAGTACGGGCGGAAGATGACCGAGAAGCTCAAGGAGCTGATCCCCCGCCAGCAGTACGACGTGCCTATCCAGGCCGCCATGGGCAGCCGGATCATCGCCCGGACCACGGTCAAGGCCATGCGCAAGGACGTCATCGCCAAGTGCTACGGCGGCGACATCACCCGCAAGCACAAGCTGCTCGACAAGCAGAAGGAAGGAAAGAAGCGGATGAAGTCGATCGGACGGGTGGAGGTGCCCCAGGAGGCCTTCGTCTCGGCCCTCAAGCTCGACGACTGACCCGCCAAGTGCCGGCGAGTGTGCAATCTTGTGGCTCTGGCAAGGAACTTTGCACGCTCGCCGAATGTGTTGTGGTTCCGGCGGGACCTCCGGCTTGCTGACCACCCCGCCCTGGTCGTCGCCGCCGACGCCGGCCCGGTCGTGCCGCTCTTCGTGCTCGATCCGGCCCTGCTGGGCCCGGCGGGGGCGCCCCGCACCGCCTTCCTGTATCGCTGCCTCCGGTCCCTCGACGAGTCGCTCGGCGGGCGCTTGGTCGTCCGTGCCGGCGACCCGGTCGAGGTGGTACCCGCCGTCGCCGCCGAGGTCGGGGCGGGGGCAGTGCTGGCATCGGCCGACTTCGGCCCGTACGGCCGACGCCGCGACCAGGACGTGGCCCGGGGGCTGAGGGAGGCCGGGCGCCGGTTGACGGGCGTGGGGTCGCCGTACGCCGTCGACCCCGGACGGGTGCTGAAGCAGGACGGCTCACCGTTCCGGGTCTTCAGCCCCTTCTATCGGGCCTGGAGGGCCCAGGGCTGGCCGCCGCCCTCCCCGGGGCCGGCGGTTCAGTGGGCCCACGGGTTGGCGGCCGACGGGATCCCCGACGACCCTCCTGTCGACGCCACCCTCCCGCCGGCGGGGGAGGCGGCGGCGATGGCCCGGCTGGAGGAGTTCCTGGCCGGCCCCGTCGATGACTACGCCGGCTGCCGGGACAGCCCGGCGGCCGATGCCACCACCCGGCTGTCGCCCTACCTGAAGTACGGCTGCATCCACCCCCGGCAGGTCCTGGCCCGCCTCGGCAACTCGAAGTCGCAGGAGAAGCTGCGCAGTGAGCTGGCGTGGCGGGAGTTCTACGCCGATGTCCTGTGGCACCGGCCCGAGTCGGCCCGGCAGGCCCTGCAGCCGAACATGGCGGGCATGGAGCTCGACGCCGGCCCGCAGGCCGACGACCGTTTCCGGGCGTGGACCGAAGGTCGCACCGGCTTTCCCCTGGTGGACGCCGGGATGCGCCAGCTCCAGGGTGAGGCGTGGGTGCACAACCGGGTGCGGATGGTGGTGGCCAGCTTTCTGGTGAAGGACCTGCACATCGACTGGACGCGGGGCGCCCGGTGGTTCCTCCACCGCTTGGTCGACGGCGACCTGGCGTCGAACAACCACGGCTGGCAGTGGGTGGCCGGCACCGGCACCGACGCGGCTCCGTACTTCCGCATCTTCAACCCGGTCACCCAGGGCAAGGAGCACGATGCCGCGGGCGACTACGTGCGCCGCTGGGTGCCGGAGCTGGCCGGAGTGGCCGGCGCCGCGGTCCACGAGCCTTGGAAGCTGCCCGGTGGCCTGCCGGCCGGCTACCCCGAGCGAATCGTCGACCATGGGGCTGAGCGGGAAGAAGCACTTCGTCGCTACAAAACGCTCAAGTCTGAGGGCTGATGCGCCGATACCTTCTCCGTATGGACTGAGTTGGCGCGAAATGGGGAGGGATCGCGGTGGACGAAGCAGGAGGGGAGGCACCGAGGGCGAGGCGATGGCTGGTCGTGGCCGCGGCCGCCCTGCTGATCGCGGGCGTGGTGACCGCCGGTGTCACCGGTCGGGACGCGCCCTCCGAGGTCGACGTCGTGACCGCCGCCGGCCGGACGCCCGGGGTCGTTGAGGTCGGGCCCACGGTGACCCTGCCTCCGCCGGCGGCCCAGCCTTCTACCGAGGTGCCGACGACCGACGTGCGCCCGTCGACCACGCCACCGAAGGCGGCCGTCGCCGTGTTGAAGGCCATCGCCAGCACCGCCCCCCCGACGACTCAGGCCCCTCAGGCCGCTCCGTCCACCACGGCGGCCCCGGGAACGTCGACCACCACCGCCCCCCCGGCGGCGACGACCTCGACCACCGTGCCGCCGGTGCTGCGGCGTGCCACCTTCATCCTCGTCAACCAGCACCCACAGACGATCCTGCTGGCCGTCAACGGTCGGGTTGTCGAACTGGCGCCCGGCGGGGCGATCACCGCGGAGCTGCCCCTCGCCCTCAACGGTTTGACCCCGGTACGGGTCCAGGCCAAGGAAGACAGCAGCTGTGGCGTGGACGGACCGAGCCGCTCCTTCCAGGCCGGGGTTCAGTACCGCATCACCGTCGTGGCCGGCCCGACGGCGTGCGCCCGCTTCGCCGCCCCGACGCTGGATATCTCGCCGCCGGCCTGACGCTGAGGCGGCGCGGCGCGTCGCAGAGAGCCGGGAAAACACGAGGGGCAGCGCGGCGCAGTGGAAACGGCCTAGGCTGGAGGAAGCTCCTCAGGTGAGGTGCTGTTCAAAAGAAAAGAGAGTTCTCCGTGGCAACAGGTACCGTCAAGTTCTTCAACGCAGAGAAGGGCTTCGGCTTCATCTCGCGCGAGCAGGGCGAAGACGTTTTCGTTCACTACTCCAACATTCAGGGCCAGGGTTACAAGTCGCTCGATGAGGGTCAGCGCGTCGAGTTCGACGTGGCTCCCGGTCGCAAGGGCGAAGAGGCACAGAACGTCCGCCTGATCTAGGGTCTGATCCGAACCGAGCCGCCG
This sequence comes from Acidimicrobiales bacterium, assembly GCA_038214685.1. Lineage (GTDB taxonomy): Bacteria > Actinomycetota > Acidimicrobiia > Acidimicrobiales > AC-14 > CADCTB01. The sequence goes on from JBBQRO010000038.1 coordinate 20,531, forward strand.
GCCCTGCCGGCGGCTTTTTCGCGGGACGCCTGAGTTTTAGTCAGTCTCCGACTCAGTGGCCGGCCATCCGGCGGGCCAGCACGGCGAGGTCGGTGACCACGTCGAAGCCCTCGGCCTGGAGCCAGCGCAGGTTGCGGTCGGCCACGTCGCCGCCGTCGAAGCGGTTGAGGAAGATCACGCGAGGGCTGGGCGCCAAGGGGGCGCACAACCGCACGGCGTTGATGGCGCCCAGGCCGGCATGGGCCACCAGCACGGCCAGGTCGGCGTCGACGGCGGCGGCCAGGGTGGCGCTGTCAGCGTCGCCGGCGAGGGGGGAGCGGGGCCCGCCTACCGTTTCGATGACCCCCACGTCCACCGCCTCGTCGGGCCATTCGAGCTCGGCGAGGAGCTCGGCGAGCCTGGGGGCGACGACGCCCAGGAAGGCGGCGGCGATCGGCGGAGCCATGGCCATCGCGTACCAGCGGTGTCGGGGGCAGACCCGCTCGGGTGGCTCGCCGGTGGCCCTGCCCAGCAGGTCGGCGTCGGTCTCGGGGTCGCACGGGCCGAAGGACTGCACCGGCTTTCGGGCGGCAACGGTGGCCCCGCCGGCCCTCAGGCGGGCCAGCACCTGGGCCGTTACCCAGGTCTTGCCCACGCCGGTGCCGGCGCCCAGGACGACGACCAGCCGTTCAGGTCGCCGCCGTTCAGCTGGCACAGCGTATCGCCCCCAGCCCGTCGAGGAGCCGGCGAATCTGGTCGGCGGAGTGGGTGGCCGACAGCGAGATCCGCAACCGGGAGGTGCCGGGGGCCACGGTGGGCGGCCGTATGGCGGGCACGAGCAGGCCCCGCCTGCCCATCGCCGCCGACGCGGCCACGGCCGCCTCCTCGTCGCCCATCATCACCGGGACGATAGGAGAGGGGTGGCCGGGAGCGACGAGTTCGACGTTGGCCCGCAGCCGATCGACCAGGGCCCTGCCCTCGTCGGATCGCAGCACTTCGATGGCGGCCAGGCCGGCGGCGGCGTCGGCGGGGGTGGAGGCGGTGGTGAAGATGAACGGCCGGGCCCGGTTGACCAGCAGGTCGACGAAGCGCTGCGGGCCGGCGACGAACCCGCCCAGTGAGCCCAGGTACTTCGAAAGCGTGCCCACCCGCAGGTGGTCGACGCCATCGAGGTAGGTGTCGGGGCCAAGGACGGCGTGGGCTTCGTCGAGCACGAGCAGGGCGTGGTGTCGGACGCACAGGTCGGCCAACGCCGCCACCGGGGCGACGTCGCCGTCCATGGAGAACACCGTGTCGGTGACCACCAGGGCCGGACCGGGCGACGAGGCGAGCAGGTCCTCGACCTGGACGAGGTCTCCATGGCGGTAGACGCAGATCTCGGCCCTGGACAGCCGGCAGCCGTCCACGATCGAGGCGTGGTTGCGCTCGTCGGACAGCACCCGCGCCCCGGCCGTGGCGAAGGTGGTCAGGACGCCCAGGTTGGCGGCGTAGCCCGTCGGGAACAGCAGCGCGGCCGGCTGGCCCTTCCATGCCGCCAGCGCGGCCTCCAGTTCGGAGTGGACCGGCCGTGACCCCGCCACCAGCCGGGCGGCGCCGGCGCCGGCGCCCCACCGGGCCAGGGCGGCGTGGGCGGCGCCCACCACCGCCGGATGGGTGGAGAGGCCGAGGTAGTTGTTGGATGCGAAGGAGACGAGCCCCTCGTCGAGGTCACGGATCCGCCGCCACTGCCCGGCCGCCTCGACGGCCCGGCACTCGGCGTCGACCCGGTCAGCCCAGCTGGGCACGAATGGCCCCGGCCAGCACGTCGACGATGCGCTCGATCTCGGCGGCGGTGATGGTGAGCGGCGGGACGACGATCACCGTGTCGCCGATGGGCCGCAGGAGCACGCCGGCGGCGACGGCGGCGTCGCACACCGCCCGGCCGGTGCCGGCGGCCACGTCGACCCCGCACATGAGGCCCCTCACCCGGATGCCACCGACGCCGGGAACGGGGGCGACCCGCTCGCCCAACAGCGCCTCGAGCTGAGCCGATCGGGCGACCACGTTGGCCATGACGTCGCGCTCGCCCAGCAGGCGCAGATGCCGCAAGGCCACGGCGGCGGCCAGCGCGTTGCCCCCGTAGGAGTGGCCGTGGGCGAAGGCGGCGCCGGCGAAGGCATCGAAGATCCTCCCGCCGGCGACGGTGACCGCCATGGGTAGGTACCCGCCGGTAAGCCCCTTGCCGAGGCACAGTAGATCGGGGCGGGCCCGGCGCCCGCACTGCTCGGTGGCGAACAGGGTGCCTGTGCGGCCGAACCCGGTGGCTACCTCGTCGTGGACGAGCAGGACGTCGGCCGCCCGGCAGGCGTCGGCGAGTGCCTCGAAGCCCCCGGGCGCGGCCATGCGCATGCCGGCCGCCCCTTGCACGAGGGGCTCGACGACCACCGCAGCCAGGGTGCCGGCGTGGTCGTCGATCAGCCCGCACGCCACGTCGAAGCAGGACGGGTCGTCGTAGCCGGGCGCCCGGAGCACTCCGAAGCGAAGGGGGTCGAACAGCGAGGCGCCGAAGCCGTCGTCGGCGCCGAGGGACATGGAGCCGACGGTGTCGCCGTGGTAGGCGGCCCCGAAGGCCAGGTAGGTGGTTCGGCCCCGCACGCCCTGCAGGGCCCAGAACTGGAAGGCCAGCTTGAGGGCCTGCTCCACGGCCGAGGCCCCGTCGGACGCAAAGAGGAAGTGGGGATCGACGACGGGGACGACCTCGGCCAGGGCTTCGGCCAATTCGACGACCACCCGGCCGCCGTTGCCGAGCATGGTGGAGTGGGCGACGAGGTCGAGCTGGTCGCGCAGGGCCTGGTCGAGCTCGGGGACCCGGTGGCCCATGGTGTTGAGCCAGACCGAGGAGATGGCATCGAGGTAGCGCCGGCCCTCGGTGTCGATCAGCTCGTGGCCCTCGGCCCGCTCCACCACCACCGGGCAGTGGTCAAGGTACGCCGACATGTCGGTGAACCCGTGCCAGACGACGGCGGCGTCACGCTCGACCCAGCTCCGCTCGTCCATGGGACGCCAGTATCATCGGATCCCAAGATGATGCTGGACGATCGCAAGGCCGCCATCCTCCGGGCCGTGGTCAAGGAGTACATCGACACGGCCCAGCCGGTCGGGTCGGCCCACGTCGCCCGGATGGGGGCGCTCAACGTGTCGCCGGCGACGGTGCGCAACGAGATGGCCCAGCTCGAGCGGGATGGGTTCCTGGCCCACCCCCACACCAGCGCCGGGCGCATCCCCACCGACAAGGGCTACCGCTTCTTCGTCGACGACCTCCGCTCCGAGCCGGGCACCCTGGCTGACGGCGACCGGGCCCAGGTCCAGGACTTCTTCGCCCGCGCCCACGGCGAGCTGGAGCGCATGCTCCAGGACACCTCCAAGCTCCTGTCCAACCTCACCACTTACGCCGCCCTCGTCGTCGCCCCACCGCACGAGGGGGCCAGCGTCCGGGCCGTGCACCTCGTGCCCCTCGGGGCCCGGGTGGCGGTGGTCGTGGCCGTGCTGGCCAACGGCGGCGTCGAGAAGGCCCACATCGAGCTCCCGGACGGTACCGACGAGGACCGCGTCGCCGGCGCCGCCGTCCACCTCTCGGCCCACGTCGTCGGACGTCCCCTGGCCGACGACCGGCCCGTGCCCACCAGCGGCGACGCAGCCACCGACATCCTGGTGGCCGCCGCCCGCCAGGCCCTGTGGGACTACCACGACAGCGAGGCCGACCAGGTCTTCATCGGGGGCGCCGCCCGCATGGCGTCCACATTCCAGGCCGTCGACACGGTGCGTCAGGTGCTGGCCGGCCTCGAGCAGCAGTACGTGCTGGTCAGCCTGCTGCGAGAGGCCCTCGGGGAGGACGGGCTCACCGTCGCCATCGGGGCCGAGCACGGCGTCGACTCCCTGGCCGAGTGCTCGATCGTCCTCGCCCCCTACGAGGTCGACGGCGCCCAAGTCGGCACCATCGGCGTCCTCGGGCCGACCCGCATGAACTACCCCCAGGCCATGGCGGCCGTCGCCATCGTCAGCGCCCGCCTCGGGCGCCACCTGCGCGAAGGCTAGGCCGCCGATGCCCACCGAGATCGGTGACTTCTACGAGCTGCTGGGCGTTGGCCGCAGCGCAAACGACGACGACATCAAGCGGGCCTACCGCAAGCTGGCCCGCGAGCTGCATCCCGATGCAAACGGGGGCGATCCCGTGGCCGAGGAGCGCTTCAAGTTCGTCACCGTTGCCTACGAGACCCTCCGCGACCCCGAGCGCCGCCGGCGCTACGACATGTTCGGCCCGGAAGGGCTGCGGGGGTCCGGCGGCGGCGGAGGCGGGGCCGGCGGGTTCGAGGACCTCTTCGGCTCGGGGGGCCTGGGCGACCTGTTCAACACCTTCTTCGGCGGTGGCGCCGGCGCCGGCGCCGGCGGGTTCGGCCAGGCCCGGGGCCGGGGCGGCCCGCCCCGGGGCGCCGACATGGAGGTCACCCTCAACCTCGCCTTCCGCGCCGCCGTCTTCGGGGCATCGGAGGAGATCCGGGTCCGGGTGCCGGTGCCCTGCACCACCTGCGACGCTACCGGCGCCAAGCCCGGCACGTCGGCGATCACCTGTGAGATGTGTGGCGGGGCCGGCGAGGTCCGCCAGGTCCGTCAGTCGATCCTCGGCCAGATGGTCACCGCCCGGCCGTGCCCGCGCTGCAGTGGGATGGGCCAGGAGATCGCCACGCCCTGCATCGACTGCCGGGGTGAGGGCCGGCGTACCGAGGAGAAGGCCTACACCGTCGACGTCCCCGCCGGCGTCGACGACGGCAACACCCTCCAGCTCGGGGGTCGGGGCGCCGCCGGTCCACGGGGCGGGCCGCCCGGCGACCTGTTCGTGCACCTGCGGGTGAAGCCCGACGAGCGCTTCCTGCGCCAGGGCAACGACCTGATTCACGTGCTCCACCTGCCCATGGCCCAGGCCGCCCTGGGCGCCCACCTGCGCTACGAGACCCTCGATGGCACCGAGGATCTGGTCATCCCCCGGTCCACCCAGCCCGGCAAGGTCTTCCGGCTTCGGGGCCGGGGCGTGCCCGACGTCAACGGCCGGGGCCGGGGCGACCTGCTGGTGCAGGTGGTGGTGGACACGCCCACCGACCTGACCAAGGAGCAGGAAGAGATTCTCCGGTCCTACGCCGCGGCCCGGGGCGAGGCGGTGGCCCCGACCGAGACCGGGTTCCTGGCCAAGGTCCGCAGTGCTTTCAAGTAGCCGGCTTTCAAGTAGCCGGCTTTCAAGTAGCCGGCCTCCAAGTAGCTCGGCCTTCCCCTAAGCCGCTGGCCACCACCGCCCACGCCTTCGTCGACGACCTTGGCGCGCCGGCGCTCACGCCCGACGACCGCCACCACTTCGAGCGGGTGCTGCGCCTGCGCACTGGCGACGAGATCACCGTCGGCGACGGTGCCGGTGGGAGGTTGCCATGCCGCTTCGGGCCGATCCTGGAGCCAGTGGGGGAGGTCGACCGCCTCCCACGGCCGTTCCCGCAGGTCACGGTGGCCTTTGCCGTGGTCAAGGGCCAGCGGTCAGAGTGGGCCGTCCAGAAGCTGACCGAGATCGGCGTCGACCGCATCGTGCCCCTTCTCGCCGCCCGGTCGGTGGTTCGCTGGCCGGTCGGCGAGGCGGGTGGGCAGCTGGCCCGCCTGCGCCGGGTGGCGCGGGAAGCGGCCATGCAGAGCCGGCGGGCGTGGCTGCCGGTGGTCGACGGCGTGGTCCCGTTCGTGGCCATGGCCGGCGAGCCCGGAGCGACCCTGGCCCACCCGGGGGGCGGGCCACCGTCGCTGGACCGGCCAGTGGTGCTGGTCGGCCCCGAGGGGGGTTGGGACGAGGCGGAACTGGCTGCGGCCGGCGCGTCGCTGGTCGGCCTCGGCCCGTCGGTGCTGCGCGCCGAGACGGCGGCCATGGTGGCCGGGACCCTGCTGGTCGCCCTGCGGTCTGGCCGGGTGCGCCCCGCCGACCCCGGAGGGTAATCACCCCGGCACGCTCTGCGATTCTCGGATAAACTTCGCAGTGAAATCAGCGTTGAAGTGCCGACTGAAAAGGGGGGGCTCGGCCTTGAGCGACGAGACCGAGCTTCTGGGGCCTGGCCTGACGTATGCCCGCCGGGTGGGCCAGCGCCTGCGGGCCATCCGACGGCAGAAGCGCCTGTCGCTTCAGGAGGTCGAGGCCGCCTCCACCCAGGAGTTCAAGGCATCGGTCCTGGGGGCCTATGAGCGGGGCGAGCGGGTCATCTCCGTGCCCCGGCTGCAGCGTCTGGCCGACTTCTACCGGGTCCCCGTCGACCAGCTGCTGCCCCGTGACGCCGAGGTCCCCACCGAGCTTCTGGCGCCGGGCGTCGAGGCCACCGAGGCCACCGAGGCCCGCACCGCCTCGTCGGCGTGGCCGTCCAAGGTCACCTTCGACCTGGCCCGCTTCCAGGCCGTCGACGGCGACCCGGAGCTGGAGATGGTCTACAAGTACCTGAACAGCATCCAGGTGCGGCGCCAGGACTTCAATGGTCGGGTCCTCACCATCCGGGCCGACGACATCCGGGCCATCGCCGGGCTCTTCGGCACCGACGCCGACGCCCTCCTGCGCCGCCTCGACGACCTTCAGCTGCGCCTCCAGCCGGCCTAGACCTGGAGTTCCTGCCCGCCACAACTTCGGCCGAGGGCGGGCGGCCCGGACCGACGCCGCAGTCGAGTGTGGGCGATTCGCGCTGGCATGCCACACCGTAGTACCCACTCCGGAGCGTCGGAAAGCCGATTTTGCTCGGGCCGAGGGGCGCCCGGCGGCCGCCGGGGCGGACCGCTAGGAATCGAGCAGCCGGGCGGGTATCACGGTGACGGGGAACGGGAAGGTGGCGGCGTAGGCCTCCTCGCCGGCGGCAACGGCATGTTCGACGTAGCAGCCGTCC
>JBBQRO010000039.1:0-26848 GCA_038214685.1 Acidimicrobiales bacterium
ACCGTGCCGCCCAACGGCAACGAGCGGGCCCGGATCGACGGCGACGTGCTGTGGGGCCTGGGCTCATGCGACATGAAGGGTGGCGTGGCCGTCCTGGTCGAGCTGGCCCGCACTGTCTCCGAGCCGGTTGTCGACACCACCTATGTCTTCTACGAGTGCGAGGAGGTCGACTCCCGCTTCAACGGCATCGAGCGCCTCTTCCGGGAGCGCCCCGACCTGGTCGAGGGCGACGCCGCCCTTTTGGCCGAGCCGACCTCGGCCCGGGTCGAGGCCGGGTGCCAGGGGACCATGCGGGTCGAGGCGTCGATGACCGGGGAGCGGGCCCACACTGCCCGGGCCTGGCTCGGCCGCAACGCCATCCACCGCTTGGCCCCGCTGCTGGCCTCGGTGGCCGCCTACGAGGGCCGGCAGATCACCATCGACGGCTGTCACTTCCGCGAAGGCCTGCAGGTCGTGCGGGTGGAGGGCGGGGTGGCCAACAACGTGGTCCCCGACCGGGCGACGGTGACCCTGAACCACCGTTTCGCGCCCGACCGTTCGCCCTCCGAAGCCGAGGCCCACGTGCGCTCGGTGGTCGGCGACGTGGACGAGTTCGAGGTGACCGACATGGCGGTGGCCGCCCTGCCCGCCCTCGGCCATCCGCTGTTGCAGGCGGTGCTGGCCGCCAGCGGAGGAGTGGCCTACGCCAAGCTGGGGTGGACCGACGTGGCCCGCTTCGCCGCACGCGGGGTGCCGGCCACCAACTTCGGGCCCGGTGACCCCAGCGTGGCCCACAGCGCCGGGGAACAGGTGACCCAGGCCGACCTGGAGTCGGTCTTCGGTGTCCTGCGGACGGTCCTGGAACGGGTATGACAGGCCCGGGAGGCCGGTCCAACGAGCAATCACTGGGTCAACCATCGTCAGATGGTGGACCAGTGAACGTGCGCCGACGGGTGCTGGTCACCGCCGTCTCGGTCGTGGCCATGGTGGCCGGTCTGGCTGGGACGGCCTCGGCCACCAACGACACCCACTTCCCCCGGCAGTGGGCCCTGTCCCAGATCGGGGCGCCCCAGGCGTGGGCCCGATCCACCGGCAGCGGGATCACCATCGGCATCGTGGACACGGGCGTCGACCTCAACCACCCCGACCTGGCCGGCAAGATCGCGGCGACGGCCGACTGCGTCGGCCGTCCGTGTACCGCCGGCGGCGGGCAGGACACCCACGGGCACGGAACCATCGTCAGCGGCATCGCCGCCGCAGTGTCGGGCAACGGCCGAGGCGTCGCCGGCACCGCCCCCGACGCCCGCCTGGTTGTAGCCAAAGTGCTCAACAGCGCCGGAGAAGGTCGGGTCGAGGACATCAACAACGGCATCCGCTGGGTGGTGGACAACGGGGCCAAGGTGGTGAACCTGAGCGTGGGCGACCCCAACTTCCTCATCGCCAGCGTGCGCGGCACGCCTCTGCGCAGCGGCATCGAGTACGCGTGGAGCAAGGGGGCGGTGCCGGTGCTGGCGTCGGGCAACTACGCCACGGGTGTGGGCGACCTCGGCACGGAGAACTACGGGAACGTCAACGCTCTCGTTGTCGGGGCCACGGACCGGGCCGGCACCGTGCCGTCGTACTCGAGTGCGGTCGGCAACGCCAAGTGGGGCCTGGTGGCGCCCGGGGGTGCCGGCGCCGGCGGCGCCGACACCAACGTGATCTCCACCTTTCCCGTGGCTGCGGGTGGCAGTGGCTACGCCTCGGCCGCCGGCACGTCGATGGCCGCCCCCCATGTGGCCGGCGCCGTGGCCCTGCTCCTGGCCCAGGGCCTGGCTCCCGCGGCGGCGGTGACCCGGCTGCTCACCACCCTCGACAAGAGCGTCCCGTGCGGGCGGGGCTGCCAGGGCCGGCTCAACGTGGCCGCCGCCGTCGGCGCCGGCTCGTCCGCTCCGACTACCTCCGGCGCGGCGCCCACCACCGTCACACGGGCGCCCGGCGCCTTGATCCCGGCGGCCCCCCGCCCCACAACCACCGCAGCCCCGCCGACAGTGACCACGACCACCGCCGAGCCCGCCCCGCCCCGGTCGGCCCAGTCGACCGAACCGCCGCAGCTGGCCCTGCCCCTGCCCCTACCGCTGCCGGTCCCGGTCGGTGACGCTCCCGCCGGCCGGAACCGGGCCGTGCCCGCAACCGCCGCCGCTCTCGTGGTGCTCATGGGCGGAGCCGTCGGCGTGGCCGGCAGGCGCCGGCTCAGCTACTGCGCGCACCTCACAGACGACGGACCACCGTGACCACTTTGCCGTAGATGGTCACATCGGCGGCGTCGAACTCCATGGGCACCAGCCGGGCATTGGCCGGGACCAGGACCACCTTGTTGCCCTTGCGGGTGAAGATCTTGACCGTGCCTTCCTCGCCGGGAATGCCGGCAACCACCACGTCGCCCTTGCGCACCTCGGTCTCCTGGCGGACCACGACGAAGTCTCCATCGAGGATGCCGGCATCGATCATGGAGTCCCCGCGCACCCGGACCATGAACACCGGCCCTTCGCCGGTAAAGTCGGCGGGCAGCGGCAGCAGCTCCTCGACGTTCTCCTGGGCCAGGACGTCGGTGCCGGCGGCGACATCGCCCACCAGGGGAACGTGGCGGGCGGGCCGGCGCTCACCGGCCGCCCCTGTCCCGGGGTCATAGCGGACCTCGATGGCACGGGGCTTGGTGGGGTCGCGCCGGAGATAGCCGAGGCGCTGCAGGGTGGCCAGGTGGGCGTGGACCGTGGACGTGGAGGTGAGGCCGACGGCCTCACCGATCTCGCGCACCGACGGTGGATAACCCCGGTCTCGGGTCTGCGACTCGATGAAGTTGAGGATCCCGCGCTGGCGTTCGGTCAGGTTGGAGGTCACGGGGGACACGATAGGACGGAAGGCGTCGGGATGCAAACATATGTTCGGGATTCTTCTTGACCTCGAACGAGCGTTCGTGGTCTAGTACGGGGCGTACCCGAACATTCGTTCCCGAGGAGGCCGTGCATCATGGCAGCAGTCGCTCATGCTCGGCCGGCGGAGCTCCGTCGCCTCGTGCTTGTCGGAACCACGCCGCCCGTCGGGCCGGCCGTGGCCTTCCGGCCGGTCCCCGTCTACTGGCGCCGGCGGGCCGTGGCCGTGCTGGTCGTGGTCGGCACCGTCGTCGGGCTGCTCGTCGGTGTGCAGGCCCTTCTGGCCTCCTTCGGTGGCGCCCCCGCCGTCACCGGCGGCGCGCCGGAGAGTCGGGCTGCGGTGTACGTGGTGCAGCCGGGCGACACGTTCTGGGAGATCGCCCGCCGGCTCCGACCCAACGACGATCCCCGCCCGCTCGTGGCCCGCATGGTGGCCGAGCACGGCACCCCGGTCCTCGTGGTCGGAGAACGCCTGCCCCTGCTTGTCCCGGCCTGATCAGCCCAGCGTGTTCCGGCCTGATCAAGCCACCGACCAGTCCATTCGGCAGGGGTGCGGGTACCGTCGGGCCGATGCGTTGCCCGACCTGCACCAGCCTCGACGACAAGGTGGTCGACTCGCGCCTGGCCGACGACGGCGTGGCCATCCGGCGCCGGCGTGAGTGCCTCGGTTGCGGCCGTCGGTTCACCACCTTCGAGCGCATCGAGGAGATCGGGCTCGTGGTGCTCAAGCGCTCGGGCATCCGCGAGCCGTTCCGCAAGGGCAAGATCGTGGCCGGAGTCCGGGCCGCGGCCAAGAACCGGCCGGTGAGCGCCGAGCAACTCGAGGGGCTGGCCGCCGATGTGGAGGAGTCGCTCCGGCTCGAGGGCTCCGAGGCCAGCAGCGCCCGGGTGGGTGCCATCGTGCTCGAGCGCCTGCGGGCCCTCGACGAGGTGGCCTACGTGCGTTTCGCCAGCGTCTACAAGGGTTTCGACGCCCCGGGTGACTTCGAGCGGGAGGTGCTGGCCCTGGCCCAGAACGAGCCGCCGCCGTCGCTTCCTCCTCCCTCCGACTGAGTCCACAGGGTTACGCCCCTAGCGGTCCACAGGCGGGCCTGCGTACCGTCCGGTCACCCTGGGCGGCGAAACTCGGAAACAGTTGACACGGTTGAATGACGGTGATGTAATTCCTTCCCCTGGGGGTCGAGCGGACCGGACCCACAACATCTTGTGCCTAGGGGTGTGCGTGGGCCTCGTTGCCCCGCGTTCTCAACCGATTCGATAGGGAGGCATGCCGCATGGCGATGGCGCCGGAGCAGACGGGGATCGGCATCCGCCGGCACTTCACCACCGAGGGGGTCCACCCCTTCGACGAGGTGGTCTGGGAGCGGCGCGATGCCCGCATCACCAACTACCGCGACGGTGTCGTGGCCTTCGAGCAGCTCGGCGTGGAATTCCCCACCGGCTGGTCGCTGAACGCGGCCAACATCGTCGCCCAGAAGTACTTCCGGGGCACGCCGGGCTCCTCTGAGCGGGAGCAGTCGCTGCGCCAGGTCATCGACCGGGTGGCCGACACCATCACCGCCTGGGGCGTCAAGGACGGCTACTTCGTCGACGACGTCGAGGCCGAGGCCTTCCGGGCCGAGCTGAAGCACCTGGTCGTCCACCAGAAGGCGGCCTTCAACTCACCCGTGTGGTTCAACATCGGCGTCAAGGGCGAGCCGCAACAAGCGTCAGCGTGTTTCATCCTCGCCGTCGACGACACCATGCAGTCCATCCTCAACTGGTATGTCGAGGAGGGCACGATCTTCAAGGGAGGCTCCGGGTCGGGTATCAACCTGTCCAACATCCGGTCGTCGTATGAGTACCTCAAGGGCGGCGGCACCGCCTCCGGCCCGGTCAGCTTCATGCGGGGCGCCGATGCGTCTGCGGGCACGATCAAGAGCGGAGGCAAGACCCGGAGGGCGGCCAAGATGGTCATCCTCAACGCCGACCACCCCGACATCGAGGACTTCATCTGGTGCAAGGCCATCGAGGAGCGCAAGGCCCGCGTCCTGCGCGACGCCGGCTTCGACATGGACCTCGACGGCAAAGACAGCCACTCCACCCAGGACCAGAACGCCAACAACTCGGTCCGGGTCACCGACGAGTTCATGCAGGCCGTCGTCGACGACGCCGACTGGCAGTTTCGGGCGGTCAAGACGGGTGAGCCGGTGCGCACGGTCAAGGCCCGCCAGCTCTTCCGCCAGATCGCCGAGGCCACCTGGGAGTGCGCGGATCCCGGCATGCAGTTCGACACCACCATCAACCGCTGGCACACCGCGGCCAACACGGGGCGGATCAACGGGTCCAACCCATGCTGCTTCACCGGCGAGACGCTGGTCGACACGTCCGACGGCCTGGTTCCGTTCGACCTCCTTCACAAGACGGCGGATGCACGCCTTGAACTGCCGGATGCGACATCGTGGGACGTCGACGCCGGCGCGATGGTGTCTCGGCCGATCCGGCGTGTCTGGATTGCAGGCCACGCGGACCGCCTCGTCGAGGTCACCACACAGCGGGGCATTTCATTGCGCTGTACTCCGGAGCACCGCTTCCTCACCGTGGACCGGGGCTGGGTCGAGGGGCAGGATCTGGCTGCGGGGGACGCACTGCGCACCGTGGGCCACTTGGAGATCGAGCCCGACGATGTCGTCGTGTCGATCGAGGCCATCGTCCTTCCGGAGCCGGTCGCTGTTTACGACCTTGAGGTCGAAGGCACACACAACTTCGCCGTGTCCAGTGACTCGAATCCTCGGGAACACAGCGTGGTCGTGCACAACTCCGAGTACATGCACCTCGACAATTCAGCGTGCAACCTGGCCAGCCTCAACCTGCTGAAGTTCCTGAACGACGACGGCACCTTCGACGTGGAGGGGTTTAAGGCCGCCGTCGAGGTCGTGTTCACCGCCCAGGAGATCCTGGTCGGCAACGCCGACTACCCCACCGAGAAGATCGGCGAGAACGCCCGTCGCTTCCGTCAGCTGGGCCTGGGCTACGCCAACCTGGGCGCCATGCTCATGGCCCTCGGCCTGGCCTATGACTCCGACGCCGGCCGCACCTGGGCCGCCGCCATCACCTCGCTGATGACCGGCCACGCCTACGCCACGTCGGCCCGCACGGCCGCCCGCATGGGCCCGTTCGCCGGCTACAGCGCGAACAGTGAGCCGATGAACCGGGTGCTGCGCATGCACCGCGACGAAGCGGCCACCATCGATGACAGCCTGGCCACCCGTGAGCTGGTCAACGCCGCCCAGGAGGCCTGGGACGACGCGGTGGAGTGGGCGGAGGAGTGGGGGACTCGTAACTCCCAAGCTACTGTTCTGGCTCCAACCGGAACTATTGGTTTGATGATGGATTGTGACACCACCGGCATCGAGCCCGACCTCGGCCTGTGCAAGACCAAGAAGCTGGTCGGCGGCGGCACCATGTCGATCGTCAACCAGACCGTGCCCCGGGCTCTGCGCCGGCTGGGCTACTCGCCCCGTCAGGTCGACGACATCGTCGCCTACATCGACGAGCACAAGACCATCCTTGGCGCCCCCCACATCTCCTCCGACCACCTCGAGGTGTTCGCCTGCTCCATGGGCGACAACGTCATCCACTACCTGGGCCATGTCCGCATGATGGCGGCGGTTCAACCGTGGATTTCCGGGGCAATCTCCAAGTGCGTGACCGGCGAGACCCTCCTGGCCACGGCCGACGGCCTTGTTCGCATCGCCAGTCTCCACCGCGATGAAGCTCCGGATTCATTCCGCCAGGAGATCATCGAAGTGGCATCCACGCACGGTACGCAGAAGACCGATGCGTTTTACTATGGCGGCACACGCCCTGTCCGGAAGGTCGTCCTGCGGTCGGGGCATCAGGTCGTAGGTACCCCCAATCACCGAGTGCAGGTCGCTGCCAGCCAGGGCCTTGAGTGGCGCCGCCTCGACGAGATCGAGGTAGGGGAGTACGTCGCCACTCAGTACGGGTCCGAGCTGTGGGGCGTGCTGCCTTCCCGGTTCGACGATTTCGTCCCGACCGCTCGGTATGGCTGCCAGAAAGAGATCCAGGTCCCACGGGAGATGAGCGAGGAACTGGCCTTCCTCCTCGGCGCGTACGCATCTGAGGGCCACACGATCATGTCGACCTGGACTGTGACGATCACCAACTCCATCGACGCGGTGCTGGAGCGGGTGGTTCGGGCCTGGCGGAGCGAGTTCGGCATCGAGGCCCGCATCGTCCGCCAAGCCGGCAGGTGTCCGGGTGTGGTGGCCTCCTCCAAGACCATGGTGGAATTCCTGCAGTACCTGGGCTGTGGTGGCCGGGCGTCGGCCAAGCGCATCCCCGATGCCGTCTTGCAATCCCCCCGGTCCATGGTGCTGGCTTTCTTGCAGGGCCTGGCCCTTGATGCCTACGTGTCGGTCAGCACTGTGGCCAAGTGGGCGATCTGCCTCGACGCGCCGGCCATGCTCGACGACCTTCAAGCAGTGCTCACCAACCTCGGCATCGTCCATAGTCGGATCTCGAAGTACAACCCCGTCTACGACAAGAGCTACGACGAGGTGTACGTGACCGGGGACTGCGCTCGACATCTTGTCCAGCTCGTCCCGTTCATGGAGCCGGTGAAGCGCGAACGCGCCGCCAAGTTGCAGGCCCTCGCCGCCGGGCGTTCGACCGCCGATATCGTGCCCGGCATCACGCTCAGTGAGCTGCATGCGCTGGTCCCCAGCGGCCACCGCAGCGAGTTCAGCTTCCTTCACGACGTGCGAACGAACCGAGTGAGTCGCCACACCGTCGAGAGAGTCGCTGCCCTTCCCGGCGTCGAGCTGCCTGCGTGGTTGCGTACCGTTCTCGACGACAACCTTCATTTCAGTCCCGTGGAGTCGGTGGCCGACGCCGGCGACCAGGAGGTGTACGACATCTCGGTGCCGGCCACTTCAGCCTTTGTGGGCAACGGCATCGTGAACCACAACACGATAAATATGCCGGAGTCGGCCACCGTCGAGGAGATGGAACAGCTCCACATCGACGCCTGGCGTATGGGCCTCAAGGCCGTTGCCGTCTACCGCGACAACTGCAAGGTGGCCCAGCCGCTCTCGACCACCAAGAAGGACGGTGCCGCTGCGGTCGCGCCGGTCCAGACGATCATCGTCAAGCAGCCCGAGCGTGAGCGCCTGCCTCGCATGCGCAGCTCGAAGACGTTCTCGTTCCGGGTGGCCGACTGCCACGGCTATGTCACCGTCGGCCAGTACGACGATGGCCGTCCTGGGGAGATCTTCCTGCGGGTGGCCAAGCAGGGTTCCACCCTGGCCGGGATCATGGACGCCTTCGCCATCTCGGTCAGCCACGGCCTGCAGTACGGCGTGCCCCTGCGGGCCTTCGTCGACATGTACACCAACATGCGCTTCGAGCCCGCCGGCATCACCGACGACGCCGAGATCCGTTTCGCCAGCTCCCTGGTCGACTACATCTTCCGTCGGCTGGCGGTGGAGTACCTGTCTCCGGAGGAGCGGGCCGATCTGGGCATCCTCACCGTCGAGGAGCGCTTGCAGCCCACCCTACCCGGCGTCGAGGAGCAGTCCACGCCGACCAGCACCGGCTCGGAGATCGCCCCCGACCCGGCGGCGCACCACGCCGTCGGTACCCAGGTGACCAACAGCCCGGCTGCGTCCGACGCCCCGTACTGCTACGTGTGCGGCGTGGTCATGCAGCGGGCCGGCGCCTGCTTCGTGTGCAGCGGCTGCGGCACGACGAGCGGCTGCTCCTAGTTTCGGTTCTACGCAGCAGAACCGAAAACACTCCACGGAGCGGCACCCTGGAGCGGTGGACCCGTCCCCGTTCCCGTACCAGGGGCCGCTCCAGCCGGCCGAGGTGCAGGGTCGCGACGACCTGATCGGTGACCTCACCGAGCGCATCACCAGCCGGCGGGTCACCGCCCTGTTCGGACCACGGCGGTACGGAAGGACGAGTGTGCTGCGTCGGGTGGCCGCCGACCTGACCGAGGTGACGACGGTGTGGGTCGACCTGTACGAGGTCACGTCCCTGGCCGATGTTGCCGTCCGCTTCGACGATGCGCTCGGCGCCACCACCGGACGGTTCGCCGCGGCCGCCCGCGCCGCGGCCGCCGGCGGGGCCATCAACCTCGGCGTGGTCAAGGTGGCCTCACCGTGCCGTCACGGAATCGACCCGACCCGGCGCTGACGTTCCACGGCTTGCTCGACGTCCTGGTGGCGGCCGCCGGCCGGGAGCCGACGCTGCTCGTGATCGACGAGTTCTCGTCCATCGCTCGCGTCGATGGCGCCGCCGGCGCCCTCCGCACCGCCCTCCAACACCGTTACAGCGAACTGGGCATCGTCTTCGCCGGCTCCTACCCGTCGAGGATGCGCACGCTGTTCACCGCCCGGGCCGAGCACTTCTACGGCCAGGCCGACCTGGTGGAGATCGGCCCCCTGTCGGGCGACGCGGTCGAGGCCATCGTGGGATCGGGATTCTCGTCGACCGGGCGCGACGCCGGCCCCATCGCCGCCCTGATCACCGCGTGCACCGCCGGCCATCCGCAGCGCACCATGCAACTGGCCGACGCCTGCTGGCGGGCCACGCCTCACGGTGGTGTCAGTAGCGGCCCCGAAACGTGGACTGCAGCCCTCTCCGAGGTGCGCCGGGCGACGGGTGAGGGAATGGAGCGGCTGTACTCGGGTTTCGAGCGCGGAGAGCGGTCGGTCCTCCGGGCCGTGGCCCGAAGCGGCAGCGTCTACGGCGCCGAGGCCGACCTGCTGGAACTCTCGAACGGAACGGCCACCCACGCCCGTCGGGCCCTGCTCGACAGCGGCGACCTGATGCAGACCGATGCCGGGCTGGTGCTCGTCGATCCCCCCCGGGCGGCCGGGCGGCGCCGGCGGTTCCCGTTTTGAGTGCCACCGTCAGGTCGGCGACAGCCCGGGCGTCGCCGGCAGGCTGGCCCTGGGCCATCAGGCCGGCGCCGGCCAGCGCCAGGCCCGGGCCGACTGAACCTCAGAGCAGGGCGCCGGCGACCACGAGGCCGGCGCCGAGCACCACGTGCAGCAGGTCGTCGGCGTGGGTCCATCGGAACAACGACTCCGGGAACCAGTGCTGGTGGCTGGCCAGGGCCTGGTAGAGGTCGATCAGCCCGAAGCCGATGAGGAAGCCGCGGATCGCTGGCCCGTCGCCCCACACCACGAGGGCCAGCCCGAGCACTCCGAACGCCAGGTGGAAGACGTTGTATGCCGGTGCCGCGCTGGTTGAGCCGCGACCGGGCGCCACGAAGCCCATCACGCCGACGAGGACGAGGAGCAGGGCGAAGACACCGAGGACCCAGCGGGCGGTCACGGGACGACGATAGAGGGCCGGCGCCGGCTGCCCACCGGCGGGCTGAAGGCGCTTTCGGTCGCATGCCCGCCAGCGACGTCGCCCACACAGGTCGGCCAACCGCACCCGGTCGACGACCTCTGTTACGCTGCTACGACCTGGTCTGGTCGACCAGACCAGGGTTGTGAGGTTCGGGATATGGACATCGTGAACGTGCAGGAGGCGAAGACCAATCTGTCCAAGCTCCTGGCGCGGGTCGCGCAGGGCGAGGAGATCATCCTGGCGCGCGCCGGGACGCCGATCGCCCGGCTGGTGCCCATGGCAACGCCTCCTCGACGCCCGGGCCGCGGCACGGGCCGCATCCGGATGTCGGACGACTTCGGCGCTCCCCTTCCCGACGACGTGCTCGCGGCCTTCGAGGGTGCCGTTCGGTGAGGGTGCTGCTCGACACCCACATCTACCTGTGGTGGCTGCTTGACAGCCCGCGCCTGGCCCGCGCCGACGCTGAGGTGATCGCCGACCCAGCCACGATCGTGTGTGTGTCGGCCGCCAGCATTTGGGAGGCATCGGTCAAGTCCGCCCTCGGTCGCCTCGACTTGGATGGGATCGACCTGGTCGTCGAGGTGGGCGGCAACGGCTTCGTCCAGCTCGACGTGTCCGCCGCGCACGCCTGGTCCGCAGGCCGACTGCCACCGCACCATAGCGACCCGTTCGATCGCATGCTGGTGGCCCAGGCCCACCACGAGCAGCTGCTCCTGGTGACCGACGACGAGGTGCTCGCGAAGTACGACGTGGCCATCCTCGGGCGGTGAGGTATGCCCGCCGGCACCCCCGGGGCCGGGTGGCACGGGCGGTGGGCCACCCGGCCATGAGGCCGTCAGGGGGCGGGGCTGACCGGTCCGGGTGTGGTGGTGGTCGTGGTTCCCGGTGCGGCGCCAGCGCCGGCCTGGCGGGCCTGGTCGAACAGCCGGCGACCCTCCGAGAGTTTGCGCACGTACTCGACGGGGTCGCTGGCCCGAAGTGCGGCGTCGGCGGCGGTGAAGGCGCGCGCCGCGTCGTCGAGCAGCCGGCGGGCTTCTTCGGGGATGGCGGTGCCGCCCGTCCCGCCGCCCGCCCCGGCATCTGGCCCGGGGCCGGCGCCCGGCGGGCCCTCCTCGAGTGTCGGCGGCGCGTCGCCGAAGACCGAGACGAGGGCGGCCTGGAGGGTGTCCTGTATGGAAATGCGGTCGCCGAAGGCAACGATCACCTTCTTCAGCTCGGGGACGGCGTTGGCCCCGGTGGCCTGCACGTAGAGCGGGCGGATGTAGATGAGGGATTGCTCGATCGGGATGACCAGCAGGTTGCCCTGGAGCACCTCGGAGCCGGCGCGGCTCAACAGGGTGATCAGCTGGCTGACCTCCGGCTCCTGGTTGATGCGGGCGTCGACGATGGCCGGGCCGTCGACCTGGCGGTCCCGGGGCATCACGAACACTTCGAGGGCGCCGTAGTCGTCGGGATCGGACTTGGCCACCATGAACGCCGACAGCTCCCGGCGGGTGTCGTCCTGGGAGAACGGCACGAACGGCTGGAGGATGAGGAACTCGGTGGACGGATCGTTGGGGAGGCGCATCTGGAGGTAGTACGGGTCCATCCGCCGCTGCGATTGTTGGGGGGCGAGCTGGGTGCGTCCCGAGCCGGGATCCTGGGCGATGCTCCAGCGGTCGGACTGCGAGTAGAACTCGTTCGGGTCTCCGATGTGGTAGCGGCCCCACATGTTGGTCTGGACTCTGAACAGATCCTCGGGGTAGCGGAAGTGGGCCCGAAGCGCCGGCGGCACGGCCTCGTTCGATGTGAAGAGGTCGGGGAACGCCTTGGCGTAGGCGGCGGCGATGGGATCGGTGGGATCCACCACGTAGAAGGTCGCGTCACCGTCGTAGGCGTCGATGGCGACCTTCACCGAGTTCCGGACGTAGTTGAACTCGTGGAACAGCCCACTACCGGGGGCGATGCGCGAGGCGTCGGCCTGCTGGGCGTAGGGGTAGCGGGCGCTGGTCGTGTACGCGTCGATCAGCCACGTGATCCGCCCGTCGATCACCACCGGGTAGGGGTCGGCGTCGTAATGGAGGAACGGGGCGATCTTCTCCACCCGCTCCCTGATGTCGCGCATATAGAGGATGCGGGAGTCCTCGGTCATGAAGCCCGAGATCAACGGGTTGATGTCGCCGAAGCGGAGAGCGAAGGCCAGGCGGCGCCCAACCGTGCCGATCCCCACCCCGCCGGCTCCGTCGTAGCGATTGGTGACGGCGGTGCCGTCCTCCTGCAGGTAGTCGATCTCGTCGCGCCCGCTGTTGACGATGGCGTAGCCGCCGATGGCCTCTCCGTGGTAGAGGCGGGGCTCGTCGATGGCGGGCTCACCCTGGGGCGGAATGTTCTTGACCAGGAAGTCGGGCTGGCCGTCGGAGGTCACCGCGTTGGCCGGCGACAGGACGGCTCCGTACCCGTGAGTGAAGGCCAGGTGGCGGTTCTCCCAGGTGTCGGAGGGCAGGCTCCCGGGGTTCAGCTCCCGGGCGGAGAGGACGATCTGGGTCTGCAGACCGTCGACGACGTAGCGGTCGATGTCGACGTCGGTGAAGCGATAGAAGGTGCGCACCTCCTGGAGGCGCTGGTAGGTCTGGCGCAGGATCAGCGGGTCCCAGAGCCGCACGTTGCGGATGGTCTCCACGTTGTCCCGCAACGCGGTGGCGCTGAGCTCCTCGTTGTAGGCGAAGGGCTTCACGTCGACCTTGTCGAGGCCCATGGCTGCCCGCGTGGCCTCGATGTTGCGTTCGATGTACTTGGCCTCACGGGTGGACTCGGCCGGCTCGACCCGGAAGCGCTGGATGGCGGCCGGATAGACGCCACCGACGAGGACGGCGACCAGGCCCCACAGCCCGACGGCGATCGTTGGCAACAACCAGCCTCGGCGCGCGATGTTGAACAGCAGCAGCCCGGCCGCCAGGAGCGAGATGAGGATCAGGAGCTGGATCGCCGGCAGCTTGGCGGTGACGTCGGTGTAGCTCGCACCGCTGACGACCCCGCGCGTCGAAAGGGTCAGCTCGTAGCGGTCGAGCCAGTATGTCGCCGCCCTCACCAGGGCCAGCGCGGCCAGCAGCACCGAGATATGGGCCTTCACTGCTCCTGAGACCGCACCTTCGGGGAGATGCCGGCCGGCAACCGGTAGACGGATCCCTCCGTTGAGGTAGTGGGCGGCGGCGGTGACGATCGTGGTCACCACCAGCGCGGAGAACACCCAGTCGGCGAGGAAGGCGAGCATCGGGAGCTGGAACACGTAGAAGCCCACGTCCTGGCCGAACTGAGGGTCGGCGACGCCGAACGGGACGTGGTTGCGGAACAGGATCCATTCGTCCCACTTGCCGGCGGCGGCGCCGGCGAACGGCAGCGACAGGACGAGGGCGAGCGCCCCTCGGAACAGCAGCGGCCGCCGGTCCAGCACCTGACGGGCCAGCTCCACCGACGCCTCGGCCGGATCGGTCACCCGGGGCACCTTCGGGCGGCGGCCGGCGAGGAGGAGGTTGGGCACGAGCAGGGCCACGAACACCAGGGCGAAGAGCGCGGCCAGCCCGATTCGGGTGCTGAGCAGCTGCGTCCACACACCTCGCAGCCCGAGCGAGCCGAACCAGAGCCAGTCGGTGTAAAGGCCGGCGATGGCCCTCGCCGAGAAGATCAGGAACGAGAAACCGCCGAGCACCAGCCCAATCAGCAGGCGCGTGCGGGTGATGGGCGAGCGCAGGGGCGGTGCCGGGACCGTGGTGGGCGATGATGCCATCGCCGCTACCGGCCCCCCGCCGTCACCGGCGCGGCTTCCGCCAGCGTCCTGGCCAGGCGTGGTTGGCGAAGTGGTCGATGAGGTGACCTTATCCCGGCCTCGCGAGCGAGTAGCGGCAGGGACGGCGGGCAAGACTCTGCAGAGTCACTGGTCGTCAGGGGCTCGGGTGTTCATGCCGGATCCACGATGTGAGAAGCGGGTCGATGATGGTTCCGCGCTCGTCGATGACGCTGCGCTGTTCGAGTACCTCGCGCGCGGCCGTCGCCGACCCACCGCTCAACCCGAGCCGGTGGGCCGCCGCCCCGAACAGCGGCTCCCCCCATGCGATCAGGCGCAGCGCCTTGCGGTGATTACCGCCGATCCCGTTCCACACCGCGAGGAGCTCGGGCCGGACGTAGGTCAAGGACGTGGTGTACGCCTCCTGCCACGCGTCGTCGTCGGCCTCGCCACCGTCGGCCACGAGATTCCACAGATGATGGGCCAGGAGGTTGAGGCGCTGGGGGTGGCCGGCGGCGACCTGGACGAGCGGCCGCAGCGCCGGTCCCGCGGTCCGGCCGGTGGAAGCGAACTGCTCCGAGACATAGTCCGAGGCCACGATCGCCGGCAGGGGACCGAGCTCGAACCGCTCGGCCTGACCGTACAGCGGAGCGGCTCGCTCGGAGAACAAGCTGCGCAACAACCCCTGCTCGGAGCCGGAGAAGAGGTAGGAGACCTGGTCGCGGTGGTGTTGGATCTGCGAGCGGAGGACAGCGTCGGCCTGCCGCACGTCAGCGATGGCCTGGAACTCGTCGAGGACCACCAGGACCCGAGTACCAGTTCGGGCGGCCGCCTGCGGTGGCAGGGCCAGCAGCGCCTCCAGCGTCTGGGACGGCGCATTCTGCTCGGATCGGAGCACGCCGTGGCCGATGTCGATGCCGACCCGTGCGCCGGCCGCCCGCAAGCCGCCCTCGGCCACGCCGGCCAGGGCCCTGACCAACGCGGTGCGCACCTTCGAGTGGTTCAGATCGGAAAAGGCGACGGCCAGCCGCCGGCTGATGTCGTCCATGCTGAGGACGCCCTGGAGGTCGCAGACGACGACCGCCAGGTCCTTGTCGGTCTTGCAGTCGTGGGCGAGACGGCCGATCACGCTCGTCTTGCCGAAGCGACGGGGACCGTAGAGCAGGCAGAACCGGCCGTGGGTTGCCCGGTCGCGCAACGCCGCCAGTTCCCGGTGGCGGCCGGCGAGCTGCGCCGGCGGCATCGGCCCGTCGAACACGAAGGGTGACGTCTCGACTCGCATGAGGTTGATGGTACTCGCCAAGGCGGAGCTTCTTGCTCCTTCCAGAAGGAGGTTTCCTCCCCGCCTCGGCGAGTACCCCGCGGGGCTATCCCAGGTCGGCGCAGGCCAGCTTGGGCCCGCCAGAGGTGCCGGTGGCGGGAACGACCTGATGGATCACCACCGACTGAGCCTCGGGCCGGGCCACCCAGGTCACTGCGCCCGAGCCCTGGGCCACACCACTACGCCGCGCGGTGATGCCGGCCGTGGGGTCGGCTGAGGAGGAGAACCACAGCTCGTTCGGCGGCGCCCCGACCCCGGCCGCAACCTCCTTGTAGTGGGTGCCCCCGGCGTTAAAACTGCACGGCGCGTTATGCAGGTGGGCGGCGTAGACCGCACCGGCCTCGAGTCCGTGCAACACGACCCGCCCGGTCGTCCCACGGGCGCTGCGGTGCAGCAATGCGACGCCGTTGATCTCCAAACCGGCGGTGGTTCCGGCGGCCAGCGTCTCGAACCGTCCGACGCTGGTGGCGGCCTCGGCCGGCGACCCGGGCACCACCACCGCGGCCAGGACGCCCAGGACCACCACCGATCGCCTCACCCGACCAACCACCCGACTTCCGTGTGCGCTCATCTGTGCTCTCCCCTCGCTCTCCGGGCGGCGTTTCCGCTCCGGCCCACCTACTGACGCACGACGGCGGCGTGGTGGGTGACGCGGCGGCATGCTCCCTGCGCAGGAATCGCGGCCCACCCGTAGGCTCCGACCGTGATGCGGCCTTCGATCGGCGAGCGCATCGCCGATGCTCTGCAAGAGGCGTGTCACCCGCGGGCCCCCGGCGGCACGTCTGTCTACCCGATGGCCCTCGGTGCGCTGAGCTGGATGGTGGAGGTCCCGGCCCTCCTCGGCGTCGGTGCCCCCACCGTCCAGGCGCCGGCGCTCACCACCGACGTCGATCGACTGATGGTCGACCTGTTCGAGCGGGAGGGCCGGTCACTCGTCCGACTGGCCCGGCTGTTCGTCGACGACCGCAATGCCGCCGAGGACCTGGTGCAGGAGGCGTTCATCCGCCTGGCCCGGTCGGCGAACCGGATCAAGGACGATGCCAAGGCTGCCGCCTACCTGCGTTCGATCGTGCTGAACCTGGCCCGTGACCACAACCGCCGCGGGCTGGTGTCCCTGCGGCACCGCCTGCCCCTCGACGCCGAGCGGGCGCAGGAGGAGGACGAGCTGGTCCTCCGCGACGACCAGCGGCAGATCCTCGACGCACTGCGAGACCTTCCTCACCGCCAGCGCGACTGCCTGGTGCTGCGCTACTACCAGGAGCTCGGCATCGACGACATCGCCGCCACGCTTGCCATCTCCCGCAACTCGGTCAAGACGCACCTGCGTCGTGGCCTCGCTGCGATGGAGTCGCGGCTAGGCGACATGCGGACGGAGTCCTGATGAGCGTGATCGAGGAACGTCTGCACGACGCCCTGCTGCAGGGCGCCCAGGCCGTCGACGAGAGCGACGACCTTTTCGCCCGGGTGCGGCTCAGTATCGACGACGACCGTCGCATCCGTCGCCAGCGCCGGCGCCTGGCTGCGATGGGTGCGTGCTCGGCCGGCGCCCTCGCCGGATTGATCTTTGGCGTCACTGACAATCGACAAGGAGAGTTGATCATGGACTGGTGGATGCTCGAACTTCTCACCAACGCCCTGCTCGTCGGGGTGGCCCTGTGGCTGGGCCCGCTGATCAAGCGGTTCGGGAGGAGCTATGCGGCCGACGTGTTCCGGGCCAACCCCCGAACGGGCAAGAGCTTCATCGTCCTCACCGACATCGCCTATTACCTCATCTTCTTCTCCTACGTGCTGTTCACCATCAGCTTCCAGCTCAAGGGCGGATGGAACCAGACCGTCGGCGGCGCCCAGCTCCAGCACGAGGTGGCCCGCGTCGGTGGGATCCTCCTGATCCTCGGCGTCCTCCACGGCCTCAACCTCATCGCCCTCCCGTTGATGGGCCGGCAGCTCACGCTGAACCGTCGCCTCGACCAGGAGACGCCGGCTGTGCCGCCGCCTGCACCGCCGGCACCCATGCCGTGATCCTGCTCCTCCTGATCGCCGTGGTGCTGGTGGCCGGCGCCGGCGCCGGTGTGCTGGGCATCGGCGTCCTCAGCGGCGACCAGCGCCGGGAGCGGACCGGGCTCCTGGCCCTGCTCTCCGCTCCCGTCGTCCTGGTCGTCGGCGTCGCCCTGCTGGGGTTGCTGGTGCTCGGTCTGGGCGGAAGTGAGCCGGGACCGACGTCGACACCCGACCGCTCGCGAGCACAGGCGACGCCGCCGCTTCCGGACGCGCTGATCGGACGTGCGTCGGCCGACATCCCGGTGGTGTTGATCAGCGCCGCCAACGACGACCGTTTCGCCCCCTACCGTCCGGTGGGCGGTCTGGTGCCGGGCGCGGTGGTGCGGGTGAACGCTGACGGCTACGACTGGTTCGAGGACGGCAGCATCCAGCAGTGCGTCGTCGAGTTGGGTCGGCGGACTGCGTGCGGTGAGGCGTTCCCGGTCCAGTTCGACGACGATGGCCAGGCCGACTTCCAGTTCGCCGTTCGTGGTGACATCGCTCCTGGGGGATGTCGCGTGGCCCAGGCCACCTGCATCCTGCGTCTCACCGGTAGGTCGTCGGGGCGGGAAGGGTCGGTCCAGACGGTGCTGGTCGACAGCGTCGGGCCTGGACGGGTACGGGTCGAACCCGGCGGGCCGTTGGCCGATGGCCAGCGCGTGGAGGGTGTGGTGGCGGATTTCCCCCCCGGGACGACGGCGACTGCGGTCCTCTGCGCCCCGCCCGAGACCTACGATGCCCGGCGCTGTGGGCCACCCCTGCCCGCCTCCACGTTCGTCATCGACGCCGGCGGGGCGGGGCGGACCTCGCTCATCGCCGCCGCCGGCCGGCTGGGTCCCGAGGCCGCGCTGTGCGGGCCCCGCCGGGTGTGCGGCGTCGCCGTCGTCGTCGGTCCCGGGTTCGTGGCCGCGCCGGTCACACCGGTGCGGTTCTCCCTGGGCCCGGGCGTGGCCTACAAGGTCGGACGGCTGGTCCCGGGTCTCCTCGTCGCCATGGGGTTGGTCGGGATCGCCGTCGCCATCGCAGTGCGCACGGACTGGACCAAGCCGACCGAGGCCGCCACTCCGGCGCTCGACGGCTCCGACCTGCGCACCGGGCAGAGCCTCGACGACCTGTTCGGAACGGATGAGGAGTTGGACGAACGCGATCCCATTCTCTGGTGACGACCGTGTCACCCGGTCGGCGCCGGCGTGCGTCTGTAGGGGAAACGATGCGAGGGGGATGCGATGCCACGGAGAACGATGCATAGACTGGCACTGGCCGCCGGCCTCGCCTGGCTGGTGGTCGCCGGCTATGGCGTCAGAGAGACCGTGGTCGACGACGACACGAGTTGGCAGGTGACCTACGCAGTGTTCTCCATAGCGCTGGTGGTCGGGGCCGTGCTCAGTGTGGCGGCCGCTGCCCTGGCATCGGCGGAAAGCGGTCGCCCCCGTCTACGGATCGTCGGCCTGGTCGTCAGCGGCCTCGGCTGCGCGCTGGCGATCGTCGCGTGGGCGTTGCCGGCGTGGATGACGCTTCTCGGGCTCGGCTTCGCAATCGTCGCGCTCGCATCGGGTCCGGGGCCGCGCCGGGCGCTGGCCCTTTTGGCCGCCGGTCAGCTGATCGGTGTCGTGGTGTTGATCGCCGCCATCGAGGTCGGGGTGGGCAGACGAGACGAGTACGGCGACTACCCGGCGGCCGGGGGGATCGCGGTCGTGGTGGTGGCGGCCACGGCGATCGTTGCTCTCGTCGAGTTGGCGCGGAGCACAGGACGCGAGGCTGTTGGGCAAAGCGACGCCAGCGTCACCCTCGGGGTCGGTCGTAGCGGGTAGCCCTCCGCCCCGCCCGGTGGCACCCGTCTCCCGGTGCTCAGACGGGCACGCTGCTCGGCCGGGGAGGGGGACGGTTGATCCTGATCTCGCCGAGAATGGCACCAACGCTGTCCAGGGCGATCGCCCGATCCGGGTGGGCGCCGACGGGCACCGGGGAGACGTAGAAGTTCACGTCGAAACCTGCGCCGGCCCCCACCGGGACCAGGTTCAGCACGTCGCCGCTGTCCAGCCCGATCTGCACGCCGGCCACAGCCTTGTCAATGGGCCCGCTGACGAACTGCCACCCGACTCCACCGCTGGGGCCGCCACCGATGGGTTGACCGGGCCCGACGTTGTGACCGCACGCGCCACCCGTTCCGCCGGCGTACTGGAGGTCCACGCAGAGGCCGTGGTCGCTCGGATAGGCGACCAACTCCCAGCGTTCGGCGCCCAGGTCACCCTCGGCCACCACCGTGCCGGGACGGCTCGACGACAGTTCCGGATCGACCGGTACCCGTAGGTCGTCCAAGGCCGGGTCGTACACGGCCCCCTCGGCTATGCGGCGGACCTCAGCCTCGGACAGGCGGGTTCCTCCGTGCACCGCCAGGACCACAGTTGGCGCCGGCACCCACTGCAGGGAGACCCGCCCGCCCAGGCGACTGATGACGGCACGGTGCCCAGCCAGTTCGGAAGGGTCGAAGCCGGGCTGCGAGCCGAGCCGGGCGATGTCGACGGTGGCGCCCACAAGGCGCGTCACACGAAGATGGGCCGACGCGGGATCGCCGGGTCGTGCGTACTCCAGTGTCCGGGCGCGCTCGCCCCGAGGATTCGAGGCTTCGCCATCCCGGACGAGGGCGAAGCTTTCAGGGAGATAGGAAAGCGTCAGGCCTTGCGCCGGTCCGACACCTTGACCCGTTGCGGTCAGGACCTGAGGCCGGTCGCCGTCGAGGGAGGCCTCCCCCAGCACGACAGCGGCAACCAGTGCCACCAGCGCCGCACCCCGCTGCCCTCTCGTCAGCATCCGCTCAGGATAGTTTCAGGCTGCCGCAGGTGAGGGCGCCGTACGGAACGAGACCGGGGTCGCCGGCGGCGTGGACCTGTGGCGGCGACGTGTTGGCCTGGACCAGCGTGTTCCCCACCACGTCGTAGTTGGCGATCGTGCCCGTGTACTGCGCCCCGTCGGTCGACTGGGAATCGAGGACCTGGAGCGCCGTCCCTCCGACGCAGCGCAGGCCGGAGCGGTTCCTGACCGACGCCCCCACCGGGAAGGTCGACGGCTGGCCGTCGACCGTCAACCGGGTGAGCTGGCAGAAGCCACCCCCTTTCCAGATGCCGACAAGTGTCGCGTACCCACCCGAACCCACGCTGGCGAGGATCTCGTCGGCACCGGAATCGATGTTGAACCCGCCGAGCGCCTTCACCGCGTCGCCGGCGCCCACGTTCGGCACGGTGACGTCGACCTCGCCTCCGGCACTCAGCTCCGCCCGCAGGTGCCAGACACCTGCGGCCTGGTAGGCCTTGAGCACGTCCGGCTGGCCGTCGCCGTCGAAGCTGCCGGCGGCGGTGGTCACGCTCGTGGCGTTGGCGGGTAGCGGGATCGACGGGCATGCCGCACCCGGGCCGACGGTCGTCGAGGGGGCGCGGGTTGTCCCCGTCGGGCCGGTGGTGGAGACCGATGCGGCGGTCGTCGGCACGGCCGACGTGGTGGTGGCCGGCACGGCCGACGTCGTCGTACCCACGGAGAGGTCGGTGGAGCCACCTCCCCAGCATGCGGTCAGGGCCAGGGCCAACACTGCGACGGCGCGCCCCGCAGGTGCCCGCTCGATGCGAAGTTTCCTGCGGCTGCTGGTTTCTGCGGACATCGTTGTCCTCCTCCTCCTCCATTGCGGCCGACAATGTGCCTCGGCCTTGCCGAGCGTCGGCCGTTCCCGGCCATCGTGCGCCCTCCGCACGCTCTTGACCAGGGACTACCGGCAGCTTTCTTCGATTCCCTGTGCCCGATACGCCGACCTCGTCGTCCGCCCCGACCCTATGGCCCGACGAAGCGGGCCACGTACCTGCGCTGCCATGGCGTTTCCACCGCGCCGCGGTCGTAGTGCTTTCGGACGTAGGCCACAGCCGCAGCGGGTGGTATGCCGTCGAGCACGGCCAGGCAGGCCAGCGCGGTGCCGGTCCGACCACGACCACCCCCGCAGGCGACCTCGACCCGCTCCTCGGCGGCGCGAGCCCAGGATTCGGTCAGAGCGTCGCGTGCAGCAGCACCGTCGGATGGAAGCCGAAAATCCGGCCAGCGCAGCCAACGGTGGGGCCACGGGACCGCCTCCGGCTGGCGTCCGAGCAGGTAGAGCCCGAACTCTGGCGACAGTCCGTCGGGGACCGGTTGGCGCAGTGCCCGGCCTCGGACGACCCGGCCGCTCGGCAGGACGAGCGCTCCCTGCCTCTCCGGATTCCAGCCCTGGGCCATGGTCGACGCTACGACCACAGGGCGACGGCCGCACGGTCGTTCGCCCGAGAAGCCTTTCTACGGCAGGAGGACGGTCAGGGTGGGTGAGACGACGGCAGCTTCGCCGGTGTTCTGCACGCGAAGGGCGGCGCCGCCGGTCGGCGTGGGCACCTTGCCGGTCAGTTGCACTCCGGGGCCGCCTTCGGCCTGGTTGGTGGCGTTGCCCGCCTCCAGCAACTCGAGCCGACCGCTGCTGACCGTGCCACCGAAGACCTGGATCACCGTCCAGGTGAGCGATGCCCGGTAGGTGCCGTCGGCGCTCGGCGGGGTCAGGCCGAAGGTGGGACGCCCACCTGTCTCGCCGGCTGCGATCTGGGGAAGACGGACGGTGAGCTCGCGTGACGACGCTGCGTAACGGATGTTCACCTCGTCCAAGGCCAGCGAGTTCCCGGCCGGCCCGGCGACGGAGGTGCCGACCTGCACGATCTCCACGCCCGACGCCACCGCGCCGAGCGCCACCGTGACCGCCTCTCCGTTCGCCGGCGTGCGGCAGGTTGCGCTGCTCAGCCGGCGGTCGAGCTCCCGGGCCTGGCAGACCGAGATGACCCGGTTGGGCGAAGGGAGGCCGGTGAGGGTCACCGATGCAGTGGCGACCCCGGCGGGCATCAGGATCCGCATCCCGCTGTCGGACTCCTCCGAGCTCACCAGGCGCACCCCGTTGATGCGCAGGGTGAGGTCGGTGGCCGGCGCCGTCGATGCAGGGGAGGTGGACGGCACGGTCGTGGCCCGAGCGGTGCTCGACGTGGTCCCGAGGCCGTCCTCCGCCCCACCGCCGTCACCTCCGCAACCGGCAGCTGCGGCCGTAAGCGCCACTCCCATGGCGATTCTGGAGAAGCGGCGCACTGGCGCACCGTACCCCGGGCGCTGTCTCATGCTGACCACTCCCCGCCGATCAGTGGGCCTGGTGGCGTCCTTCCAGGCGAGAGGCGGTCTGGCGGTACCGGACGCCGGGCACGAGGTGCACGCCGTCGAAGGCACCGCTGTCGGCCAGATCGACGGCCAACTCGCAGGCCAGGTCGACGCCAGCGTCCCTGTCCCGCTCGATCGCATCGATCCACCGAGCCGGCACGGCTATCTCGGGGATGTCGGCCACCAGCTTGCGGGCCATCGGCGCGCTGGGGAGCACCATCACGCCGGCGTAGACGGGCCCGTCGAACCGAACGGTGTCCCGCCAGGCGAGGAGCCTCTCCAGGTCGAAGGAGACCTGGACGAACAGAAAGTCGGCATCGAGTTTCCAGGAAGGGAGCGGCTGAAGGCGCGTCGTTACCCCGGCGCGGAAGTTGCCGGCGTTGCCGTGAGGCGATGGGCCGCCCGCCCATCCGGTCGACCTCGTGGGCCACGGCGATGCTGGAGACCGTCGCCCGGCCGACGTGGTTGTCCGGGATCAGATATGCGGAGGCAATCTTGCTCAGCACGCCGATCTGGTGGCGGGCATGCACGAGGTCCGGCTTGGTCGGCGGCTCGATCTCGCAGATCCATTCGAACGCCCCGCCGCTCACGCCCGCAGACTACCCACGGCGCCCCGCCCCGCCCCGCCCCCCCCCGCCCCCCCGCGCCCCCCCCCGCCCCGCCCCAGGCGGCCGAGGCGATTCGGTGGCGCTGGGCTCAGCTGGGACCCGGCTCCCAGGGCGTCGACAGTTGGAAGTAGTTGCCGTCGGGGTCGGCGAAGGTGCACATCAGCATCCCCTCGGCCCCGCCGGGTGAGTACGGCTCGGCCACGACCTCGGCGCTCAGGGCCTTGATGCGCTCGAAACCACCAGTCACGTCGGCGGTCGAGAAGTTGAGCATGATGCGACCCGGCTGCTGGTTCTTGCCGGTGACCTCGCTGTGCGGGCCGATGACCAGGCCGCCTTCGCCGGCCTGGAACCCGAACCAGCCGTTCGGCTCGTCGCTCCAGGCCGGGTTTGGGGCGCCCAGCACCCCGGTGTAGAAGTCGGCGAGCGCCTTGGGGTTCTCCGAACCGACCATGATGCTGTTCAAGTTCATCGTCTTCGCTCCCTTGATGTGCGTGGTGGCTTCACCGAGAACCTACGTGGGAACGGCCGGGGATGTCCCAGGACCGGCGACGTCGTCAGCGGCCGGGGCCGAACTCGTTCTTGCCGTCGCCCGGCCCGAAGTTGGTGTCGTCCTCGTCGATCTTGTCGCTGGCGGCGTTGTTGTCGTCGCATGCGACGCCGCCGAAGATGAGAATCGTGCTGGCCATGAGCGTTGCGATGAGCTTGCGCATTGTCCCCCTGGGGCAGAGATCGGGGCGTCCCTGGATGGACGTCCGGAGGGATGATGCCCGGATGAAGAGCGAAGCAATCGTCCCCGCGGCCGGCCCGTCGGCGCCGGCATGAGCCGCCCGCCGCTCTCGGTGCTCGACCTGGCCGTGGTCAACGCCGGCGGGACGACCTCGGATGCGCTGGCGGCCACGACCGCCCTGGCCCAGCGGGCCGACGAGCTCGGGTACCGCCGGTTCTGGGTGGCCGAGCATCACAACATGGCCCTGGTGGCCAGCACCACGCCGCCGGTGCTCATGGCTCACCTCGCCGCCCGTACGACCGGCATCCGCATCGGCTCGGGCGGGATCATGCTCCCGAACCACGCACCCCTTGTGGTCGCCGAGCACGTCGCCGCCCTCGAGGCGCTGCACCCAGGGCGGATCGACTTGGGGCTGGGCCGGGCGCCGGGCACCAACCAGGAGACGGCGATGGCCCTGCGCCGGTCGCCCGGCCTGCTCGGGGCCGAGGACTTCCCGCGCGACCTGCTCGACCTCATGGGACTGCTGGGCGACGTCCGGGGCACGGGGGGCATGTGGGAGCGGTTTTCGGCCACGCCGGTCGCCACCTCGACGCCTCAGATACTCCTCCTGGGCTCCAGCGGGTTCAGCGCCGAGCTGGCCGGGCGGCTGGGGTTGCGCTTCGTTTTCGCCCACCACTTCGACCAGGGCGGCACGCTGGAGGCGCTCGACCTGTACCGCGACGCCTTCCAGCCCTCCGCGGTGCTCGACCGGCCCCACGTGATCGTCACCGCCAACGTCCTGGTGGCGGACACTGACGAGGACGCTGACCGAGAGGCGGGGCCGGGCCGGCTGATGTCGTACCGCATCCGGTCGGGGCGGTTCGGTCCGCTGCTCTCGCCGGAGACGGCAGCAACCCAGCCCGACATGGCGCTGGCCCGGGCCGCGCCGACGAACCGGATCACCGGCTCAGCCACCACGGCCACGGCTCAGCTCGACGCGCTCGTCGCCGCCACTGCGGCCGACGAGCTCATGGTCACCACCGTGGCCCACGACCCGGCGGTCTGGCTCCGGAGCCTGAACCTGCTGGCTGCGGCCTGGCCGGTGAGCCGGGCCGCTCCGCCTACGAGGTCTTGACTGCGCCCTTGACCTGCTCGGCCAGCTCGGGGGAGATCTCGGTGACGCCGTGGTCGTCACGGGCGTGGTCGGCCACGCGCGCCATCAGCTCGTCTTCCGAACCGGCCTCGAACGTGGTGGCACAGCCTTCGACGACGTCACCGCAGGCCAGGGAGTAGCTCATGAGAATCCTCTCGTAGGGGTCGGCGCACTGTAGTTCCGCGCCGCCGCCGCCCACCGTCAGGCCTGCCAACGGCCTCGGACGACCAGCTCTTTGAGGGGGATGGGCCGTCGATCTCCGCGTCTCGTCCGGGGGCGCGGGATGGCCGATGCCGACCGCCATTGGTGCCTCGTGGTCGTCGGGGAACCCCAACAGCTCCCGTACGCAGCCCTCGTGGTGAAAGTTGACCGGGCAGGAGGCCAGCCCGAAACCGTGGGTGCTTGTTCACGATGGCCTGGTGGACGTCCATTTCCTCTGTGTGCCCGGGAGGTCGGCGCCTAAGCTCCTCGCCCATGGCGGACGACCTCCCTGCTGTGCTGGCGCTGCTTTACGAAAGCGACACGCGACCTCCGCTGGTCGGTCTGGGTCCGCCAACCCGGCCAGTGCCGGGCCGACTTCGGCGCGGCCTACCAGCGGCGGCTCCTCGTCATTGTCGACGGCCCGCTCATGGGCGCCGATGAGGTCGAGCTGGCCGTCGACCGTGAGCGTGGGGTCCTGCTCCATATGGAGGCTCGTTTCGACGGCGCGCCTGGTTCGGGGCGGGCCGTTCCCCGAGGCCGATCCGCTCCCGCTACGGGAGGCGACGGCGGCGGCGATCGACTCGTTCCGGCTGGCGTGGGAGGCAGACCGGACGGGGCTTCTCCTCCTCGTCGCCCTGAACTCCGCGCAGACGGCGGCTGAGGTGGCCCAGCTGCTGGCCAGCCGGAGCGCAGTCGACGGGGTGGTCGATGGCGACCGGCGCAGCGTCCAGGCCCGGCGGCTCCTGGTCCTCGCTGGCCTCGGACTGGTGGCCACCGCCGGCAGGAGCGTGCGGGCGGTCTGGGGAAACCCGGTGAGCCAGGCCTCCCTTCGTATGGTCGAGGGCCGCATCCTCGACGTGGTGGCGGCCATGGAGCTGGCCGACGTTGAGGATCCCGCCTTCCAGGACCAGCTGCAGCGGGCCCTCACGGGCGCCCAGCAGCAGTCGATGCTCTTCGGCAGCGCCCTGAGCGTCCCCCAGGCGGTGCTCGGGCTGGCCGGGGCGCTGGCGGCCATGACGGCGAGCGACCGGGCCCTCGTGCCCCTGGCTGTCGCCGGCTCGGTGCCCCGCTGGTACGTGATGCGCAAGCTGCAGAGTCCCGAGGCCGCTCACTGGGGGCGTGGCCGCGGTCGGGGCATGCGCGAGGCAGGGATGATCCGGTACCTACTGACCGGCACGGCCGCCGCCCACGAGCTGCGGGTGTTCGACGCCTCGCCGTTTCTCCGGGCGCGCCATGACCAGTTCGCCGAGGAGTCCGATGGCGCCCAGCGTTCGGTCTACCGCAAGAACGCCCGGCGCGACCTGGTGGCCGCGGTGATGGCCCGCATGGCCGACGCCCCCGCCGCCGCCCGGCTCGTGGTCCGGGTGACGAGCAAGGAGGCGTCGGTGGCCGACGCAGTGGCCGGCGGCCTGGCGGCCAGGAAGGCGGCAGGGGGCGTCCATCGCATCGTCGAGTCGGTCAACGGCCTGTGTCGAACCGCGGCGACGACAGTCGACGTCCGGGGCTTCCTGCACCAGATGCCGGCCCGCAACCGCGGGCGGAGGCCACCAGCGGCTTTCGAGCGCATCACCGTCGAGGGCCTGGTCTTCACCTACCCGGGC
>JBBQRO010000040.1:0-26377 GCA_038214685.1 Acidimicrobiales bacterium
CCGTCCTCCACACCTCCCCCATCCAGGGGCTGGTGCAGCTCCCGAGCACCCTGTTCGCCGCCCTGCCGCTCATCTTTCAGCTGTTCTTCGCCGTCGCCTTCAACATCATCCAGTTCGGGGCCATGTTCTGGTTCCTGTCCCGGGGCGGCATGGAGGTCTACTTCCCCGACGACATCAAGACCCGGTTCTCCGACGTCTGGGGCCAGGACTCGGTGCTGGAGAAGATCAAGGAGAACATCGTCTTCCTCGACGACCCCGAGTCCATCGAGA
Source organism: Acidimicrobiales bacterium (assembly GCA_038214685.1). Classification (GTDB taxonomy): domain Bacteria; phylum Actinomycetota; class Acidimicrobiia; order Acidimicrobiales; family AC-14; genus CADCTB01. Next base: position 271 of record JBBQRO010000040.1, read on the forward strand.
AGAAGGGTGGCTACGTGCCCGGCGGCCTCCTGCTCTGGGGCCCTCCCGGCACCGGGAAGACCCTGATGGCCGAGGCGGTCGCCGGCGAGACGGGCAAGCCCTACATGTTCGTCGACCCGGGTGCTTTCACCGCCATGTTCATGGGCATCGGCATCCTCAAGGTGAAGTCGCTGTTCCGCAAGCTGCGCAAGCTCTCGGTGCGCTATGGCGGGGTCATCGTCTTCTTCGACGAGGCCGACTCGCTGGGCAGCCGTGGCGCTCTCAGCCAGGGTGGCGTCTTCGGGGGCCAGATGCGCGGCACCGGTTACGGCGCCCAGACGCACGGTCCGTGGAGCGCCTCCGACCACTGCAACGGGCTGACCTACGTCGACCAGGGCGTGGCCAGCATGACGCTGCGCAACTGGCTCGACGCCAGCTCGGGCCCCGAGCCCGAGCGCCGGCTGATCAACAGGATGATGATGGGCATGGGCGGCGGTGGCGGCCAGGGCACCCTGCAGGCTCTGCTGGCCGAGATGTCGGGCCTCAAGAAGCCCAAGGGCTTCATGAACCGGGTCGTGCGCCGGACTCTGGGCTTCAAGCCCAAGCCGCCGCCCAAGTACCGGATGCTCATCATGATGGCCACCAACATGCCCCAGAGCCTCGACGAGGCCCTGCTGCGCCCCGGACGCATCGACCGCATCTACAAGGTGGGGTACCCGTCGAAGCCGGGCCGCATCCGCACCTACGAGGGCTACCTGTCGAAGGTGAGCCACCAGCTCACGGCTGACGACATCGACAAGCTGGCCACCATCACCCCCTACGCCACCGGCGCCACCATCAAGGACACCGTCAACGAGGCGCTGATCAACGCCATCCGCAGCGGCCGCGACTCGATCACGTGGAACGACGTGGTCAAGGCCAAGCAGCTCAAGGACCTCGGCCCACCGGAAGACGTGGAGTACATCGAGCGGGAACGTCACGCGGTGGCAGTCCACGAGGCGTGCCACGCGGTGGCCGCCTACCGGGTGCGGGCCCACATGACCATCGACATCGCCACCATCGAGAAGGGCGGCACCTACCTGGGCATGGTGGCCTCCATCCCGCCCGAGGACCAGTTCACCCGCTGGCGGTCGGAGTACGAGGCCGACATCATCGTCAGCCTGGCCAGCCTGGTCGGCGAGCGCATGTTCTTCGACGGCGACAACTCCTCGGGCGTCTCCGGCGACCTGGAGACGGCCACCCAGATCGCCACCCTCATGGAGGGCTACTGGGGAATGGGGTCCACCGTCGCCTCCCATGGGGTGACTCAAAAGGTCGGTATCGGTGGCGGCGGCAAGCCGGGCAAGGGCGACGAGAAGGACCACAACAAAGATCTGCTCGAGGGCACCCTGGGCGAGCGCATCGAGGACAAGCTGGCCGACCTCATGGAACGCACCCAGCAGCTGCTCGAGAGCAACCGGCGGGCCATCCTGGCCGTGGCCCACGCTCTGGAGACGCACAAGACGGTCACCGGCGACGACATCCGGGCCATCATCGAGGCCCGCCCCGGCACCCTCATCGACGGTAGGCCCTACGGCACTCCCGAGTTCGACCGGCTGTCCGAGGAGTACCACCATCGGGTGGTGGCCGCCCACAAGGGCCACGGCAAGGTCGACATCCCCCTTCCCCTTCTCAATGGGCAGCACCGGGCCAGCCAGGCCCAGGGCGACCTGCTGGTGGAGGTCGAGCTCAGCGAGGCCGACCTGGCCGGCCGCGGCTTCCGCCGTCCCCCGCCCCCGCCCGAGGACCGCAACGGCAGCGGCAACGGCAACGGCGACACCTCGGCGAACGGGGACACGCCCGAGTAGTCGCCCCGGGGGACGGCTGGGCCTCGACCGGAACGCCCGTTCGAACGGCGCGTGGGCCGGGTCAGAGAAGCGCCAGCCAGGGGACCCAGAGCCGTCACACCGCCGAGACCGGGGCGCAACCAGCCGTCCCTACTGTCGCCCCCATGGATGCAAGCCTGTAGACCGCGGCGATGTTCGAGCGGAAGTTGTTCTGCCGGCCCCCGACCCCAGCCGGGGCCGGCGGTCAACCTCCGGGCGACGGAGCGCCTCCATCAACTTCGGCAGCGGGCTGCGGTGGTTCAAGTCGTTCAAACGTCGACGCTGACGGCTCCTGACGCCGACCGTCCAGGCGGTGCTCAAGCGCGTCCAGTCGCCGCAGCACTTCATCGAGCCGCTCGACCACCTGGTTCGGCTTCTGTTCCTGCTCGACGAGAAGGCGGCGATGTTGGCCGTGAGCACGCCGAATAGGGCGATGCCGGCCAGCATCAAGAAGGCGGCGATTCCTCTTCCCGCCGGGGTCACTGGGAAGGTGTCGCCGTAGCCGACAGTCGTGACGGTGGTGACAGCCCACCACAGAGCATCTCCGAACGAGTAGATGCTCCCATCGCCGCCCTCCTCGACAGCGAGCATGAGTGCCGCGGCGCCGAGGACGACGACGCCAGTCACGAGAAGCGCTTATGAAGGGTCACCTACCAGCACTTGCGTCGGCGTCGTCGGCGGGCCTCGACTCCTCGTCCCCACGTCCACGCCCAGAACAACATCCACGACCGTCTCCCAACCAACATCCACGACGGTCCTCGTCACCGTCCGTGACGACCTACTCCCTCGGCCCACCACAACGACCACCACGGCGCCTCCGGTCGCTCGTCCAGCCGCAGCCGTCCAGGGCGCCCAGGTATCCCCTACCGGGTAGACGGCGCCGCCTACTGGAAGATCAGGCCCCTCGCTGGTGGCCCCCTTCGCCATGTCGTCGGTGACGTGGCTGCAAGGGGTCCATCGTGATGACGATGGAGCTGTGCCCGAGCATGGCCGCTGGAGTGGACCTTTCCTGCAAGGCCCGGCTCACACCGGGCCGAAAAGAAGAAGAACCGGCTGCGGTGGGATGCGCATCGCGCACCTCACCGCAGCCGGTTCCGACGATCGCTCGCCGGGGTACCTCACGCCAGGATCAGCCCTGGGTGGGCACCTCGACCGCCCGACGGCGCAGGCGGACCAGGCCGAGTGCGGCGAGCATGAACCCGCCACCGGCGACCAGCGGCCACGAGTTGCTACCGGTGGCGGCCAGCTCGCCCCGGGAGACGTTCGGTGCCACCAGGGTCACGGCACCGGTGATGGCGCTGCCGTTGAGCTGGGCACCACCCTGGATGATGTCCTCACCGGTTGCTCCGCCCCGGCAGTTGCCGAGCGAAGCACTGACGTTCACCGTGTCCCGCAGGACACCTGCTCCCGAGTTCGACGGGATCCGGGCGGTGATGGTTAAGACAATCGGTTCCTGCCCCAGCGTGTAGCTCCCCAGGTTGGGCCAGGTGACCGTGTTCCCCGAGACCACCCCGCCCCGGTCGGCCGAGAGCAGCTGAATCCGCGGGGTACCGCTCTGGGTCTCGACCGTGTCGACGGCGCTGATATTGACCAGGTCGCAGTTGAACAGCTGGCTGAACAGGTTGGGGTCGCTCGGGATCCGGATGGTGTAGGTGAAGTCCTGGCCGACGGTGACCGGGTCCGCGCTCGCAACCTTGCTGACCGGGATGTCGCACCGGAGGCCGCCGGCGGGTACGGAGACCGCACCTTCCATGTGACCCAGGGCCAGGTCGACCCCGGTGAGGCCGGGCAGATCGAGCAGCTTCAGGCGGACCGCGTCGACCGCACCGGAGGCCGACGTACCGTCGCCCGCCCGGGCCGGCGTGGAGTTGAGTGCCCCGTTGAGGGCCCGGGGCGGCGCGCCCAGGGCGACGGTGGCGAGACCGGGGATCTCGAGGCCCAGGCCCGTGGGGCCGAGGATGTCCTGCAGCCGGATCGGCCCAAGGACCGGCGTGGTGATGCCGAGGGTGGTCTGGCTCACGGTCAGGACCGGGTTTCCCGTGTAGGAGACGCTCGTGCCGTTCGGCTTGCCCGTGGCCACGACGCGGAGGCCGAACTCGCCGGCTATCTCAACGGTGAGGCCGATACCGAGGGTGCTGTTGGCCAGCACGGAGACGGGGGCGACGGTCTGGCGGCTCTCGCTGACCACCCCGAACGTGCCGTCACCGTTGGCCTGCAGGTACGTGACCGTGCGGGACTGGGAGGCGGCCCGGGGGTTCCCGGCGGTGCTGCTGGTGCCCAGCACGGGGGCGTTGAAGCCGGTGTCGGCGCTGGTGCCGCCGCCCGTGTTCAGCAGTTCCAGGTTCTCGGCGTAGCCCTGCCCGAACGTGAGCGGTCGGCCCACCGGGCAAAATGTGGGGTCGTAGTTGGCCGCAGCCGTGCCCCGCAGGGTGCTGGCGAAGGCCACTGGGTCGAGGTTGAGCGGGATCTCTCGCACCTGCGTCGAGGGCGGGGGTGCGTCGGCGAGGGCTAGGCCGGTAAGCAGAATCTGGTTGAGCGTCGTCTGCTGCGAGCTGTTGGTGGCCAGGCCGACCTCGAGGCCGGTACCCCGGCCCACTGCGTTCTTCCCGGGGAGGGCGGGCGAGACGTTGATCCCGAACTCGTTGGTGGTAGGGCTATTGAGCCCCTGGGAGTTCACCGCGCCACCCGAGAACGCCGCCTCGGCATTGGCGATCGTGGTGTTTCCCAGGGCGAGAGCCTTGGTGATCACCGCCGCTCCCGATCCGTACGCCCCGAACGCCTGGCCGCTGATGGGTGCGGCGCCAACAGCGGAGGGAGAGGTGGCCAGAAGACCGCCCAACACCATCGCCGTCGACAACAGTCCAACTGCTCGCGTCCTCAAACGCTGCTCCTTCGCTCGTGGCCTCCCGCTGGAGTGCCTGACTTCCACACCGCCGAGTCTCTCGATAGATTCACTGAAGCCACGACGAGAGGCCACTGCGGCCTCAAGATACAAACTCTGCCTGAAATGTCGACTGTTTGTCGATCACCCGTCAATCACTCGAAGCGTAGTCGAATGACCACGCTCCCACGTCGCTCCACCTCGCCGCCTCGACCCGTGGAGCCTCGCAGGTGACTCTCTCACGCTTTCCGATCTCCTTTCACGACGGCCACGTCGCCTTGGGCGTCCATGCCGAGGCGGGCGCTGATCTGCCCCGGGCTCTGCGGGCCATGGGTCTGACCACGGGAGTCCCGACCATCGTGACGGTAAGTGCGGGGTCGCGCCTGGCCCAGCTCGCCCGCCTGGGCCCGCTACTCGAGAAGGTGGTGGTGGCCGTGGCCGAGCAGGTGGCGGCCACCGTGGTCGACGAAGGGGCGGGGGGGCTGGCTGGCGCCCTGGGTCGGGCCCGAGAGGGGAAGAAGGCAGGGTTCCCCTTCCTGGGAGTGGCGTCGGACCGACATGGCCCCGACAACCTCGATCCCGCCCACACCCACTTCGTTCTCGTCCCCGCCGACGACGAGGCGGGGATCGCCCGGTGGACCGCCTCGGTGGCTACGGCGGTGGCCGGCGGCAATCGGTCGGTCGCGTTGGCCGTGGCGGGCGGCGAGGGGGCATGGGACTGCCTGGCGGCCCATGTCCGGACCGGCCGCCTGGTGATGGCCGTTGCCCGCAGCGGGGGCGTGGCCGACCACCTGGCCGCCGCCCTCGCCGGCCGCCCGGCCGACAGCAGGGCCCACGCCCTGGCCGGCTCCGGCCTACTCGTGGCGCTCGACCCGGGCCGGGGCGCCGGCCACGTGGCCGACGCGCTGCGCAGCGCCTTGAGCCGCCCAGACGCCCTGGGACCGGCCCGGGAGGCCGGTCCGTAGGGCAGCGCCGGCGGTCCACGACCCACAGGGGCTGACGCCGGTGCTGTAGTGGTGAGGTGCTGCGCATCTCCCTCTCCGGTCGCGTGGCGGTCGAGGCCGATGGCGCCAGCCTCGACGCCGGTGGACTGGGTCGGCTCGGGCGCATCGCCCTGGCCTACCTGGTCTCCGAGCGTCATCGTCCGGTCACACGAGACGAGCTGGCCGAGGTGCTGTGGGGCGAGGACCTGCCGCAGTCATGGGAGACGTCATTGCGGGGGGTGGCCCTCCGGCTGCGCGGGGTGCTCGGGGCGGCCGGCCTGGTCCCGGCCGACGCCCTGACCAGCGCCTACGGCTGTTGGCAGCTGCAGCTGCCCGAGACGACCACGGTCGACGTCGAGACGGTGGCCACCGACCTGGCAGCTGCGGAGCGGGCTCTCGCCGAAGCCCGGCCGGTGGAGGCCAGGCGGCTCGCCGCCCGCGCCGCCGCCGTGGCCGGCCGAGGGTTCCTCGCCGAAGCCACCGGTGCGTGGGTCGACCGGCGCCAGGCCGAACTGCGGGAGCTGCACCTACGGGCCCTCGAGACCACGTCCGACGGAGCCGCCGCCGCCGCCGACTGGCCCGCGGCCCTGGGCGCGGCCGAGGAGGCCGTCTCGGTCGAGCCGTTCCGGGAGTCCGCCCACCTGCGCCTGATGCAGGCTCACGCAGGTGCCGGGAACCGGGGAGAGGCGCTGCGGGCCTACGAACGGTGCCGGAAGCTCCTGGCCGACGAGCTGGGCGTGAACCCGTCGCCGCCCACCGACGCCGCATATGTCGCCCTGCTCGGCGAGGAGCCGGCGCCGGCTTCGGTGGCCGGCGCTCCATCGACCAATCTCCCCTTTCCCCTGACCCGCCTGGTCGGGCGCAACGACGAGCTGGCTTCGGTCGGAAAAGCGCTCGCCGGGGCCCGGCTGCTGACCCTCACCGGCACGGGCGGCGTCGGCAAGACCCGCCTGGGCCTGGCTGCGGCCGCCGAATCCTCCGGCGACTACGCCGACGGGGCCTGGCTGGTCGAGCTGGCGCCGCTCGCCGACCCCGACCTGCTGTCCCAGCAGACGATGACCGCCTTGGGCCTGCGCGAGGAGGCGGGCCAGATCCCGGCCGAGACCCTGGCCGCCCACCTCCGTTCCCGTCAGATCCTGCTCGTCCTCGACAACTGCGAGCACCTGGTCGGCCCGGCCGCCGCCCTGGCCGAAGGGCTGCTGCGGGCCTGCCCCCGGCTCACCGTGCTGGCCACCAGCCGGGAGCCCCTGGGCGTGCCCGGGGAGACCACGTGGCGGGTGCCGTCACTCTCGGCCGCGGGAGCCACCGCCCTCTTCACCGAGCGGGCCCTGGCCGCGCGACCCGATTTCGCTGTGACCGACGACGCGGCCGCCGCCCTGGCCCAGCTCTGCCGCCGCCTCGACAACATCCCGTTGGCCATCGAACTGGCTGCCGCTCGCACCAGCGCCCTGTCGGTGGAGGAGATCGCCGCCCGCCTCGACGACCGGTTCCGCCTGCTCTCCGGGGGGGCCCGCACCGCGGTCCCCCGCCAACAGACCCTGCGGGCCATGGTCGACTGGACCTACGACGCGCTGTCCGACCCTGAGCGTCGGGTGTTCGACCGCCTCGCCGTGTTCGGGTCGGCATTCGACCTCGGGGCGGCCGAACAGGTCGTCGCCGGTGACGGGGTGGACCGGGCCGACGTGGTCGAGATCCTGAGCGGCCTGGTGAACAAGTCGCTGGTGCTGGTTGAGAGGCCCGACGCCGGGCACCACAGCCGGTACCGGTTGCTCGAGACCATGCGCCACTACGCCCGCGAGCGCCTGGCCGAGTCGGGCCAGGCCACCTCTGTGCGCTCCCGGCACCTGGCCCGCGCCGTCGAGATCGCCCTGGCTGCGGAAGCCGGGCTCGACGGCGCCGACCAGGCCCAGGTGCTCGACGGGCTGGAAGCCAACCATGACGACCTACGGGTGGCCCTGGCCTGGGGCACCTCCGGTGGGGACCCCGAACCGGCGTTGCGCCTGGCCACCGCCCTCGGCCGCTTCTGGGAGGTGCGGGGCCACCTCAGCGAGGGCCGGAGCTGGCTGGAGGCCGCCCTGTCCGCAGGCGGAGGCGGAGATCTTCCGAGCCTGCGGGCCGTCGCCCTCAACTGGGCGGCGGTGCTGGCTCAGCACCAGGGCGACTACGCCGCTGCCCGCGGCCTCTACGAGCACAGCCTTGCCCTGCGCCGCCGGCTCGACGACCGGCTCGGCACCTCGGCCGCCCTCGTCGGCCTGGGCAACCTCGCCGCCCTCCAGGGCCGGCTCGGCGCGGCCCGGGGCCAGTTCGAGGAGAGCCTGGCCATCGGGCGGGAGCTGGAGGAGCCGCAGGTGGTGGCCGCTTCGCTCACCAATCTGGGCTGGGTGGCCCATGCCCGGGGCGACCTGCGCGGTGCCCGGGCGCTCTACGAAGAGGCTCTCGACGTGCGCCGGCGGCTGGACGACGGCCACGGCACGGCAATGGTGGTGGCCAATCTGGGAGACCTGGCCCAGCAACAGGGCGACCTCGACACCGCCCACGCCCTCCACACCGAGGGCCTCGATCTACGGCGCCGACTGGGCGACCGATCGGGTGTAGCCGACTCCCTCGCCGCCCTCGGCCGGGTGGCCCTGGCCCGGGGGGACCGGGTCACGGCACGCAGCCTGCACGGCCAGGGCCTGGCCGAGCGGCGCCGGGTGGGCGACCGGCCGGGCATGCCGGCGTCGTTGTCGGCGCTGGCGGAGCTGGCCCGCCTCGACGGCGATGCAGCCACTGCCGGCGAGCTGCTCGAAGAGGCGTTGGCCGTGGCCACCGAGCTCGACGACCGGCACTGCGTCACCCTGGCCCTGCTGCACCTGGCCCACCTTGCCCGTGACCAGGACGACCCTGCTCGGGCCGACGCTCTGTACCGCCAGGCAATGCCCGTCGCCGAGGGCGCCGAGGGCGCCGAGGGCGCCACCATCCCCCCCACCGACAGCACGGCCACCTGGCTGGAAGGGTTGGCCGCCATCGCAGTGGCCGACAGCCGCCCCGAGCGGGCCGCCCGACTGCTCGGCGCCGCCGACGCCCTCCGCCAGGACATCGGCACTCCACTACCGGCGCACGAGGCGGCCGACCGCAACGACACCATCGCCGGGTGCAGCGCCGTCTTGGGCGAGGACGCCTTTCGGACGGCCTTCGACGCCGGCGCCGCCCTGCCCCTGCCCGACGCGGTGCGCCTGGCCACTGCGCGGGCAACTGGTGACGGTCCAACCCGCCAGAGCGTGTAAAACCGTCACCAGTTGCGGGGGTTCAGGCTCGCGACCGCCGGCTCACGGCGAAGACCACGAGCATGGCCAGGCCCATGCCCACGGCCAGGCCGGCACCGATGAGCACCGGCCGGGGCACACCCGAGTCCTTCTCTGCGCCCGCAGCCGAGGTCGACCCGTAGAGATGGAGAGATGCGAAGTAGGTGTCGTCGGCCGAGCCCGTGTTGGTCCCGTTCCGGCTGTCCTGCCAGGTGAAGTAGACGGTGTCGTCGGTGGAGATGATGCCGGTGGGCCCGTGGATATCGGCGTTGCCCTGCCAGATGCCGGATCGCCGATCGATGATCCGGTCGGTGATCTTGATGTTGGGGGCGAAGGTGCGCCCTTGGTCGAGTGAGTACGTGTAATAGACGTCCTGGTGGCCCACGTAGGTGACGCCCGAGATCATCGTGCCCGGCGGGATGGGGCTGTTGCGGGAATCCATCCACACGATGTCGAGCCGGCCATTGGGGGCGACGGACAGGTTGGGGTGCATGTGCTGCACGTTCGCCGTGGCGGAGTCGTCGTTGACCACCACGCGGTCCTCCCACGTCCGGCCGGAATCGCGCGACACCCGGAGGTACACGTCGCGGTCGTCCGCCGGCACCGCGGCCCGCGGGTTGGGATTCCCGTACCAGACGGCGTACAGGTTGTCGGAGTTCGGGTCGGCCCGCAGGCCCCACTTTCGGTTGTGCCCGAACCCGGCGTTGCCCTCCTCGATCTCCTTGGCGTCGGTCCAGGTCTGGCCGTGGTCCGACGACGAGCGGTAGAGGACGGAGCGGATCGGCGGCAGCGGCGCCGGGTCTGGCGGCGGCGTGCCCGGGAGGGGCGGGACCACCCGCCCCCGGCCGGCGAAGGTGACGTGGACCACGCCCTTGGCGTCGACGGCGGGCCGGCCCTCGTAGGATCCCTGCGGGTCTCCCTCGCGCAGCGAGAATGGCCGGCCGAACGTGCGGCCCCCATCGCTCGACGCCGCGATCAGGGCCTTGTTGCCGGAGGGCGTGTCGTCATTGATGTGGAACTGCATCCAGGAGACGTAGACGAACCGGGGCTCGTTCGGGTCGACGGCCACCCACGCCCGGTAGTTGCGCTTCAGGCCCCGGTCAGCCTCGGGCGCCTCGGGCGCCTCGTACACCCGCACGGTCGCGAAGGTCAGACCGTCGTCGGTGGACTTGGCCAGCCAGATGTGGACGGGCCGGTTCGGCCGGTCGATGGTGGCGAACCTGGGATCGCTGGCGTGGAAGCCGATGTAGAGGACGCCGTCGTCGTCGTAGACCATGCTGTGGCTGATGTTGGAGTCGGGGTTGCCGCACGCGTCAGTCCACGGCGCGGTCATGGGGCTGCCGCCTGGCGCCCAGGAGCGGCCGTCGTCGACCGAACGGTAGACGTCGAGCGTCCGCTTCGTGCGGGCCTCGCAGTCGGCGATCACCAGCACACCCGTCTTGGGATTGCGGGTGACGAGCGGCGTGGAGTGGCCCCGCGCCGGGTCGGGATTGATGCTGACCTGCACGGCCGCCGTCACCGACGGGTTGATCACCTTGTCCTCCGCCGAGGTTGCCGGCGCAGTCGATGCGGCGATCACGACCGACACCCCCAGTGCGCCAAGCACACGTCTCGTTCCCCGCACCGGATCTCCCCCCACGTTCGGCCCCCACGACTTCCTGCCGAAACGTAATCCAGGTGGTTGCTGCAATGCTGGGTCCATGACCACCCGGGACGCCGTGGTGGTCGGTGGCGGTCACAACGGCCTCGTCGCCGCCTGCTACCTGGCCCGGGCCGGGCGCGACGTGGTGGTGCTGGAGGCGTCGGACCGGCCGGGCGGTGGGTCGCGCACCGAGGAGACGGTGCCCGGCCACCGCTTCGACATGCACTCTGTCGCCCACAACATCATCAACATGACCGTGATCCCCCGCGAGCTCGACCTGGCCGGCGCCGGCCTGGTGTACCAGGAGATGGATCCCTTCTCGGTGGCGATCTTCGCCGACGGCCGGCGGGTCCGCTTCCATCGCTCGGTGGAGGCCACGGTGGACTCCATCGCCGAGCACAGCCGCGACGAGGCGCACGCCTACACCGAGTTCATGGCCAAAGCCATGCCGGTGATCCGCACCATCCTTCCCGCCGTGCAGGGCGACATGCCGCTGCGCGACGTCCCCGTCCGCCTGGCGTCGCTGGCCCGGGCCCTGCGACACGGCCCGGCTGCCACCGTCGCCGACGCCCTCGGCCCGTACGACTCGCTCCTGCGCCGGCGGCTGCCCAGCGATCTCACCCGGGCCCCGATCTCGGCCTTCGCCGCCCACGCCGGCGTCGGGCCCTCCATGCCCGGCGGGGCCATCTACGCCTGGTGGCAGGCCGCCTACCACCTGTTCGGCCAGTGGCACGCCCGGGGCGGGGCGCAGGGCCTCACCGACGCGCTGGTCCGGCGCCTGGAGTCCCTGGGCGGCGAGCTGCGCTGCGGCGCGGCAGTCGAGTCCATCGACGCGCCCGACGGCCGGGTGCGGGCGGTGGTCACCGAGGCCGGCGAGCGCATCGGCGCCGGGGCGGTGATCACGGCCATGGACCCCAAGACCGCATTGCTTCAGTTGCTCCACCCGCCTCTCGCCGGCCAGGACCGGGCCGACCTGACCGCGGCGCGCCGGGGCAACGTGGTGCAGGCGCTCGTCCACGTGGCCACCGACCGGCTTCCGCCCTATCCCAACGCCAGGCCGGGCGACTGGAACGGCCTGCAGAGCTTCGTCGACCGTCTCGACGACCTGGTCACCGGATGGGCCGCGTCGGAGGCCCGCCGCCTTCCGGATTCGCTCCCCCTGTACGCGTTCACCACGTCGGCCATCGACGACACCCTCGCCCCCTCCGGGCACCACACCGTCTACCTGGCCTGCCCCGCCGCCCCGTCCCGCATCGAGGGCGGCTGGCCGTCCTGGCGCGAGGAGTTCGTCGAACGGTGCCTGGAGACGGTCGAGGACCGGGCACCGGGTTTCCGGTCGAGCATCGTCGGCGTCGCCACCCACACCCCCGACCAGATGGAGCTCGACGGGCGCTGGCCGGGCGCCCACCCCATGTACCTCGATCTCGCCCTCGACCAACTCGGCCCCTTCCGCCCGACGCGCCGGCTCGGCCGCCACCGCACGCCCGTGCAAGGGCTCTACCTGTCCGGCGCCGGCACCGGCCCCACCGGTGGGATCGCCGGTACACCGGGGCGGGCCGCGGCCCAGGCCCTCCTGGCCGACACCCCGACGTCGAAGCGGTGACATCCGCAAGGGGCCGTAGCCTGCGGCGATGAGCACCGACGACTTCGCGTCCCGCATCGCTGCGGCGTACGCCACCGAGGGGGCAGCACTCGAGCTCGGCCGGGCCATGCTCGGCGGTACCGCCTACCCGGAGGCGATCGTCCGGGTGCCGGCGGCCATGTGCAACCGCCACGGCCTCATCGCCGGCGCCACCGGCACCGGGAAGACCAAGACCCTCCAGCTGATGGCCGAGCAGCTTTCGGCCATGGGTGTTCCCGTCTTCGCCGCCGACATGAAGGGCGACCTCTCCGGCCTCTCGCGTCCCGGCCAATCCAGCGACGCCGTCGCCCGGCGCGCCGGCGAGCTCGGTATCGAGTGGAGCCCGGCGGGTTTTCCCGTCACCTTCCTCTCCCTCGGCGGCATCGGCCCCGGCGTACCGGTGCGGGCCACGGTCTCGGCGTTCGGCCCCCAGCTGCTGGCCAAGGTGATGGACGCCAACGAGACGCAGGCATCGTCGCTCTCCCTGGTCTTCCGCTACGCCGACGACAACGACCTGGCCCTGCTCGACCTGGCCGACCTGCGCGAGGTTCTCAAGTTCCTCGACAGCGACGAGGGCAAGGACGAGCTCAAGGCCATCGGCGGGCTGTCCACCGCCACCACGGGCGTGCTGCTGCGCAAGATCGTGGAGCTGGAGGACCAGGGCGCCGAAGCCTTCTTCGGCGAACCGGAGCTGGCGGTGGCCGACCTCCTGCGCACCACCCCCGAGGGCCAGGGGGTCGTCTCATGCCTCGAGCTGGCCGCGGTGCAGGACAAGCCCCGCCTGTTCTCGACCTTCCTCATGTGGCTGCTCGCCGAGCTGTTCCACGACCTTCCCGAGGTCGGCGATCTCGACCAGCCCAAGCTGGTGTTCTTCTTCGACGAGGCCCACCTCCTCTTCCACGACGCCAGCGACGCGTTCCTCGAACAGATCACCCAGACGGTGCGGCTCATCCGCTCCAAGGGCGTCGGCGTCTTCTTCGTCACCCAGCTTCCCGACGACGTGCCCGACGCCGTCCTCGCCCAGCTCGGCAACCGCGTGCAGCACGCGCTGCGCGCCTTCACCCCACGCGACGCCAAGGCCCTCAAGGCCGCGGTCACCACCTATCCCAACACCGACGACTACGACCTCGAGGAGGACCTGACGCAGTTGGGCACGGGCGAGGCCATGGTCACGATCCTCTCCGAGCGCGGCGCGCCGACGCCGGTGGTGTGGACCAGACTGCGCCCGCCCCGTTCGCTGATGGCCGCGGTCGGCACCGAGGCCGTCGACCGGGCGGCGCGCGACAGCTCGTTGTGGCCGACCTACGCCACCGAGATCGACCGCGAGTCGGCGCGTGAGAAGTTGGGTGCCCGCATGGCCGAGGCCGCAGAGGCCGCGCCGCCGTCGCCGACGCCCCGCCCCTCCGCCAAGGCGAAGAAGACCGACGACAACGCGGTGCTGGGCTACCTCAAGTCACGCGAAGGCCGGTCAATGATGAACACGGTGGCACGCGGCGTGTTCGGTCTGCTGCGCAAGAGGCGCTAGAAGCTATGCTCCGGCTGCCTGGGGGCGGCGAAATGTTCCCGGGCTCTACGCGGTTCCGTACCCACGTTTCCTAGGGGGAGATAGATGCCGGGAAAGTTCGTCGTCAAGAAGGGCAGCACGGGGAAGTTCCGCTTCTCGCTGCTCTCAACGAACGGTCAGGTCGTCGCATCGAGCGAGGCCTACAACACCAAGGCTGCGGCCATGGGTGGCATCCGTTCGGTCAAGAGCCTGGCGGCGGACGCGGCCATCGAGGACCAGACCACCAAGGAGTGGGCCGCCGGCGAGGACGTCCGCAAGGCGGCAGCCGCGGCCAAGAAGGCCAAGGCGGCCAGCAAGAAGAAGGCCGCGGCCAAGAAAGCGGCAGTGTCGCGCTAGCAGCAGCCGGCGCCGGAGGGCGGCGGTGAGGGTCGAGATCTGGTCCGACATCGCCTGCCCCTGGTGCTACATCGGCAAGCGCCGGTTCGATGTCGCCCTCTCCCGCTTCGCCCATCGCGACGCGGTCGACGTGCGGTGGCGATCCTTCGAGCTCGATCCCGCTGCGCCGGCCGTGCGCGACGAGCCCTACCTCGACCGGCTGGCGGCCAAGTACCGCATGACCCTGTCCGAGGCCGATGCACTGATCGACCGCATGATCTCCGCCGGCGCCCAGAACGGTGTGGTCCTCCGCTTCGACAAGGCAAGGCCGGGGAACACATTCGACGCCCACCGGCTGCTGCACCTGGCCGCCGAGCGGGGCGTGCAGCACGACCTCAAGGAGCGCCTGCTCAAAGCCACGTTCACCAGGGGCGCACCGACCGCAGATCCTGACATCCTCGTCGCCCTCGCCGCCGAAGCCGGGATGGATCCCGACGAAGCGCGCGCCGCGCTCGGCAGCGGCGCGTTCGCCGAGGAGGTGCGGGCCGACGAACAGCGCGCCACCGACCTGGGCATCACCAGCGTGCCGTTCTTCGTGGTGGGCGGGCTGGGCGTGGCCGGCGCCCAGGTGCCCGACGTTTTGCTCGAGGTGCTCGACGAGGCGTGGTCGGCCGAGTCGGCGTCGACCGAGCCTCAGCCGGCCTCGACCGAGCCTTAGTCCTCGTAGGTCCAGTCGGGCCGCTTTCGGCGGTGGCGCTCGTCGTAGGTGACCGTGCCGCCGGCGAGGTCGACGATCTTCGGGGCGATCAGGTCGGTGCGGGGGTTCGGGCAGTTGCCCTCGAGGTGGGCGGCGAACTCCTCGGGGAAGGCGCGCAGGATGCTGCCCACCACGTGCTGCTCCTCCACGGGGAGGAAGCAACGGTTGCCGTCGGTCACGTTGCCCAACCGGGCCCCGATGACGGCCACGTCCTCCTCCGAGCCCCGGCAGGCCTCGATCTCATTGAGCCGGTGGGTGATCTCCTGGGTGCCGAGCTTGCAGGCCGGGCACTGGCCGCACGACTCGATCCAGAGGAACCGGGAGTACTGGTAGGCCAGTTCCACCATGCAGGCGGTGTCGTCGTAGACGGCGAAACCGACCGCCCCGAGGCCGGCGCCGATGGCGGCCATGTCCTCATACGTCAGCCGGGTGTGCAGGTGCTCCGCAGTAACGACCGGGTTGGAGATGCCCGAAAACGCGGCCTTGATGCGCCGGCCGGGGCGGGCGCCGCCGCCCACCTCGTCGATCACGTCCGACAGTCGCATGCCGAGGTCGACCTCGGCCACGCCGGGGTGCACCACGTCACCGACGATGGTGGCGACGGCGTGCCCAGGTGACTCCGCCGTGCCCATGCTGCGGAACCACTCGGCGCCCCGGACGAGGATGTGGGCCACGTTGGCCAGGGTCTCCACGTTGTTGACGAGGGTGGGGTTCGACACGTCGAGCGCGGCGCCGTGGCCCGGCTCGCGAGGGACCGACTCCCAGCCCATCTGCGACCCGGTGGCGAAGAGACCCTGCTCGTACGGCGGCAGCAGGCGGGGCAGCGGCGGCTTTCCCTCGATCACCTCCAGCAGGGCCTTCTCCTCGCCGAAGAGGTACTCGTCGGGACCGCCGACGACGGTGATGGGCACCTCGCCGGCCAGGCCCAGGGTCTGCATCTCCTCGATGGCCCGGGTCAGACGCTCCACCTCGGTCACGAAGCTGGCCTTGATCCCCACGAAGGTCTCGCGGGCGCCGATGGTGAGGGCGGCCACGGCCAACCCCTCGATGACCTGGTACGGATTGGCCCGGATGAGGGCCCGGTCCTTGAAGCTGGACGGCTCGCCTTCGGCCGCGTTGCACACCACGTAGCGGTGGGTGCCCGTCGCCGAGCGGACCCCGGCCCACTTGCGCGCCGTCGGGAAGCCGGCGCCGCCCCGTCCGCGCAGCCCGGCGGTACCGAGCTCCTCGATGGTGTCGTCGGGGCCGAGACGGCGGGCGATCTCGATGGCCTGACCGCCACCAAGCCCCTGCCACTCGGCCACCGACGTGACGGGCTGGGTCGGCAGCAGGTAGCGCTCCATCGGGGCAAGCTATCCGACCGCGCTCGGCCGGAATCCGAATCAGCCCGCCAGCTCGCAGACGTACGCCAGCGCCGTGGGTACGAGGCCGTCAACGTCGCCCGTCATGTCCAGGGTGAGGTAGTCGCCCCCCGGCTCCTCCATCTCCGCCGCCACCCGCCGCACGAGCTCTCCGTCTCGGTTGGTCGCCGGATGCCGACCGCCGTCGGCTTCGCAGCGCTCGATGGCCACCGCTAGGGGCACGTCGCACACGATCACCGCGGCGAAGGCACCGGACTCGTGGGCCACCGCCTCGGCTGCCGCCACCTGGGAGCGCCGGGAGAACGTGAGGCCGTCGAAGATCGCCACCCGGTCGCGACCGAGGTGGTAGCGCGCCGCGTCGAGCATGGCCGCGAAAACGACGTCGCGCTCGGCCGAAGTGTAGTCGCACGGGTCGAAGAGGACGTGGCGCACCTTGTCCTTATCGAGCACCCGGGCATCGGGCAGCCGCCGGGCCAGCGCTGCGGCCAGTGTGCTCTTCCCTGCCCCGGGTAGGCCGACCAGCACGATCACTCCCGATCCCACCCCCGTAGCGTACGACCAGCCCGGGAGGCCGGTCTGGAAAGCACTCACTGGTCGACCATCGTCGGATGGTGGACCAGTGGCCGAGCTCAGGCGCGTTCGGCGGCCCGAGCGTTCATCCTCGCCGAAAGGATCGCCGCGGCGGCCAGGGCGCCCACGAAGCCGCCGAGGAGCAGCCAGGTGAGAGGCCGCGCCCCGTCGAACTGGTTCCGGGCCCGCGCCGCGGCGAGCAGAATCAGGGCCAGCATGAACACCTGCACCTGGAGCATGATCCGCGACGCACCCCATCGGGCGTCGGTGATGACCCCCAGCCCGGCGACCCCCAGCATGAAGATGGCCCCGAGCACCCGAGACGTGAGGGGGGTGAGCGTCCAGGGCCACACGTCGACGGCCAGTGTCGGCAGGAGGAAGAGGTACAGGCCGGCCACCACCGCCACCGCGCCGGTGGCGCCGATGACCAGACGGGCCACTGGAGGCAGGACCAGATCGTCCACCGTGGCACCGGCGCCCCGCCGCCGGTTGACGGCCCACACGCCCCACACCAGGAACGGCGTGGTGAAGTACAGCCCGACCCACAGCCAGAAGGCCACGTGACCATGGTTGAAGCGGTCCCAGTGGAGGATCGTGGCCACTCCCATGAGGGAGGCGAAGGTGCCGACGGCGACGAAGCCTGACTTCACCGTGTGCCACGCGGTGGCCCGGAAGGCCCGCACGAAGAAGTAGGCGCCGCCGAGGTAGACCGCACCGAGGGTCATCGGCGTCATCGGCGGCGTGATCGTCCAGGCGAACAACCTGTCGGTGTCGCCCGGGAACCCGTAGAGCACCACGAAGGCGACCACGAGGAAGGGAACGATGAACGCCGAGAGGGCGCGGGTCATCGGCAGAACGGCGTCGTCGCCCGATGCCCCCCGTGCGTTTGCGGCCATGCGCCCTCCTTGTTCCCCGCACCGAAGGTACCGTGAGCCCGTGCCGTTTGCCGAGGTCGACGGGGCCCGCGTCCATTATCTCGATACCGGGACCGGGGAGCCGGCCCTCGTCCTGTTGCACGCATTCCCGCTGCATGCGGGCATGTGGGCACCGCAGCTCGAGCACCTTTCGGCGCGGCGTCGGGTCATCGCCCCCGACTTCCTCGGCTTCGGCGGGTCGGACGCGCCCGACAGCATGTTCCGCTACACGATGTTGGGCTACGCCGACCTGCTCGCCGGGCTCCTCGATCACCTCGGGCTGGAGCGAGTGGCGCTCGGCGGGCTCTCCATGGGCGGCTATGTGGCCTT
The DNA here is from genome assembly GCA_038214685.1 of Acidimicrobiales bacterium. GTDB lineage: Bacteria > Actinomycetota > Acidimicrobiia > Acidimicrobiales > AC-14 > CADCTB01. The sequence continues at coordinate 18,337 of JBBQRO010000040.1, forward strand.
CGCCTTCCTGCGCCAGTACCCGGAGCGGGTCTCGGCGCTCGTCCTCGCCGACACTCGGGCCGCCGCCGACACCACCGCGGCCTTCGATCGCCGCACCGACCAGCAGGACCAGGTCGCCCGCATCGGCACGACGGCCCTGATCGAGGTCCTCATCGCCGGGCTACTGTCGGACCACACGCGGGCCTCCCGCCTCGACCTGGTCGAACAGGTCCGCCGGCTCATGGGGAACCCGGCAGCCGGCTTCATCGGCGCCCTGGAAGCCATGAAGCACCGGCCCGACGCCACCGGTGAGCTGGCCGGGATCACCGTCCCCACCCTCGTGGTGGTCGGCGAGGACGACGCCCTGTCACCGCCCGACGAGGCTCGGGCCATGCGCGATGCCATCTCCGGATCGGAGCTTGCCGTGCTCCCGCGTGCCGGCCACCTGTCGAATCTGGAAGCGGCCGAGGAGTTCAACGCCGCGCTGACCGACTTCCTGTCCCGGCAATGAGACGAGGCGCGACCCCCGGGGTCCTGGCCCTGGCTCTGATCGCCGGGGCGTGCCGCTCCGACTCGGGCTCGGGCCCCATCACCGCCGCCCAGCCGACCGCCACCTCGATCGCCGCCGCGCCGGCCGAGACCACCACTCCCCTGGTGCCGGCGCCGGCGCCGGCCGAGGCCCGGATGACCACCTACGCCGTGCCGGCCGGCTCGCGTCCCCACGACGTGGCACCGGCCGCCGACGGATCGGTCTGGTACACGGCTCAGGGCACCGGCGAACTGGGGCGCCTCGACCCGGCCACCGGGGCGACCACCCACACGAAGCTGGGCTCCGGATCAGCGCCCCACGGTGTAATTGTCGGCCCGGACGGGGCGGCGTGGGTGACCGACAGCGGCCTCAACGCCATCATTCGGGTCGACGGGCCCACCAGGGAGGTCCGGCGGTTCCCGCTGCCGGCCGGCACCCGCAACGTCAACCTGAACACTGCGGTCTTCGGCCGCGACGGCACACTCTGGTTCACCGGCCAGGCCGGTTTCTACGGCCGGCTCGACACCGCGTCGGGACGGGTCGAAGTGTTCGACGCACCTCGGGGCCCCGGCCCCTACGGCATCACCGTCACCCCCGGCGGCGAGGTGTTCTACGCATCACTGGCCGGCAGCCACGTGGCCAGGATCGACACCGCCACCGGGGAGGCCACTCCGATCGATCCACCCACCACCAGGCAGGGCGCCCGGCGGGTGTGGTCCGACTCCGCCGGGAAGATCTGGGTCAGCGAGTGGAACGCCGGGCAGGTGGCGGTGCTCGACCCCGCCGACGGAGGGTGGCGGGAATGGAAGCTCCCGGGCGACGGACCCCAGGCGTACGCGGTGTACGTCGACGAGAAGGACCGGGTGTGGCTGAGTGACTTCGGGGCCAACGCCCTCGTCCTGTTCGACCCCGGGACCGGGACGTTCCGAACCTTCCCCCACGACGCCCCCAACGCCAACGTGCGCCAGATCCTCGGGCGCCCGGGTGAGATCTGGGGCGCCGAATCGGGTGCCGACCGGCTCGTCGTGGTGCGGGGGGCGTGACCGGCGCGTACCTTTTCCCCGTGCCGACGTTGGGAGAGCGCATCCTCGATCACCTGACCACCAATGGGGCGTCGCTCGACGACGGTGAGCTGGCCGACGCTCTGGGGGTACGCCGGCCCCTCATCGCCGAGACCTGCCGGCAATTGGAAGCTGAGGGTCGGGTGGTCCGCAACATGGCCGGCGGCACCCGACCGGTCCCTGTCCGACCGGCGAGCCTGCCGAACCCACCGCCGGAGGCGACGCTCCCCGAAGCGGCCGACGGCCAGTCGACCTTTCCGGCCCACGCCCGGCGGGTGCTCTCTGCCCGGTGGGGCACCAGCCTGCAGCGCCGCCACGCTGTGCTGCCAGGAGGCGAAGCCCATCCCTTCGAGTTGGTGTCGGGCAACGGCCGCATCGTCGGCGACGTTGTCTGGCTGGCCGACCGGGCCGACACCGATCAGGCCAGGTCGGCCGCTATCTCCGAGGCGGTGCTCATCGTCGGCCACGTGACCAACGCCGACCGCCGCTTCCTGGTCTTCGGTGAGGAGCGGGACGCGCTAAGCCGGTGGCTGGCCCGCTACCGCCTGCTGCTCGACGGAGTCGAGCTGTGGTTCCTCGAAGGCGACCGGCTGGAACGTCTGGCCTGATCGGACGGGCGTCCTGTTTCAGGCCCGCCAGGAGGGCACGGCGTTGACGAAGCGCTCGACGGGCACGGTGCCGGAGTCGTTCTTGGCATACGACCAGTCGTACTGCTTCTGGCGGTGGCGCTCGTCGAGGTAGGCCTTCCCGCCCCGGATGTCGATGAGCTCGGCGATAAGTTCGAACCCGACAGGGTCGACCGCGTTGGTGACGTGGCCCTGGAAGTCGTCGGGGAAGTGCTTGAGCAGGCTGTCGAGGAGGACCTGCTGCTGGGTGGCCAGGTAGCAGCGGGAGCGGTCGGCCACCGTGCCGATGCGCTTGCGGATCACGCCCATGTCGTGCTCGGTGCCGATGGACTCGCTGATCTTCAGCAGGCGCTCGGCCAGGTTCTCTCCGTCGAGCTTGCACGGCGAGCACTGGCCGCAGGACTCCACGGCCAGGAAGCGGGCCGCGCCGGCGGCCACGGCCACCATGTCGACGGTGTCGTCGAACACGATGAAGGCGCCCGACCCGAGCCCGCTGCCGATGGCGGCCAGGTGCTCGTAGGTGACCGGCGTGTCGAGGAGCGACCCGGGGATGATGCCGGTGGCCACACCCGACATGACCGCCTTGATCTCGCGGCCGGGCAGCGGACCGCCACCGATCTCATCGATCACGTCACGCAACGACGTGCCCATCAGCACCTCGCCCACGCCGTGCTTCTGGGTGCGGCCGGTGACGGTGCACACCATGGTGCCGGGCGACTCCTGGGTGCCGACGGTGCGGAACCAGTCGGGGCCCCGGGCCAGGATGCGGGGCACGTTGGCCAGCGACTCGGTGTTGTTGACCAACGCCGGGGCGACGGGAGCGTCGTCGGGCGCCTCCCGCAGGCCGCGCCGGAAGGTGGGGACCACGCGGGGGAAGGGGAACCGCCCGTCGATGGTCTCGAGCAGGGCGCTCTCTTCTCCATAAAGGTACTCGTCGGGGCCCTCGAAGACCTCGAGGGTGATGCCCACGTTCCACCCGGCGTCCTCGACCTCCTCGACGGCGGCCCGCACCCGCTCGACCTCGCCGGCGAAGGAGCGTTTCATGCCGAAGACCACCAGGTCGGCCTGCACGGCCCGGGCGGCGATCAGTGCGCCCTCGACCACCAGGTATGGGTTGCGCCGGAGGATGGTGCGGTCCTTGAACGTGCCCGGCTCGCCCTCGGCGGCGTTGACGATGACCGCCGAGTTGGCCTCGGCCATCCGGTTCTGGGCCACGGTCTGCCACTTGCGCCCTACCGGGAAGCCGGCGCCGCCCCGCCCCCGCAGGCCGGAGGCCAGGACGCGTTCGATGATGGCGTCGGGCTCCATCTCCAGGGCCGCCGTGAGGCCTTTTCCCCCTCCCCGGGTCACATGGTCCTCGAGCGAGATGATGGGGTTCGGGTGCAGCACCCGGTGTACGAGCGTCACGGGGACCATGATACCCCAAGTGTGTGAATGTGTTCACATTCACAATCCTTTTCACAAGCGGTTCGCTTGGCTAAGGTCCCGGCCATGGAGATCGGATCGCTCATCACCCGGGCCGTGTTGACCGTCGAAGAGGGTGACAGCTTTTCCGACGCTGCCATCTGGATGATCGAGCGGGGCATCGGCTCCGCCGTCGTCCTGAAGGACGGGAAGCCCTCCGGCATCATCACCGACCGCGACGCCCTGCGGGTCATCGCCCGGGGCACCGACATCGCCAGCATGACCGTGCGGGACTGCGTCACCCGGGGGCTGAAGACGGTCACGCCGGCCCTCGAGCTGCACGAGGCGGCCAAGGTCATGCGTGACAAAGGCTTCCGCCACCTGGTGGTGGTCGACGAGAACGACCAGCTCTACGGCGTGTTCTCCATGCGTGACCTGGTGGTGGGCCTGCTTCAGGAGCGGGCCGAGGTGGCCGCCGCCCAGGCGTAGTCCCGGGCGGGCTTCAGGGCGCTGCTCAGTGGACCCAGACCGCCGAGCCCATGGGCATGAGGTTGTTGGCCCAGATCCAGTCCATGGCCGACTCGGTCACCCGCACACATCCGTGCGACGCCGGGTAGGCGGGCACCGAGTGGTAGCCGTGCACGGCGATGCCGTCGGCATGGAAGTACCGGGGCCGGTAGAGGGCGCCGAGCGGGCCGACGTCGTTGCCGTCGACCGCCCACGACACCTTCCAGCGGCCTGGCGGCGTGTCGGCCAGCTCCTGGCGCCCATCGATCTCATAGGGCAGCTCCGTGCCGGTGGATACGTTCAGCGTCCAGACCACCGCACCGTCGCGAACCACGAAGAGCACCTGGCGGCCCTTGTCCACCTCGACCAGATCGCCGGACGCCGCTGACGTGGGGCGATCGGCCCCGGCCAGCGCGGCGAGGGTGGCCGGTCCGGCCACCCCGTCGGGGGTCAGGCCCTCGACTTTCTGGAAGGCGATCACCGCCTGCTTGGTCAGGGGCCCGAAGGTGTCGCTCACCCCGCCCAGCCAGTAGCCGAGGTCGCGCAGCTGCCGTTGCAGCTCTCGCGCCGCCTCACTCCGGTCGCCGCGGCGCAGGGTTCCCGCCGGCCCGGGGGTCGCCGGCGGCGTGGTGGTAGGCGGCGTGGTGGCCGGCGGCTGCACCGTCGTGGGAGGGACCGCCGTGGAAGGGACGGTTGTGGGAGGAAGCGTTGCCGGTGGGACCGTCGTCGACGGCATAGGTTTGGTGGTGGAAGGTCGGGGGTCGGCGTCGACGCCGGCGGCCTCGACCGAGGTCGGCCGGTTCGACACGGCAAGGGTGACGCTGACGCCGGCGGCGGCCACGACGAAGGCGGCGATGGCAGTGCAGAGGACTCTCAGGATCGATGACGTTTTGTTCATACCGGATATGACGTTGGGGCGGGGCAGAATATTGCGTTGCAGTTCTGTAACGCTCCGGGAAGGGATCCGGGGCCGGCTGCGTCAAAGCTCCGGTATGGGCATCGCTCTCCAAATCCGGCTTCCGAGGTGGCCTGGCGCGATGTTCGCCGCCGCGGTCCCCCCGGCCACAGGGGAGGTCGGCGAGCTGGTCGTCGCCCGGGCTCGACGGGGCGACCAGGACGCCTTCGCCGAGATCGTCGGCCATTACGACCATCGTCTGCGGTCCCTCGCCTTTCGCCTGCTCGGCGACCGCGACCGCATGGACGACGTCCTCCAGGAGGTCTACGTCAAGGCCTTCCGTTCCCTGCCCCGCTTCAAGGGCGACGCCGCCCTGGGCACCTGGCTCTACCGCATCGCCTACAACGCGTGTATCGACGACCTCCGCCGGCGCCCGGCCATGACGCCCGTGAGCTACGACGACGAACGGCAGGCGACCCTCGTGGATCAGCGGTCGGGGCCGGCGGAGATCGCCGTCCGGCGCCAGGACCTGGCAACCGCCCTCGACCGCCTGCCGCCCGACCAGCGGGCCGCCGTCCTCCTGGTCGACGCCTACGGCCTGGACTACGGCGACGCAGCCGAAGTGCTGGGCGTGCGCGCCGGCACCATCGGCTCCCGCCTCAGCCGGGCCCGAGCCGTCCTGCGGACCGCGCTCGGGGGGGACGACGAGGGATGACCACTCGCGACGACCGACTGGGCCAGAAGCTGCGAAGCCTCGACGTCCCCGACCACGGACCCGAGTTCTTCGCCCGACTGGCCGAGCGGCTCGAACAGGAATCTGCGGTCAAGCGCCGTCCCGCCCGAGGGCCCGGCTGGTTGCGACCGCCGATGTTCCTGGGCTTCGCCGCCGCCGCCGTCCTTCTCGCCGTGTTGGCGGCCAGCACCGTGCTCACCAACGACGGATCGTCACCGATCCGGCCTTCGCCGTCGCCCTCGGACACCCGCCTGATCAGCGCCACGGAGGTGCGAGTCCGGGTGTCCACTGCGCTGTCGTCGCTGCGGTCGTTGCGCGGCGAGGTGACCATCGAGTGCGCCGTCGGGTTCGGCCCCTGCTTCCCACCCGAGGCCGGCGGGCGCACCACGTTGCGGTGGTCGTTCGTTACCACCGCCGCCGGCGACGAGCGCATCACCGGCATCGGCCGCCAGGACGACGTGGCCTACAGCGCGACCCGGCGCGAGCAGCGCGTCGTCTCCGACGGTCGCCCCGCGGCCCAGGTGATCTCGAACCTCCCTGCCGGGCCTCCCGACATGGCCGCCCGGCCCTCGGTGCTGCGCCGCGACGTGGCCTCGGTGGTGCGGGCCTTCCTATCCACCACCGACGACGTGCCGGTCACCGAGGTAACCGAGCAGGGCCGCACCGCGTGGCGGCTTGCGACTCCGGTGACGCCCAACAAGCTGGCCGGCCCGGGCGGGAGCGGCGACCAGCTCGAGGTCGTCGTCGATCGCGAAACCGGGTTCCCGCTGCGGATCACCGAGACCCTCGCCGGCCGCTTCCTCAACGAGGTCCGCCTCTCCGACCTGGTGGTCGACGGCCCGGTCGACCCGGCGTCGTTCCTACTCGACCTGCCCGCCGGTGTGGTGCCGTTCCGCCAGGACGTGGGGTTCCGCAGCGTTCCTCTCGCCCAGGTCCAGGCCACCGCCGGCTACCGGCCCCTGCTGCCGGCGGTGGCCAGCCTGCCCCCCGGCTACGAGCTGGCCGAGGTCACCGTCGCCATCCAAGCCCAGCCCACCGGCAGCGAAGGCGCCAACCCCACGTCGCGCAACGTAGTGTCGGTGGCCTACCGGCGGGGCTTCGACCGCATCGTGGTCACCACCCGTTCCACCGGCTCGGCCCGACGGTGCTCGACCACCCTGCCCGGCTCCGATCCCAGCGCCTGCTGGGCCGACCCGGTGGCCTCCGGCGAGGGCTTCGTCGACCAGCCCCAGCGGTTTACGGTGGCGGGCGGCGCGCTGGCCGGGGCCCAGGCCGAGCTGGTGATCTCGGCTCGCGGCGTGCCCCATGTGTGGACGATCGACGAGCGGCTCGTGGTCACCATCGCCGGTGACGCCTCTGCCGAAGAACTACGCCGCCTGGCCGAGTCGTTCGCCCCCGCAGGCTGAGCAGCGTGCATGGCGGCTCTCCGCCCACGCTGGGACATGGCGGCTGCCGACGTCAGCGGTAGGCGTGGGCCTGGAGCTCGAACAGCTCGGCGTAGTCGCCGCCGGCGGCCAGCAGTTCCTCGTGGGTGCCCGACTCGGCGATCCGGCCTTTGGCCAGCACGCAGATACGGTCGGCGAAGCGCACGCTCGACAGCCGGTGGGAGATGAGGACGGCGGAGCGGCTGCGGTAGAGGGAGGCCACCGTCTCGAACAGGTCGCGCTCGGCCCGGGGATCGAGGGCGGCGGTGGGCTCGTCGAGCACCACGAGTGGGGCGTCGCGCAGGAAGGCCCGGGCCAGGGCCACCCGCTGCCACTGCCCGGTGGAAAGATCGGCTCCCCCGAACTGGCGGGACATCACCGTGTCGTAGCCGTCGGGGAGGGCCTCGATTGCGCCATGGGCCCCGGCCCGGCGGGCGGCGGCGACGATTGCTTCGCGGTCGCCCATGCGCGCCGGCAGGCCGATCCCGATGTTCTCCGCTGCGCTCAGCGACGGGTACTTCACGAAGTCCTGGAACACGATGGCGATGCGCGACCGGACCCCGGCCGGGTCGCAGTCGGCCACGTCGACGTCGTCCCAGCGGATGGTTCCCTGCGAGGGCCGATACAGGCTGCAGAGCAGCTTGGCCAGCGTGGTCTTGCCGCAGCCGTTCTCCCCCACCAGGGCAACCACTTCACCCTTTCGGATCTCCAGGTCGACGCCGTCGAGCACCGGGGCGTCCCGGCCCGGGTAGGTGAAGACCAGGCCCTCGACGGTGATGCGCTCGAAAGCCGCTGGTGGCCTCCGCCCGCGGTTGCGGGCCGGCATCTGGTGCAGGAAGCCCCGGACGTCGACTGTCGTCGCCGCGGTTCGACACAGGCCGTT
>JBBQRO010000041.1:0-25880 GCA_038214685.1 Acidimicrobiales bacterium
GTCGACCCGAGCGGACGGACGCTGGGGCAACTTCGGCCGGCCGTCTGGAAGGAGGCCATCGACCGCCCGACCTGGGACCAGGTGCGGGCGGTGCTGCTCAACCCCGAGCGCAACACCAACGCCCACCGGCCGACGCGATACCTGCTGACCGGCCTGATCGACTGCGGCGTCTGCGGGGCCCGACTGTTCTCCCGACCCCGTGATGACCACACGAAGCGCTATCTGTGCGCGGGCCGCCGGCGCGGCCATCAGCTGTCGATCCTCGCCGTGCCCGTGGACGAGTTGGTGGCCGGCCAGGTCCTGAACCTGCTCACGACGGCCTCGGTGCGCGACGCGATGCTGGCCCAGGCCGATGCCGGCGACGGCACGTCGTTGGCGGCCACGCTGGCCGCCCTCGGCGCAGCGCAGAGCCGGCTCCAGTCCTCGACGACGACTACTACGTGCGTGGTGCTCTGACGGAGGGGCGGTACCGGTCGGTCAGAGTGAAGCTCGAGCGCGAGATCGACCGCCTGCACGCATCCGTCGACGCCGTCACCCGGCGGCGGACGATCTTGCACCCCGATCCGCGAAGCTTCTGGGCCGAGGCCGACTTCGCCCAGCGTCGCGAGATGCTCGCCCTGGTGGTCGAGCGCGTCATTGTGGCACCGGGACGGCCGGGTATGGGCCGCTTCGACCAGTCACGGGTGCAGGTTGGGCTGACGCCCTGGGCCCGGCGTGGGGAGGCCCTGCAGAGAGGCGCTCTAGCGTCGCCACTCGCTGTGCCGAGCTGATCTGATACCGCTCACTTCGCGGCCCTGAGGCCCCGGGCGGGATCCGCGCGGCAGCGAGGCGCTGGAGGCCGGCCCGAATGCGCCACTTGACCGTGCCCTCGGGCACCCCCAGATCCCGGGCCACCTGGCGGTAGGTGCGACCGCCGAAGTAGGCGAGGCTGATGGCCGAGCGTTCCGCCTCACACATGCCGTCGAGGGCGCGCCGGACCCCCTCGGGCGCCCATCGCCGCGGCCACCGTCTCCTCGACGTCGCGGAGGTGGGCGACGTCGGACTCGCGGTGGCGGTGCTCGCGGCGGCGGGCGGTCTCCTCACGCACCCAGTCCACGCTTCGGTGATGGGCCATCGTCGCCAGCCAGGAACCCAGGTGTCCCCGCGCCGAGTCGAAGCGTTGCGGTCGATGCCACACGTCGAGGAACACCCCCTGGGTGACCTCCTCGGCCGCCGAGCGGTTCCTGGTCACCCTCATGGCCACGTTGAACACCACCGAGGCGTGGCGCCGGTAGACATCGGCAAGCGCCGCCTCGTCGCCCCCCCTCTGCCGCTCGTGCGGCGAGGCGTCGGGCCCGACCGGGCCGCCAACCCTGGGCGCCGTCGTCGTCACCGCCGCGAACCCGGCGGTGCACTCGCGGGGGCGCTGGAGGGCGCAGGGCCGTGCCCATCGCCGTCCTCCATGAGGCCGGCCAGGGCCAGGCGGGCCAGGAGCCGCCGGGCGACGGGCGAGGGCCGGCGGACCGCCAGGCGCACCGAGCGGGCACGCAGCCCTCCTGGGCGGCGAGGATGACCCCGACGCCGCGCGTGTCGAGGAACGTGACCGCGCTCAGGTCGACCACGACCTCGCCGGGCCCCGTCGCGCTCGCCAGGTCCAAGGTGGCCGAGAGCTCGGACGAGGTGGCCAGGTCCAGCTCCCCGCTGAGGAGCACGACGACACTCGATGCATCGGCCTCGACCCGGATGGTGAAGGGATCCAGGCAAGGACTTCCTCGCCGCAATGTGTGCCGGGTCAACTGGCTCATGACACCTCCGGTGGTGCAACGGCCGTATGCGCAGCTGTCGGGGTCCGGGGCAGCATCTGGTCTGTCGAAGAGGAAAGCCGAGGCCGTCGATCGTGGCCAGCTTCGGCCATCCTAGGTGTCCCGGCTGCGGCCACGCCTGCGAATGTGAACATTGGGGTTCGCCGGCGCTCGGCGGCCCGGCCAATGCGCCACCCGGGCGGTCCGCCGGCAGCGAGCTCCGACACCACTGGCCCGTCGATCAGGTCCGTTCCCGCCCGTGGGCCACAGTGGTGTCGACGGCCCCGGCGCGTTTCCCGACATGGCAGATGCGCCCTCGACTGATCGCCAGGAGGCAATCTTGCCCGAGGTCTGTTCCGCGACACTCTGGCTCTGAGGCGGTCAGCGGCGAGCGCCGCCTCGAGGCTCCGGCCGCCGAGCGAGGACGCTTGACCCCGAGACCCGACCTGAGCGGGCGGCGCCTCCGAGCTCCGTGGCGGTCACATGCTGGCACTCACACCTGGTGGAAGTCGACCAGGAACGCCGTGGTGTCGTCGCTGAGGACGCCGTGGTGGTCGAGCACCGTATGTGAGAGCTGGCGGACGGTCTCGGCCGCGTCGAGACGGGACCGGGACTGGGCGGCCAGGAGTTCGACGAGGCGCTTCTCGCCGAAGTCATCCCCACCCGGGCGGTGGGAGTCGACCACGCCGTCGGTGATGCAGAAGAGCCGGTCACCGGGTCGCATGACGTCCTGTGCGATCTCCACCAGCCCGCCCCCGAGCCCGGCGGGCAGGCTCGGCTCGCACGCCAGCGGGCCCACGACCTCGCCGCCGCGCACCAGCAGGGGCAGCGGGTGGCCGACGTTGACCCACTCCAAGGCCCCGTGAAGCAGGTCGAGGCGCCCCAGGATGCAGGTCACGAACCGCTCGCCGCCGCCGGTGGTGGCCACCGCGGCGTCGATGGCCTCGTAGGTGGCGGCCAGGTCGAGGCCCGAGCGTCGGCTGTGGCGGTAGCTGCTCACCGCCAGGTGAGCGAGCTGGCTGGAGGCCAGGCCGTGGCCCATGGCGTCGAAGACGGCGAAGTCGAGGGTGTCGCCGTTGACCGCGTAGTCGAAGCAGTCGCCGCCGACCTCGTAGGCCGGCTGGATCAGCCCGGCGACGGAGACCCGGCCGCTGTCGAGGCTCAACGGCGGCAGCAGGCCCCACTGCATCTCCGCGGCCAGGGTGATCTTCTGGGTGCGGCGCAGGGTGGTGTAGGCGTCGGTGCACTGGCCCCGGGTGATGAGAAGGGCGGCGACCACCCCGGCCAGGCTGTCCCCCAGCGCCCGGGCATCGTCATCGAGGGAGGCGAAGGTGGCGGCCATGACGCCGAGGCGGGCGGCCCCGTCGACCACGACGCTCCACAGCCGCGCCCCGCCCTCGGCCGGCTCGTCGAGCTGGCGGGCGGTGGTGAACGCCCGGCCGCCGGTGGTGTCGTCCATGGCGATCGAGGACACCTCCGCCGATCCCACGATCGGCACCAGGCGCCGCTGCTCGTAGTCGGACACGTAGACCGACAGGTCCGCCATCCCCAGCGTCGCCGCCCGGCGGGCCAGGAACGACCCGAGGGCATCCGGCGCGGCCCGCCGCGACTCATGCAGCAGCGCCGCAACCTGGGCATAGGCGCCGGAGAGGGCCGATGTCTCGCCAAGGATGGTGGGCGCCTCCGCGTGGCCGGCTTCGGGCGGGGCCGCCGGCGCGATCACCGCGCCACCGGGGCCTTGAGGACCACCAAGAGCAGAGACGGGGGCAGAGCGACCATCGTGGCCCTTTCCTGGTGCGCGTACAATTGGATTCCCAACACGTCACCAGGGGCCGGAGCGACGCACCGAGTCGCACGTTGGCGACCCGACACCGAGCAGGCTGAACCTGTCGTGTCGGAGACCACGATACAGCGGGGCTCGCCCATGGGAGGGCCCGCCAAGACTCGGACGTCTTCACTCGGCGCGTTCTGACGGCGTCGCCGTCGTCGAGTGCGGCCGGGTGAGCCCGCACAGCGACCGCGGTCGCGGGCTGGAGCTTTGAGCGGCGACGCGATTGGGTAAGGGTCCGAGGCTTACGCTCCGGGGCGCCGGTAGGCGATTCCTTGAACGTTCGGGCTCCGATCCGAGGCGATGTGCGACTCCTGGCCAAGCCCGAGACTGTCAAGACGGCCCGCCGTCTCGTGAGGTCGTGCCTCCTCGGGTGGGGCCAGCAGAGCCAGGTCGACGTCGCTGTCCTGCTCACCAGCGAGGTGGTGACCAACGCTGTCCTCCACGGTGGGCCCCACGGCCCCGGTGCCCAGCTCGACCTCGACGTTGACGTCAGCCCGCGGCGGGTCCGCGTCGAGGTGAGCGACCAGGGAGCGGGGGTCCCCCTCGCCGGCGACGGCAGTACCGAGGCGCTGTCGGGTCGGGGCATTCTGATGGTGGAGGCGATGGCCAGTGCCTGGGGGGTCAAGCCGAACGGGCCCGGCAAGTCGGTGTGGTTCGAGGTCGACGCCATAGCGACCACAGCGAAGTCCGACGGCCCGGGTCCCGGGGCCTGACCAGGTGGTGAGGGAGCCCCGATCGGCGTCCCCGCCGGCGATGCCTCAACTCACGACGGTCGGCCCCGTGTCATCGGTCGGCGAGTCCCGACCCGGTCGACACGCGTCGACGAGCGGCCGCCGAGGGTGGACAGAGTGGCGGAAACCGATGTCGGACAACCGGCTGCACCGGGCCCCGCTGGGCCCGGCCCGAAGGCAGCGCGAGGCGACCTGATCCCGGCCAAGGTCGCGTCAAAAGGCTACCCCCCACGTGTAGTGTCGACCCGAGCCGGAAGGCAGGCCACCGCACACCGGGAGGAAGAACGGCAGTGTCCTCGTCGCTTCGGCGTGGTGGAGTCGGAGTCGGCGTAGGGGCGATCGGCCTCCTGGCCTTGCAGGTGGCGAGGTACAAGCGATCGACGCGCTGGCGGCTCGACCTGGAGGAGGCGCCCGGGCCTGGCACGCCTGAGTTCTCCCGCCTGCTGACAGCCATGACGGGGGCGCCCCTACATCAGGGCAACCGAGTGGAGGTGATGCGCAACGGCGCACCCTCGACGCCATGGTCGACGCCATCTCGTCGGCCACCCGGACCATCGACCTCTCCTCCTACATCTACTGGCCGGGGCGCACGGCCGAGCGCTTCGGCGAGGCGCTCATCGAGCGGGCCCGCGCCGGCGTGGAGGTCAACGTGATCCTCGACGCCTACGGGTCGGCCAAGCTCGACGGCGACCACATCAGGCGGCTGCGCCGGGGCGGGGTACACGTGGCCATATTCCGGCCGCTGCGCTGGTGGAGCATCCACAAGCTCAACAACCGCATGCACCGTCGCATCCTGGTGGTCGACGGCACCCTCGGCTTCGTCGGGGGCGTCGGCATCGCCGACGTGTGGACGGGCGACGTCCAAGATGGCGAACACTGGCGCGAGACCCACCTGCGGATCGAGGGCCCCGCCGTGGTTGACCTCGTCGGCGCCTTCCTGGAGAACTGGGCCGAGGCCACCGGCGACCTCCTGAGTGCGCCGCACTTTGCCGAGATCGCGCCCTTCGACGGCGGGGTCGCCCTCCAGGTGACGAGGAGCACGCCCACCGGAGGCGCCACCGCCGCCACCGAGCTGTTCTACGCGGCGATCGCCGGCGCCCGGCGCCGGCTGTGGCTGACGACCGCGTACTTCGCCCCCGACCAGGCCTTCGAGGACCTGCTGTGCGACGCGGCCAGGCGCGGTGTCGACGTTCGCATCCTGGTCAACGGCCGCGAGGTCGACAAGGAGGTCGCCCGTCAGGCGGGGCGGCGCTCCTACGGCGACCTGCTCGGGGCGGGGGCGCGGGTGTTCGAGTACGACCGGACCATGCTCCACGCCAAGGTCCTCGTGGTCGACGACGACTGGGCCAACGTCGGCTCCGGGAACTTCGACAGCCGGTCGCTCGACCTCGACCTGGAGATCAACGTGGCCATATCCGGCGCCGCCCTCGTCGTGGAGTTGGAGAAGCATTTCCTGGAGGACGTCGAGGTGTCGAGGGAGATCGACCTGGAGAGCTGGAGCAGCCGCCCGTGGCGGGCGCGGGTGCTGGAGTACGCGACCGAGGTCGTACGCCAGTCCCTGTGACGGCCGGGCCGAGGCCACCGACCCCAACGCGGCCCCCCACCTCCGAGATGGCGTCGATCGGCTGCCCCGGACCTCGCGGATAGGTTTTGTCGCTGGCGCAAACCGTGCGCCCCGAAGTGGAAGGCTCATGATGGCCCCGACGAAACGGGCGGCGAAGCAGACGACCGCCCGAACGCGACCCGCTCAAGCCCAACGGCACGAACGACGTCGACGACTGCGCAACCGACCGGCGGTCCCGAGGGCGGCGGCCTCCAGGGCGATCCGACCGCTCCGGCGACCGCCCCGGCGAAGGTGTCGGCGGCCGTCGGCGGCGGCCCCCGAGACGCCGCGGTCGGTCTCAGCTGGGCCCAGGACGGGGACGCAATCACCACGGCGCAAGGCACCCCCGTCGAGGACACGGACAACTCGTTGCGAGTGAGCTCGCGGGGCCCGACGCTGCTCGAGGACCACCACCTGCGCGAGAAGATCATGCACTTCGACCACGAGCGCATCCCCGAGCGCGTCGTGCACGCCCGCGGCGCCGGCGCCCACGGCCGCTTCGAGCTTTTCGATTCCTTGGCCGACCTCACCACCGCTGCGGTGCTGACCGACACCTCGGCCGTCACCCGGGTGTTCGTGCGCTTCTCGACGGTGCCGGCTCGCGGGGGTCAGCGGACACGGCCCGCGACGTGCGCGGCTTCGCAGTCAAGCTCCACACGACGCAGGGCACATGGGATCTGGTCGGCAACAACATCCCGGTGTTCTTCATCCAGGACGGCATCAAGTTCCCCGACTTCGTCCACGCGGTGAAGCCCGAGCCCGACCGGGAGATCCCCCAGGCCCAGTCAGCCCATGACACCTTCTGGGATTTCGTGTCGCTGCAACCCGAGAGCACCCACATGCTGATGTGGGTCATGTCGGACCGGGCCATTCCCCGCTCCTACCGGACCATGGAGGGCTTCGGGGTCCATACCTTCCGCCTCGTCAACGCGGCCGGCAAGTCCTCTCTGGTCAAGTTCCACTGGAAGCCAGCGGCGGGCATCCACAGCCTGGTGTGGGAGGAGTCGCAGAAGCTGGGCGGCATCGACCCCGACTTCCACCGCCGAGACCTGTGGAACGCCATCGAGTCGGGTGCCTTCCCCCAGTGGGACTTCGGCGTCCAGGTCATGCCCGACTCCGAGGACCAGACCTTCGAGGGCATCGACCTGCTCGACCCCACCAAGCTCGTCCCCGAGGAGCTCTGCCCGGTGCGCCTGGTCGGGCGGATGACCCTCGACGCCAACCCGGCGAACTTCTTCGCCGAGACCGAACAGGTTGCCTTTCACCCCGGCCACGTCCCCCCGGGCATCGACATCACCGACGACCCGCTGCTGCACGCCCGGCTGTTCTCCTACCTCGACACCCAGATCACCCGCCTCGGCGGTCCCAACTTCAACCAGCTCCCCATCAACCGGCCCACCGCCCCGGTCAACGACAACCAGCGCGACGGGTTCGCCCAGCAGGCCGTCCACACCGGCCGGGCCGCCTACTCGCCCAACACCATCGGTGGCGGCTGCCCGTTCGCCACGGGCGACGCCGGCTACGTCCACTATCCCCTGCCGGTCACCGGCGTCAAGGTCCGCCAGCGGGCCCAGTCCTTCGATGACCACTACAGCCAGGCCACCCTGTTCTGGAACAGTCTGAGCGAGATCGAGCGCGACCACGAGGTCGGGGCCTTCGCCTTCGAGCTGTCCAAGGTGGCCGACCCCGCCATCGTCGCCCGGATGCTGGCCAACCTGGCCAACGTGAATGGGGACTTCGCCGCCGGCGTCGCCCTGCACCTCGGTGTCGCCGCCCCCGCCGGAGCGCCAGTCGAGGATGTCGGCGCCTCGCCGGCGCTGTCGCTGGCCCCGGTCGCCTCAGGCCCCGTCGCCGGCCGGGTCGTGGGCGTGCTCGTCACCGACGGCGTGGACGCTGCCGGCGTCAGCGCGCTTCGCACCGCTCTCGCGGCCGCCGGGGTGGCCATGCACGTCATCGCCCCTCATGGGGGCGCGGTCAGAGGCAGTGGCCGGACCGGCGTGAGTGCCGACGCCACCGTCTTCAACACCGACTCCGTGGTCTACGACGCTCTCGTCGTCGCCGGCGGCTCAGGCCCGCTCGACGCCAAGTCGACCACCATGCTCCAAGACGCCTACCGCCACCACAAGACCCTGGCCGCGTGGGGGTCGGGGGTCGACGCTCTGGTCGCGGCCACGGTCGACGTCGACGCCCCCGGGGTGGTCACCGGCGACCGGGTGGTCAAGGCCTTCGCCGGCGCGCTCGTGGAGGCGCTGGGCTGGCACCGGCATTGGGAGCGATAGTGGGAGAGGTCGCGGGAGAGGGCACCGGCGTGGCCTCCAACGAGCTGCTCGGGCACTACCTCGCGGTCACGCCCAGCGACGCCACCGGCCCGGCGGCCCGGACGCCTCGCTGTCAGGCCGGAGAACCGCTGTAAGGTGGGCTACTCGCGTCGTGACGGATCGACGTTGCGACCGCGGAGGCGACGCTGCTCCGGTCCCCGGTAGCCGACCCACTCATGGGTGCTGCAATTGCCGGAGGTCCGATGCATCAGAAGGTCAATGGCCAGCCGCCAGCCTTTCTCCGCTCAACGTGGAGCTGGCCGTCCAGATGACCACAACCCACGAACGATGGCTGCGCATCGCCACCGCGCTGGGCGAACGCGAGGGCCCCGAACCCACTCCGGCGGGGATGTGCTTGGCGGCGGAGGACCTGCTGGGCGCGGTGGGAGCGGGGATCGTGGTCATGGCCGAGGGGGTGCCGGGGGCCACCTTCGTCTCGAACCCCCTTGCCGCCACCTTGGAGGAGCTGCAGTTCACCCTGGGGAGCGGCCCGCGAGTCGACGCCCACACCGGGGGCATCCCGATCCGCGAGAACGACCTGGGCGCCGTCTCCGCCCAGCGCTGGGTCGACTTTAGCGGGCCGGCCGTTGAGGCCGGGGCGGGTGCGGTCTTCTCCTTCCCCCTTCGCCTCGGCGCCGCCCGCCTCGGCGCACTCACCGTCTACCGGGCCCAGCCCGGGCCCCTCGCCAGCGACGTCTACGCCGACGCCCTGGTCCTGGCCGAGGTGGTCACCCGGGCCCTCCTGGCGGGCCAGGCCGGTCTCGGCGGCGCGTCGCTGGCCGTCGGTATCGGCGAGGAGAGGGCCTTCGACGCCCGCGTGCACCAGGCCTCGGGGATGGTGTCGGTGCAACTGGAGGTGGGGGTGGGCGAGGCGCTGGCCCGCCTGCGGGCCCGGGCCTTCGCCGAGGGGATCGCCCTGGCCGTGATCGCCGCCGAGGTCGTCGCGCTGCGCCTTCGATTCGACGATCGCTGAGGGCCTGTACTGGCCTCTCCGTGGATCACCGTACGATGGGTGAACAGGTCGAGAGGATGGTATGACGGTGGCGAATCGAGAAGAGTTGCTGGCGGACACTTTCGTCCAGCTGGCCGACACCCTGGTCGATGACTTCGACATCATCGAGCTGCTGACCATGCTGAGCGGCCGCTGCGTGGAGCTCCTCGACGCCTCGGCCACGGGGATACTGCTGGCCGACGTCCACCGCAGCCTCCACGTCGTGGCCGCGTCGAGCGAGGCGGTCAACCTGCTGGAGCTGTTCCAGATCCAGAACTCCGAAGGCCCCTGCCTCGACGCCTTCCGCACCGGCAAGGCTGTGGTCCACGGCAACCTGGGCGACGCCAGCCCCTGGCCCGCCTTCGGGCGCAAGGCGATCGAGGCCGGGCTTCCCTCGGTGCACGCCTTCCCGATGCGGGTGCGCGACACCGTGCTCGGAACCCTCAACCTGTTCATGGCCGAAGCCGGCCCCCTAGCCGACGCCGACGTCACCGTGGCCCAGGCGCTGGCCCATGCCGCCACCATCGCCCTGCTGCAGGACCGGGCCGCCAGCGACGCCAATAGGCTGAGCGCCCAGCTCCAGGGAGCCCTGAACAGCCGGGTCAGCATCGAACAGGCCAAGGGCGCCATCGCCGAGCGGGCCGGCGTCGGCATGGACGAGGCCTTCGCCCGGCTGCGTTCCTACGCCCGCGACCACAACGCCAAGCTGACCGACGTGGCCGAGGCCGTCGTGTCGCGGACCCTTCCCGCCCCCCAGATCGCCATTCTGCTCGGCGACCACGACTGGGAGCCGGACCCCGCAGCCTGAGCGTGCGAGGGCCTCGGTCCGCTGGTGCCGACGGTCCACCTGGCCGAGTCCCCTCGTCCCCCGCCGGCGCCACCGTGACTGGCGGACAGCTCGGTGCGTACTCCGGCGCGCGGCGTCGAAACTGCGCCTCCTCGGGGTTAAGATGTCGATCTCCAGAGACGTCAAGATCCTCGGGGAAGTGCTTCTCCAGCGCCATTGACCACCCCGGGAACCGTGACGGCCACGTTGACCTCAGCAACCCTCTGTGGGCCAGTTGTCCATGCTCCGACGGCGGCGGGCACCGCCCACCGCCACCAGCAGCAGTTTGTTGAACGTGCAGGCTGCGCTGCGCATACTTGCTCGGCTTCATTGCTCGCCCCCGGACCGCATCCGGGAACTGGAGGGCGGTCGGCTCTGGGAGGAGACCATCACGAGCCCTCAACAGACCTCACCATCTCGGTGGCTGGCTGCCAACCACATGCGTGTTCGCTGATGCGACCAGGTACCCCAACGCCTGTTGGCTGTCACCGCGATAGTCCCGATCGCCGTGACCCGAGGCGATGTCGGACGGTTCCTCTGCGTCACAACGGGCGTCGCCCCCTCGACGAGGCCGACCAGAAGTCGGCGAAGGCACCCGGAGAGCGGCCCCGGGCCCACCCGCTGGCGACGACCGGGGTCCCGCAGGGAGGAAGGCTCAATGGGTGTCGTTCGTTGCTGGGCGCGGCCATCCAAGAAGCCCAGGAGGAGTCTGTCCCGTAAGGGTGTCGTTCGGTGAACCGTTCCGGTGACGGGGGGCTTATGCGATGCAGGCCTTGAAGAACCTCGGGCCGGCCGTCCTCGGCAATGCCGCGATCAAGAACGTGACCACCCCACGCTCGACGCCTCGCTGTCGGGGCGCCGGTGGTGGCGACGGGTCCGTCCGGCTCGCCCACCCCATCGGCAGCATTGCACGCCGGGGGGGGGGGACATTGACTTGCAATGGGGAGGCCGTTGCCGGCCTCCCCCGTGGTCCCGTCAGGGGCCACAGCCCATGCCGACCGGGCGTGCGCGACGACGAGGGGCAGCGCGCCGAAGGGGGCCGGCGTCGGAGCACCCACCCCCTTGGCATCTCAGGCCGGCTCGCGGACCAAGACGTCGTCGTCGTCGACCTCTTCGTCGTCGTCGTCGGCGCCGTCGTTCGCCTCGACCCCGTCACGGGTCAGGTCGGCTTCGGCTCGCCGCTCCCGCTAGAGCGCGGCTAGCCGTGGGCTTCGGCGCCGGCGTCCTCGTCGGCTCCACCGTGGGCGACGACGGAAACCAAAGAGCAAGCACCTCGGAGGAGGCCGTGACAGTGAAGGGTCTGAGCAGTTCCGAGGCCGGCTACACCCTCGAGGTCCTCACCCCGTCGCTCGCGCCTCAGGCTCCCAACGAGTTTCGCCTGCGCATCCTCGGCCCCGGCGGCGTGGTCACCACCTACCGGGACCGCCATGAGCGCCCGCTGCATCTGATCCTGGTCAGCCGCGACCTCGGCGTGTTCCGCCACGTGCACCCCACCCTGGGTGGTGACGGGATCTGGCGGGTCGGGCTCGACCCGCTCCCCCGCGGGCCCTACCGGGCCTACGCCGACTTCGCCGTCGCCGACGGCCCTGAGCTCACCTTGGGCCACGACGTGACGGTGATCGGCGAGCCGACACGGCGCCCGCTGCCCGAACCCGGTTCGACGGCCGACGTCGACGGCTACCAGGTGGAGCTCACGGGAACCCCTCGGGCCGGCGGCGAGGGCGAGGTGTCCCTCACCGTCCGCCGGGGCGGTCAGCCGGTGGCCGACCTTGAGCCCTACCTCGGCGCCCTGGGCCACCTGGTGGCCATTCGGGCCTCGGATCTGGCCTACCTCCACGTCCACCCGCTCGAGGCCCGGGTCGGCCCAGGCCAGGTGCCCTTCGCCGTCGAGGTCCCCTCGGCGGGCACCTACCGGCTCTTCTTCGACTTCAGCCACCAGTCGACGGTGCGCACGGCGGCGTTCACCGTGACCGTGGTGGGCGACCAAGGCGTCACGCCCGCGAACGCCGGCCACGGCGGCAGGCACTGAGTGGCGTCCGACCGGCTTCGCAGTCGAAGCGCACAGACGGCACGCTTCCGCCCACTCGTTCAAATCGAGGCCCCGGGCAAGGCGGACGAGCTCCTGAGCCAGCTCGTCGGCCGCCACGGCCAGTTGGGACCTATGCGGCCTGCTCCACAAGTTGCGCGACGTCGGCATCCCCCTGGTCTCCCTCACGCAACTCCGACCCGACGCACCCACCGCTCCCACCCCAGAAGGGAACTGACATGACCAACACCACCCGAACCACCGCACCCACGCGGCAGCCGATGACCTCGCTGAGGAAGACGGCGCTCGCCGCTGGCATCCTCTACCTCCTCACGGCCGCACGCACGCTCGAAGCCGGAATCATCGTCATCGGCGCGCTCAGCCTCCTGTCGATCGTACGGCGCAAGCAAACATTCGAAGAGAAGCCCATGACAAGCGCAACGGCCGACCGACCGACGGAATCGATCCCGCCCACCGCCGCTGTGGGGATGATGGCGGCGATCGTCCAGGGGGAGTACGGCGCCGCACCCGAGGAGGTCCTCCGGATTGCCGACATGGCCAGGCCGACCTTCGGGGACGACGAGATCCTTGTACGCGTGGGTGCGGCCAGCGTGGACCGGGGAACCTGGCACGTGATGGCGGGGCTCCCCTACCCGATTCGTCTGGCCGGCTTCGGCTTCCGGCGGCCCAAGGCGCTCAACCCGGGCCGCAGCGTCGCCGGCATCGTCGAAGCGGTCGGAGCAGACGTTTCCGGGTTCGAACCGGGCGACGAGGTTTTCGGCGTCTGTGACGGCGGCTCGTTCGCCGAGTACGCGTCAGCTCGTGCCGACAAGCTGGCAATCAAGCCGACGACCCTTTCCTTCGAGCAGGCCGCCGCCGTCCCTATCTCCGCGCTCACCGCACTGCAGGCCGTGCGGGACAAGGCGGAAGTGACGGCTGGGCAGAACGTGCTGATCATCGGCGCATCGGGGGGCGTCGGCACCTTCGCCGTCCAGAGCGCCAAGGCCCTCGGGGCCGAGGTCACCGGTGTCTGCAGCCCGGCCAAGGTCGACCTGGTCCGCTCCCTCGGCGCCGATCACGTGATCGACTACACCCGCGACGACATCGCCGCCAGCGAGCGCCGCTACGACGCCATCCTCGACATCGGCGGCAACCGCCGGCTGTCACACCTCCGGCGGGCCCTCACCAGTGCGGGAACACTCGTCATCGTCGGAGGCGAGACCGACGGACGCTGGCTAGGCGGGAGCGACCGCCAGATCCGGGCCATCCTGCTGTCAAAGCTGGTCAGTCAGACGCTCGGCACCTTTGTCTCCTCCGAGAACGCCGATGACCTGGTGGCTCTCCGAGAGCTGATCGAAGCCGGAAAGGTCGCGCCGGTGATCGACCGGACGTACCCGCTGAGCGAAACCGCAGCGGCCATCAGGTACGTCCAGGACGGTCACGCCCGAGGCAAGGTCGTCATCGCCGTGTGAGCGCCAGCGCCGAGCGTGCCCCCGATCCTCGCCGACCTACCTGCCACAAGCTCCCCACACCAACGAACGAGGTTTGCTCATGTCCATGGCTCTTCCCTATCCCGCGCAGCTGGAATTCGACGCCGACCGCCATATCACCCGCTGGCGTCCCCTGGTCCAGTGGCTCCTGGCGGTGCCTCACCTCATGGTCGCCAACGTGCTCAGCTCCCTTCGACAGGTCCTGACGCTCGTCAGCCTGTTCACCGTCCTGTTCACCAGGCAGATCCCCCGGCCGCTCTTCGACGCGATCGCCATGACCTACCGCTATGAGTGGCGGGCCGTCAGCTACGCGCTGTTCCTGCACGAGGATTACCCTCCGTTCTCCTTCCGGGCCGAGGCCACCGACGATGGTGCCGAGCCGCACACAACGTTGAGCCTGACGTACCCGGACCAGCTGAACCGCTGGGCACCGCTCTACAAGTGGTTCCTCGCCGTCCCCCACTACTTCGTTGCCTTCGCGCTGGCTCTCGCAGCTGCAGGCGCGGTGCTCGTCGGGTTCTTCGCTGTCGTTTTCACCGGCCAGTTCCCCCTCGGGCCCCGTGACTTCATCGTGAACGCCTGGCGGTACGGCCTCCGGGTCCAGGCGTACGTCGGCTTGCTCACCGACCGATACCCCCCGTTCTCGTTGCGCGCATGAAGGGAGCGAATGATCCCCGGCAGGCCGGCGGCAGCAGTCCCCCGTCTGACGAGGCGCCACCATTTCCTCACAGTCCGGGGTGGCCATGTCCGGCACGGGGACCGAACCGTCGCCCGCTCCCCCGGCCCGGCTGATGAACTTTTCGTTCCATTCATACGGGAAGGCCGTCACTCCCCGGAGTTCAGCCAAACTGAAGGGGCTTGAACGGGAACCCAAGGTTCTTCGGGGCCTGGTCCGACCCTAACCCTCTGGGTTCGCCGGAACCGTCGGGACCGGTGATTGCCAGGGATGCGTGGCCGCCACGCAACAAGCGAGCCGCGCTACCGAGCCGTGACGGCGGCCTCCGCCGCTCCGCCTGGCACAGCCATCCCGATCGACGGCCGACATCGCCGGGCGATTCTCAGCCGGCACAGTCGTATACCCCTATGCGCAAGCACGGTGGCTGGGCAGGCACCGTCGCGCCATCAAGGAGTTGGCGGTCGCCTAGGCGTTCGGGGAGCTGGACGGTTCGATGTGCCGGGAGGTGGCTCGGGCACGTTTGAAACCCGTCGAGCTGGTCGGCGATGAAGGTGATGACGATGGCGTCGCGCAGAACGCGGACCCGGGGTTCGTTGAGGCGGTTGTCGGTTGACCGGCCGCCGGCGCATTGGCTGTCGCTCACCATGACCTGCAAGGAGGTCGACGAGGCGGCGGGAGGCTTGGCCGCCGGGTCGAGTTTCCACGAGGCGGCGATACCACCACCGACGAACGGTCGCACGATGCAAGCACCTCCCGACTGCGCGTAGCTCCACTGCCCGTTGTCGGAGTGGACCACGACAAAGCCGTCAAGGACTGGCGGATCGCCATGGCCGAACTCAACGGTGCTGGCGCTCGCCGAAAGCCGTCGCCATCCGTGCTGAGGCTGATTAGGTACACCCGAACTCCCGGCGAGCACGCGCTGCAATGCCCTGGTCGGCCCATCGTCGGCCTCCTCTGCGTTTGCCGGCGCACCGAGGGCCCGGAACGGGAATTGGCCCTTGACGCAGACAACCGGCTGGCCCTGTTCGGGGCCGGTCCATATCCCCTGGGCCCGCTGACTGATCACCTTCTTCGGGAGCTCGATGGACGTACTCACCATCAACGCTCCGATCGCTGCCACGCCGAGCCACACATGGCCGGTTCTGATGCGAACCACCTAGTGATGGTAGTCATCGCTGTTCCTGGGGCCCTCGCCCGAGGCGCGTTACGTGTGGCGCCGCTAGCCATCGGCGCCGTGTTGCTCGGCGGCGGTCTCGAGGAGCTGGCGAGCCGAGGCGGCGTAGCGGATGGCGGTCTTCTGGTCGATCCCGAACACGGCGGCGAGGTGGAGAGGGTCAGGGCCATGGGTAAGAACCTCTTCAAGCTGGCGGTCGACGCGCAGCCGCTCCAGAGTCGCCGCCTGGCCCCGGAGCGACGTCGTCACCCAGACGCTGCTGACCGGGCCGGTCTCCATTGCGGTCTGCTGGTTGACGATGAGGTGCGGGTTGGCCGTGTTCGGCCAGCGGGTGTGCCGGTGGTCGAGCCAGCCGAGCAGGATCTGGCGAGTCAGCTCGTCGAGAGGGCGGATGCGCCCGGCGATCACGAGCCGGCGGTTGCCGAGATCGACGTCGACGAGGCGCAGCGCCCGGATGGCGCCCGAGCGGGCGGCGTGGATGGCGGCGAGGGCCAGGACGAGCCGGGCCGCCGGCGTCGTGGCGGCGGCGATCGCATCGCCGACCTCGACCGGCCGCAGCGGCTGGATGACGTTGTAGCCGTGCTCGCCGACCTTGATGCGGCCGGTGGGGTTGCGGAAGACGGTGCCGTTGCGCTTGCAGAAGGCGAACAGCGAGCGGAGGGCAACGATGGTGTTGCTTCGCTGAGCTCCGTGCACTGTGGCGAGAAGAGCGAGGACGTCGTCGCGGGTGACCTCACGCAGATGGTGGTAGCGGCCCGACCAGGCGGCCAGCGCCGGGAGGACGTTGTTCATGTAGTGGCCGCCCGTGGCTCGGTGGCGGGCTCGGGTGCGCGGCCCTCCGTCGTGCAGTGCCCGCTGCCACGCCTCGACCTCACGGCTGATGCCCGCGGCCAGGCCATCGAGCTTGCGGTCCAGCCAGCCCTCGAACGCGGGGCGGCGGTCGTCGACGAGCACGCCCATCTCATCCAGCACCTCGGCGACACGCTCAGCGCCGATGTCGAGAGCTCGGAGCACGGTGAACATCTCCGAGTGGCGCACCGTGTCGCCTTCGGCGTGGTGGGACAACACGATGACCAGCCCTCGCTGGACCCCGAAGCGGACCCGGCGTGTCCAGCCCCGGGCCTCCGCTCGTCGGTGTGCGAGGTAGTGCGCCCAGACGAGCCACGGGTTGGCGAGGTCGGCGTGAACGCTCGCGTCGAAGCGGGTGAAGTCCGGGCGAGTGTCGAAGAGCCTCGGTTGGGCCGGCAGCGACGCTGGCCGAGCAGCTGGTGAGGGAGGGGGCTTGGGTGGGCGGCCACGGCGGTCGTGGGTGCGAACCGGCGGTTCCGCCCGCCGGTTGACACGGAGCTTCATGCGGTCGAAGAACAGCTGGTGGTGGGCCAGCCGCCGGCCGGGAGCGAGGACGCTGACAGCGCCTCTGGGGAGACCGCCGACAGCGGTGGCCTCGAGGCTGGCCTGGCGCCAGCACAACCGGCAGGAACCGTCCTTCACCGACAGGACCCGGCCGCACCCGCTGCAGTCCGCCTCGCCCGGATGGTTGTGCTGGAAGACGGAGCAGGCCGAGCAGAACCGCCCGGACAGCACCCCCCAGGCAAAGCACCCAGCGCAGCTCGTCGCCGGCTTGGCAGGCGAGACCCGGCCCATCAGATGGGCGGCAATGACCGGCCCTTCCGCCGCTTGGGCGTCACCGATGCCGGGCTGGCCACGGCCACGCTCCGCTGATCGCCATCCTGCCCCGGCGACTGCACCTTGTCGGGCTCGGGGATCAGGAGCTCCTCCACCCCGCAGCCGAGGACGGCGCAGATGACGTCGAGGTCCTCCAGCTTGATGCTGGCCGGCCGCCCCGACCACAGGCCCGACATCTTCCCGGCGCTCACGACCAGGCCGCGCTCGGCCAGCAGTCGTTGGCACTCGCTGGCCTTCCAGATACCCCGGTTGGCGGCGGCGAGCCGCAGGTTCCACCTCACGGCATCAGTCCCTTCAGTCGGTCGGCGGCACGTTGGTGGCCGGCCATCCACGCGTCCTCGATGTGGGTGCGGTGCACGTGGACGTAACCCATGGTTGTGGCGATCCAGGCGTGGCCGAGCGTCTCCTGGATGGCGATGAGGTCCATGCCGTGGCGATAGAGCTCGCTGGCGCAGAAGTGCCGAAGCACATGCGGCGTGACCCGATCCGGCCAGTCGGGCAGATGCCTGGCGGCGGCGTCGACCAGCGCTGCCCGCAACGCCTCGTCGCCCACCCGGGCCGAGGTGCCGTCGGCGTTGCGGCGCTCCGAGGGGAACAGCGGGGCGCCGGGGCGGGTGTGGTCGTCGTCGAAGTGGCTCCACACGTCCTCGACGAACCAGCACAGGGTCTGGCGGGCGTCGTTGATCAACGGCACCATGCGCTCGCGGGGACCGGAGCCGCGAGTGCCCTTCCCCATGCGCACGTGCAGCTTGCCGAAGCGGCCCAGCTCCCATTTCACGTCGGCGACATCGAGGCTGCGGGCCTCGTTCACCCGCAGGCCGACCTCGGCCATGAGCCGGGCCGCTGCGTAGTTGCGGGCGGTCGGGGCGAACTTGCGGCACGACGCCAGCTCCTCCCGCCACCCGGCGAACAGCCGCCCGACCTGGTCGGCACTTGGCGGGATGCGCAGCGCCGCGTCCTTGCGGCCCCGGGGCCGGTTCATCTCATCGATCGGGCACTCGACGACCCGGCCGGTCAAGTTGTGGATCTCGACCTTGTGGCGCAGCTCCAGGAACAAGAAGTAGGTCTTCAGCGCCTGGGCCCGGGCCAGACGGGTGCCCTTCGCCGATCCCCGCAGCACCTTGCCGAAGTACGCGTCGGCATCGGGGGGCTCCATCTCCCACAGCGGCCGCCCCAACCACGCCCGCACCTGCTCCACGTGGATGACGTCGGAGCTGATCGTTCCGTCGGAGAGCCCTGCTGCGGCCCGGGCCAGCACGAACCCGGCGAGCACGTCGGTCTCGAAGTCGACGAGCTCCTCGGGGCCCGCCCCAGCCCGCATCTCACGCAGGTCCCGCACCATGGCCAGACTCAACCCACGCCTCCTTGCCTTCGGACTTCTGGCAAGAATAGGCACGAACCTGTCAGAGCTTCAGGGATACTGAAGATTCATCAAAAGACTCCGCCGGCTCCCGAGGACTGAGAACGTGCTGGTCCAAGGCAGAACGGGCGCATCATCACCGCCCAGACCGGACGGGAACACAAGGGTTATCTCTTAGCGAGCGGCACGTGATAGTGACCGGGGCGCTTGGGCCGTGTCCAGTGTGGATCAGGCAGCGGTGATGCAATAGCATCAGATGCATGCGCACCACATTGCGGCTCGACGACGATGTCCTCCTTGCCGTCAGAGAGAGGGCCCGTCGGGAGCATCGGACGGCGGGCGAGGTGCTTTCGGAACTGGCTCGACAGGCGCTCACGAGCTCGGCCTCCCCGCGTTCCCGGGATACGGACTCGGCCTTCTTCGGGTTCGAGCCGCTCCCCCGGCGGGGCGGGGCCGTGTCCAACTCCCTCATCGACGGGTTGCGCGAGGACGCCCCGGAGGGGTGAGAGCCCTGCTCGACATCAACGTGCTGCTGGCCCTCCTCGACAGTGACCATCTCGATCACGGGCGGGCCAGATCGTGGCTCGAGGCCGAGATCGCCGCTGGTTGGTCATCCTGCCCGATCACGGAGAACGGCTTCGTCCGCGTGATCAGCCAACCTCGATACCCGAACCCGATCACGCCTGCGGAGGCGATCAGTCTCCTGGGGGGTGCAACCGAGCAGCCACACCACCAATTTTGGGCCTGTGATCTCAGCCTGCTCGACGCCTCCGCCTTGGACCAGTTTCGCCTTCACGGTCCGCGCCAAGTGACCGACGCCTACCTGCTGGCGCTGGCCACCAAGCACGAGGGCCGTTTCGTCACGTTCGACCGGTCGATATCCCTCGCGGCCGTGAAGGGAGCCACAACCGACAACCTCGTGGTCGTGTAGAGAGGCGGGCTTATGCCGGGCCCTCCCGACGAACTGTCATTTCCTTGGCGTTGCCAGTGTCAATGTTCTGACGCTCTATGCTGATAGCACCAACGTATGGCGTCTACCCGCACAACCTTCACCCTCGACGACGAATTGGCTGAACGTGCTCGCCGGCTCGGGATCAATAGCTCGGCAACCGCCCGCGAGGGAGTCGTCGCTGCCGTGGATGCGGCATTGGCGCAGTCGGACCGAGCGGCGTACGAGCGGCACCCGGAGCGGGCCGACCCGTTCTGGACCGAGGCTGAGGCGTGGAGCGCTGAGTGACCCGTGGCGAGATCTGGATCGCCCAGGTCGGGGGCAAGAAGCGGCCGGTCCTCGTCGTGACCCGGTCAGAAGTGCTCGATGTGCGCGTCCTCGTCACGGTCGCTGAGATAACCACGTCGATTCGGGGACTCGTCGCCGAGGTTGGTGTCGACGATGACGAGGTCGGGCTCGACCGTGCATCAGTTATCAACTGCGACGGCCTCCACGCCGTCGCGCAATCATCCCTAGCCAGGCGTGTCGGCGAGGTCGAAGCGGGAACCATGCGCAGGTCTGCTCTGCGATCAACCGCCCCTGAACCCATCGGTCGACAGCGGTCTGGCGCGGTGGCGAGAACGGTGGGAGGAAGCTAACCCCATCCCAGGTTTGTTTGGGTAGTCGCCCGAGACCCCGGTGGCCCTCCGAGTAAGGAGTGCTCACTATGGCCGGATGGTCCCGATCTCCTGGTTCGCATCGACGGGAGGAGCCGCGGGAGCGTCCGGCCGGGCGCAGCTCCGACGCTGCCTGGGAAGCGTCGCCGGGTTCCGACGAATCAGCCTGGCCGACCGGCGACGGCGCCGCTATCGGGTTCGCAGGGCGGTACTACTACGCCGTAGTCCTCGCCCGACCGAGGTGCAGGAACCTCTTCGGTTCGTGGTCCGTGCGAGCCGGGCTCGCGACATCGGCCAGCCACCCGCACAGGATCTCGAAACGACACTGCCCGGTGCTTCATGAGTGACCGGACCGGCGCTGCGAGCACGGGCAAGAGCGCCGGCGTGGGCGGCTTTCTGTCCGCCGTCGAGACCAACTGCTCGGCGCAACGCCAGCGATTCGTTGTGACCGCCTCCGCCGTCAGGCCCGACGGCGGACGAGCCACCGGGTCCCTCGATAGCTTCGTCGTCGACTGGCAACTCCCAAGCGCTGAGGGAGAGCGGAGGGCTGAAGAGATCGCAGCTGTACGCGCAGGCTGTCGAGGAGTTCCTCCTTGCGCACGACGACGACGCTGTCACGGCTGCGCTCGACGCCTTGGCCGGCACGCCTGGGGGCGTGGGATGGGGCCACTCAGCCGGTCGGGCATTGATCGACAGCGGCGATTGGGAATGGTGGGCCGGGGTGACGTCTGGTGGCTCGATTTCGGAGAACCGGTCGGTTCGACGCCGGGCTACCGTCGACCTGGACTCCTCGTGTCGTCCGACCGATTCAACCGGAGCCGCATCTCGACGGTGATCGTCGTTGCCATCACGTCCAACCAGCGTCTAGCCGCCGCCCCGGGCAACGTCGCCCTGCCCTCAGGCACGGCAGGCCTACCCAAAGACTCGGTCGTCAACGTGTCCCAGGTGATCACCATCGACCGAGCATTGTTGGAAGAACGCATCGGGCAGCTGGCCCGGGAGCAGCTCATTGAGGTCGACCGCGGGCTGCGTCTCTCCCTGAGCCTGTAAACGTCGGACGCTCGCCCCCGCCTCGGTCGACCGGACTCCCCTGGCTGGGACTGTCACTTTGCTGTCGCCGGCACCGGCAGTTTCCTTGTCGCTCACAACAGTGATCACCGCACGCGAGGACCTCGAGATCGCCCGCCAGACCCGGAGTGCGCTGCACGGCGTCCGGGGCGACCTTCAGTGACCGGCAGCACCACGCCGATTCGGCTGCGCCCTCGTGGGTACCGAAATCGGCCTCACAGGAAGCGCGACGGGGTCGTGTGCCGGGAAATGATGGGCGGTCGTTGTGTGGTGATCGCGTCCGTCATGTCCGCACGGGTTGGAGTGGATGGTGGCCTGGGCGAGTCGGCGGATGTCGTGGAGGAGGCGATGGTGGGCCTCCTCGGCAATGGCGTGGGCCTCGGCCAGGCTGAGGTCGGCGTCGGAGATGATCTCGGCTTCGGCTCGCAGCTCGTGGCCGATCCAGCGGATGCGGACGGCCTCGACGGCCTGGACCCCAGGCACCGAAGCCAGCACGCGGTGCACGTCGTCGACCAGGTCCGGGTCGACGCTGTCCATGAGCCGTCGGTAGATGTCACGCGCTGCGCCCTTGAGGACGAAGAGGATGGCAGCAGTGATGAGCAGGCCGACGATGGGGTCGGCCAGTGGCCAACCCGCCAGCACACCGACGGCCCCGACGACGACGGCGAGAGATGTGAACCCGTCGGTGCGAGCGTGGAGCCCGTCGGCGACGAGGGCGGCCGAGCCGATCTTGCGCCCTATCCGGATGCGGTACACGGCTACCAGCTCGTTGCCGATGAAGCCGACGACGCCGGCGACGAGCACCCACCCGACGTTGCGGATCTCCTGGGGGTCGAGCAACCTCCTGACCGCCTCCCAGCCGGCCACCGCAGCGGACAGGGCGATCATGGCCACGATGAAGATCCCGGCCAGGTCCTCGGCCCGCCCGTAGCCGTAGGTGTAGCGCTTGGTGGCTCGACGTCGTCCCAACACGAAGGCGACCCACAGGGGCACGGCGGTGAGGGCATCGGAGAAGTTGTGGATGGTGTCGGCCAGGAGGGCGACCGATCCGCTGATGACGACGATTACCACCTGGATGGCGGCGGTGACGGCCAGACCCACCAAGGAGATCTTGAGCGCCCGAATCCCCTCGGCACTCGCGGTCAGAGCCGAGTCGATCGAGTCAGCCGCGTCGTGGCTGTGCGGCGAGAACACGCCGGCGATGAATCCCCTGACACCACCCCGGCCGTGCTCGTGCTCGTGCTCGTTGCTGTGATCGTGGTCCGGGTGATTGTTCACGCCGGCTTCCCCTTCGCCTCGATGGGGTGACGCGACGGATCCTCGTTGTGGTTCGGAAGCCCTTGGACCACATGATCCGCGTGGAACAAGGCCTCCTCGACGATGCGCCGGACGTGTTCGTTCTGCGCCAGGTAGAAGACGCGGGTGCCCTCCCGGCGCGTTCGCACCAGATGGCCGAGGCGGAGCCTGCCCAAGTGCTGCGACACGGCGGCGGGTTGTGCCCCGACATGCTCAGCCAGGAGGTTCACAGAGTGCTCGCCGTGCAGGAGCGCCCACAGAATCCGTAGGCGGGTCGGGTCGGCGACGAGCTTGAGGATGTCGACCGCCTCATTCACCTGGTCGTCCTCTGGCATCCGCGCTAGCTGCGTATCCATGCGGAGAAGAGTACAAGGTCCACGAGTCATGGATGACCTCGGCCTGGTTGCGGTAGTCGTCTCAGAAACGATTGAATAGTGCGCCGCCTGGACCCACCGGGGGGGGCTTCCGGCTACTTTGTCGGCGACCGAGTACCTCAGAGAGGGGGAACGATGCCGCTGCCTGCACGTCGCTGAAACGCCGACGACGGCGCCCGGTCGGGCGCCACCCACCGCAGCGGCGGCCTCGTGTCCTGAGGCGTCTCCGGCTGCGGTGTCCACCATCCCGCACCAGTACCCGGAGGCCTTCCTTGATCACGTCTCGCCGGCGCTCGCGCGCCGTCATGTTCCTTTTCCTGCTGCTCACTATGGTCGCCTCGGCGTGCGGGAGTGACGACCCGTCCACCGTCGGGTCGGGCTCCGGCCAGGCGGGCACAGCGTCCACCCCCGACCCCAGCCGGGTCCTGAAGATCAGCGCCATCCCCGATCAGGACCCGGCCAAACTGGCCACGATCAACACGACGATGGCCACCTACCTGGCCACCACGCTCGGCGTGAAGGTCGAGTACATCCCGGTCACCGACTACGCAGCGTCAGTCAGCCTGTTCAAGACCGGGGACCTGGACATGGTCTTCTTCGGCGGTCTCACCGGGGTGCAGGCTCGCCTCCAAACGCCCGGTGCCACGCTCATCGCTCAGCGAGACATCGACGACGCCTTCCAATCCGTCTTCATCGCCAGCACCACCGCCGGCATCGCTCCGGTCACCGATGCCAAGCAGCTCAGCGTCCTGAAGGAGAAGCGCTTCACGTTCGGAAGCGAGTCGTCCACCTCTGGCCGTCTGATGCCCGAGTACTTCCTGGACCAAGCCGGCATCTCCAGCGACAAGGACTTCACCGGTCAGCCGGGGTACTCCGGTTCACATGACAAGACCGTCGACCTGGTCACCGCCGGCAGCTACGACGCCGGCGCCCTGAACCTCCAGGTGTGGAAGACCCGCAAGGCGGCCGGGACGATCGACGCCGGCAAGGTCGTCGAGATCTTCACCACGCCCAGCTACCACGACTACCACTGGATTGCGGGCCCGAAGACCAACGAGCGCTTCGGTGCAGGGTTCACCGACAAGGTGCGCAATGCCATGCTCGCTCTGGACTACACCAACCCCGACCAGGCCAAGCTGTTGGACAACTACGGCGCTAAGAAGTTCATTTCCACCAACGTGGACAACTACGCGCAAATCGAGTCGATCGGCCGCAAGCTCAAGCTGATCACCTGATGGCTGACGCCGTCGTTTCGCTGCGCGGCGTGCGGGTCGCCTACGGCCCGCACGCCGCCCTGGACGGATTCAACTTGGACGTGGGCGCCGGCGAACGCGTCGCTCTCGTCGGTCCGAGCGGCGCGGGGAAGACGACGGCCCTGCGGCTCTGCACGGGCGCCGTCCGTCCGACGGCTGGAGTGGTGGAAGTGCTCGGCCGCGACCTTGCGACCCTCACCCCAGAGGAGTTGCGGGATGTCCGCCGGCGGGTCGGCACGGTGTACCAGCAGCTCAATCTGGTCGGGCCGCTGCGAGTCGTGCACAACGTCAACGCCGGCCGACTCGGGTCATGGGGCCGCGGCCGGGCGCTGTGGTCGCTGGTCAAACCGTCGCAGGTCGAGATGGCCCGTGCCGCCTTGGCTGGCGTCGGCATCGCCGACAAGCTGTTCGAACGAACCGACCGTCTTTCGGGCGGCGAACAACAGCGGGTGGCGCTGGCCCGGGTGCTGGTGCAGCAGCCGGCGCTGCTACTGGCCGACGAGCCGGTGTCCAGCCTCGACCCCGCCCGGGCGGAGGAGGTCATGGACCTGCTTGTCGAGGTCGCCGGCGCCACGAGCCGCACCCTGCTGGTCAGCTTGCACGACTTCGATCTGGCTCGTCGGCGCTGTGACCGCATCGTCGGTGTGAAGGAGGGGCGAAAGGTGTTCGACCTCCCGGCGGCCGAGGTCACGGACGAGTTCGGCATGAGCCTTTACCGCATCAGCGTCTAGGAATGGCAGCCACGCGGGGCCTCACCGACCTCACCGCGCGCGAGGGGGGTCGGCTTCCCGACGACGTGCTGCCGACGAGGCGGCGATTGCGCCGATGGTCGGGGCGACGCATCTGGCTCGCCGTGGCCGTGGCCGGCGTCGCCTGGTCGCTGTGGTCGGCCGGCGTAGGTCGCGACGAGCTGGTCAACCCCGGCGGCTGGACGCTGCTGAGCCGGTTCTGGACTGCCGCTCTCCATCCCGAGCTCTCGGCGGAATTCCTGGGGGTGACGTGGCGCGCGTCGCTGACCACGATCGCCTTCGCCGTGCTCGGCACCGCTTTGTCGGTCGCGGTCGGCCTGGTGGGTGGTGTGCTCACCAGCGAGACCTGGTGGCGGAGGGACCGGCCCGGGGGCGCCGGTGGCTCCGAGCTGCGCCGCGGCTGGCTCGCCGGCCGGGCCTTCGCTGGTCTGCCCCGGGGTGTCCACGAAGCGGTCTGGGGACTCTTCCTGGTCAACGTGCTCGGCCGCGACCCGATGGTGGGCATCCTGGCCATCGCCATCCCGTTCGGGGCCATCACAGCCAAGGTGTATGCCGAGCTGATCGACGAGTCGGCGCAAGGGCCCTACGACGCCTTGCGCTCGGCCGGCGTGGGACGGGTCGCCGCCCTGGCCTATGCCGTCTTCCCACGGACGTTGCCGGACCTGGTCTCCTACGCCTTCTACCGGCTGGAGTGCTCCATTCGCTCGGCGGTGATCCTCGGCATGATCGGCGCTGGCGGGTTGGGGTTCGAGCTCAACCTGACGTTCCAGTCGCTGCGCTACCGGGAGATGTGGACGCTCATCTACGCCTTGGTGGCCATCAGCGCTTTGGCCGACGGGTGGGGCGCTCGTCTGCGGCGGCGAGGGACCGTCAGAAGTGTCCGGTTCTCTGCGGTGGCGGGGGTCGCTCTGGTCGTGGCCAGCTTCGTCCAGCTTCGCCCGGACCTCGGCCGGCTCTTCGCCCGACAGACCCGGACGCTGCTCGCCGACATCGCCCGAGCGTCGTGGCCGCCGGCGGCGCCAGCCGACGGATGGAGCGGCCT
>JBBQRO010000042.1:0-25554 GCA_038214685.1 Acidimicrobiales bacterium
GCCGTGGCGTCGTTGAGCGGCCGGCGAATGGTGGCCGGGGCCACCATGTTGGGCATCACCCTGGTCTCGTCGACCGTCTCGGCCATCCTCGTGCAGGCCAACCGGGGCGCCGGCCCCGACAACGGCGGGCATGCCGCCGCCCTGCTCAACATTCTCGCCCTACCGCTGCAGGTACGCGACCTGGTCTTCCTCGGTCGCATCCACGAGGACTCGCCGCTGTCGGGGTTCACCGGCGGGGGCGGCCTGGCCGTCGCTGCATACACGGCGGTGGTCGTCGTCTGCCTGGCCGTCATCCTGGGCCGGTACCGCTCGGTGGAAACGTGACGGGGAGCGACCCGGCCTTCGTGGCCGACGCCACCGTCGAGGTCGAGAACGCCTCGGTCTGGTTCGGCCAGAAGGTGGCCCTGTCCGAGCTGGGGTGCTCGTTCGGGCCGGGGGTTACCGGCCTGTTGGGCCCCAACGGGGCGGGCAAGAGCACGCTGATGCGGGCCATCACCGGCCTGATCGGGGTCAACGCCGGCCAGATTCGGGTGGAGGGGCGCAACCCGCGCACCGACCGGGAGGTCCACCGGCGCATCGCCCTCGTGCCCGAGGACGAAGCCGTTCCCGCCCAGCTGACCGCCCGTGAGCTGGTGCGATACGTGGCCGACCTCCACAGCGTGCGCGACCCTGGGGCGGCGGAGCGGGCCCTGGGACTGGTCGACATGCTGCCGGCCGCCGACCGTCGCCTCAATGGCTTCAGCAAGGGCATGCGCCAACGGGCCAAGGTGGCCGCCGCCCTGGTCACCGACCCGCCCGTGCTGGTGCTCGACGAGCCGCTCAACGGGGCCGATCCCGTGCAACGGGTGCGCCTCACCGAGCTGTTCCGGCAGCTCGGAGCCGAAGGCCGGACGGTGATTGTCAGCTCCCACGTGCTCTCCGAGGTCGAGCGGCTGGCCGACCGGGTGCTGGTGCTGATCCACGGCCGCCTGGCCGCGGCCGGAAACCACCGGGCCATCCGCGACGCCATGGACGACCGGCCCCGTCACGTGCTCATCCGCTCCGACGAGCCCCGCCGGCTGGCCGCCGCCCTCCTCCGCCTCGGTACCGTGGCCGGGGTCAGCCTCACCGACGCCGGCCTGGTCGTGACCACTGAGCGGGCCGGCGACCTGGCGGTCGCCGTCGCCCCAGTGGCCCGCGAGCTCGGGGTGCGGCTGCGCGAGGTCCGTCCGCTCGACGACTCCCTGGAGAGCCTCTTCCGGGAGCTCGTACGTTGAGCCGCCGGCGAGTGGTTGAGCGCCCCGCAGGCGGGGCGCTGGTCGCCATCGTGCGCTACACGGTGCGGGCCTGCGTGCCGGCCCAGCGCCTCCTGCTCCTCCTGCCGGTGGCCGGGGCACTGCTGTTCGGCCTGCTGTCGCGCCTGTCCGACGAGACGGCGGTCACCGCCTTCGTCCGCGTCGGCGGTACGGCGCTGCATACCCTGGTGCTCCCGATCACCTGCCTGATCATCGGCGACGCCCTCCTGGGCGCCGAGATCCGCTCCGGCGTCTTCGCCTTCACCTGGCTCAGCCCGGTCCGCTACTCGACCATCGTCCTCGGCCGCTGGCTGGGTGGGTGCCTGATCGCCGCGGTGATCCTCGTCCCGGCGGCCGCAGCATCCGCCGTGGTCGCCGGCGCCCCATCGGCCGCCGGGCCGGCAGCGGTGGCGGCCATGGCCGGCGCCGGCGCCTACCTTGCCCTGTTCCTCGCCATCGGGGCCAGCTTCCGGCGACCGGTGGTCTGGTCGCTGGTGCTGGTGATCCTGGTCGAGCGCCTGCTCGGCGCCGCACTGGCCGGCATCGCCCAGCTCTCGCCCGGTTGGCTGGCCCAGTCGGTCCTGGTCGGCCTCACCGACCCCGCCGTCGACCTGCTGCGCGAGGGCGTCCCGGCCGGTTGGCCGGCGGTCGGCCGGCTGGTCCTCGTGGCCGCCGTCGGCCTGGCCGTCGCTACCCGCCGCCTCCGCAGCCTGCGCCCCGCCTCCTCCGCCGACTGACACCCCGAATCTGGGGTGGGATCAGGACGGCGTCGCCGGCCGGTTCACCGGGTGCTCGTCGGGATAGGTGGAGCGGGGGATCACCGGGGCGTCGCGGCCGGTCCCCCGGGTGCCTCGGGTGGCGTCGCCGTCGGTGGCCGACGACTCCTCGTGGTACTCCTCCTCCACGTTCACGCTCCACACGTCGTGGGTCGATCCGGTGGCGATGTTCTCGGCGGTGAGCATGGCCGTGTACATCGAGTGGTCCTGGTTGTTGTAGCGGTGCATCCCGTTGCGCCCGACGGGGTGCACGTTGGGCGCCGAGGCGTCGAGCCACTCCACGATCCTGGCCACGTTGGCCTTGTAGTTCTGGTCGTAGAACGGGTAGGCCTTCGGCATGCGCACGACATAGCCGGCCTCCACCTTGGTCGGGTCGACCAGGTTGAGGATTCCCAGCTCGCGCTTGCCCTGCTCGATCAGCTCCTCGTCCGGCCGGTTCCACGTCTCGTCGCCCTCGAAGACGAAGTACTCGAGGCCCAGACAGGTGCGCCCCTCCTTGATGAGGTAGGGCGACCACGAACCGAAGTTCTGGATGCGGCCCACCTGCACAGCCTGGGCATGCACGTAGATCCAGTTGTCCGGAAAGCTGTACTTCTCGGGCACGACCAGGGCGACGGTGATGAAGTCGCGGTAGCGCAGGTCATCGGCGGCGCGCACGGCCACGTCGGACGCCGGCGGGTCGATGGCCTTGAGCAGCTGGGAGATCGGCATCGACGAGATCACATGGTCGCACGGGTACTCGGTGCGGGTGCCGTCCGTGGACTCGGCCACGACGGCCACCGCTCGGCCGCCCTCGTGGCGGATGCCCACCACCCGGGTCTCCATGTGGACGGTGCAGCCCTTGGCCACCACCTTCTCGGTGCAGCGCTCCCACATCATCCCCGGGCCGTATTTGGGGTACTGGAACTCCTCGATGAGGGAGGTGATCTCCTTCTGGTTGCGCTTGGGCAGCAGGGCGTTCATCACCGCGCTGGACAGGGAGAGGTTCTTGATGCGCTGGGCGGCGAAGTCGGCCGGCAGCTTGTTGACGGGGACGCCCCACAGCTTCTCGTTATAGGTCTTGAAGAAGTGCTTGTAGAGGCGCCATCCGAAGCGGGCGACGATCCAGCCCTCGAGCGTCGACTGGTCCTTGGGCGGGCGGACGCGGGCCCACACGTAGGACATCACGCACAGGAACGCCTCCCAGATGCCCAGGTTCTTGAGAGCGTTGGAGGCCTTCAGCGGATAGTCGTAGTACTTGCCCTCGTAATAGATGCGGCTCATCCGGGGCCGCAGCATGAAGTCCTCGTCGTCGAGAATCTCGTGCCAGAACGCCTCCACCTCCTTCACCTTGGTGAAGAAGCGGTGCCCACCGATATCGAACCGCCACCCGTCGCGCTCGACGGTGCGGCTGATCCCCCCCACCACGGAGTCGGACTCCAAGATGGTCGACCTGATGCCGTAGCGGGTCACCAGCTCGTACGCCGCCGTCAGCCCGGCCGGTCCCGCGCCGATGATGACGACGTTCGGCGTCGGTTGGGCGTTGCTACTCATAGGACAACGTCGGTCATGACGGCTTTCTGCTAGCGGGCAGGACGGAGGCGGTAGTGGGCGTATCCCCGCACCGTGGCGGCCACCAACATAGGCGGGGCTCAGACGGTCGGGACAGCGAAGGTGTCGCAGGGGTTGCCCGCCGCGGGGGAGCGGTAGCCGGTGAGGAACCACTTCTGGCGCTGTTCGGAGGACCCGTGGGTCCACGATTCGGGGCTCACCTGGCCCTGGGCCTGCTCCTGGATGCGGTCGTCGCCGATGGCCGAGGCCGCGTCGAGGCCGTCGCGGATGTCGGCGTCGGTCAGTTCCTCGATGAAGCCGGTGTCTATCGCCCCCCTGGCCCACATCCCGGCCAGGCAGTCGGCCTGCAGCTCCACCCGTACGGCGGGGCTCTGGGGACCCGTCTCCCGGCTCCGGGCCCGATCGAGAACGCCCCGCAGGTTCTCGATGTGATGGCCATACTCGTGGGCAATGACGTAGGCCTCGGCGAACGGGCCGCCCTGGGCCCCGAAACGGGTCCGAAGATCTTCGTAAAAGCCCAGGTCGATGTAGACCTTCTGGTCCGAGGGGCAGTAGAACGGCCCGACCGCCGAGGTCGCCGATCCGCAGCCGGTGTTGGTGCCCCCGGTGAAGAAGACCGTGGTCGCCCGTTGGTAGTTGGGCTCGCGCTTCTCCCAGTAGGCCTGCACACTGTTGACCACGGCCACGATGCGGCAGTCATCGCGCTGGTTGGCGTCCTCCCCGGTCTGACAGGTGGCCGAGAGGTCCGACTTGAGGTTGCCGACCGAGCCGTCAGGGAGGGCGCCACCACCGTCGCCGCCGTTCAGCACGGTGATGATCAGGAAGATCAATCCGATGATGCCACCACCGCCCACAGCGATGGGACCAGCCCCCCGGCGGTCGGAAACCTGGGAGGTGTCGAGCTCTGCCCCTCTACGGAAACGCACGTGTGCTCCTCGTCGTCGAACGCTGCTCCTTGTTCCTGCCCCAATCCTTCCCGGTCCGATCAGTGCCCCGGTTCCGAATACAGACGGAACGAAAAGAACTTCGCCTGGAGCGCCCGTGCCCACCTCTCTCGACCCTCCCACCACCGCCCCGGACATGAGCCTCGCCCCGTGCGATCTGCTGAAGGCGCTCGAGGCCAATCCCCGCTTCCGCCGCGACAGCCTGCTGGGCGGCATCTTCCACTTGGGCAAGACGTCGTACCGGGAGATATCGCCCACCGACAGCCTGCACATCGTCATCGACGGAGAGAGGGTGTCGGCCCACGTCGACGAGGTCTCGCCGCTGCGCCTCCGGGCCGACGGGTCGAGTCGCTACGCCTGGGGCCGGGTGATGACCCACAACCTGCTGGCCGTGGCTGCGGACGCCGCCCGTCGGGTCCGGCGTCAGCACGGCGCCCAGCGCTGCGACCTGCACTGCCAGGTGGAGTGGTTCGACGGCGAGGATGAGTGCGCCGGCCCCGATCAAAAGCCGACGTAGGTCGCGAGGTGCTCGCCGGTGAGGTTGGACCGGGCGGCGACAAGGTCGGCGGGCGTGCCCTCGAAGACGATCCGGCCGCCGTCGTGGCCGGCGCCCGGGCCGAGGTCGATGATCCAGTCGGCGTGGGCCATGACCGCCTGGTGGTGGGCGATGACGATGACCGACTTCCCGGAGTCGACGAGCCGGTCGAGCAGGCCGAGCAGCTGCTCGACGTCGGCGAGGTGGAGACCGGCGGTCGGCTCGTCGAGGACGTAGACATCGCCCTTCTCGGCCATGTGGATGGCCAGCTTGAGCCGCTGCCGCTCGCCGCCGGACAGCGTGGTGAGTGGCTGGCCCAGGCTGAGGTAGCCGAGGCCGACGTCGGCGAGGCGGTCGAGGATGGCGTGCGCGGCCGGCGTGCGCGCCTCGCCGGAGCCGAAGAACTCCTCGGCTTCGATCACCGACATCGCCAGCACTTCGCTGATGTCGCGGCCGCCGAGGTGGTAGTCGAGCACCGATGCCTGGAACCGCCTCCCCTCGCACTCCTCGCAGGTGGTGGCGACGCCGGCCATCATGGCCAGGTCGACGTAGATGACGCCGGCGCCGTTGCAGGTAGGGCAGGCGCCCTCGGAGTTGGCGCTGAACAGCGCCGGCTTCACGCCGTTGGCCTTGGCGAACGCCTTGCGGATCGGTTCGAGCAGTCCGGTGTACGTGGCCGGGTTGCTCCGTCGCGAGCCGCGGATGGGCGTTTGGTCGACGGCCACCACGCCGGGGCGCCCCGACACCGAGCCGTGGATGAGAGAGCTCTTACCCGACCCGGCGACGCCGGTGATGACGACGAGCACCCCGAGCGGGATATCCACGTCGACGTCGCGCAGATTGTGCGCCGTTGCGCCACGGATCTCCAGCGTGCCGTCGGGCGTCCGCGCCGTCTCCTTGAGCGCAGCCCGGTCGTCGAGATGACGGCCCGTGATCGTGTCGCTGGACCGCAGGCCCTCCACGGTGCCCTCGAAGCAGACGAAGCCGCCCGCGGTACCGGCGCCGGGGCCGAGGTCGACGACGTGGTCGGCGATGGCGATCGTCTCCGGCTTGTGCTCGACGACCAGCACGGTGTTGCCCTTGTCCCGCAGCCGGAGCAGCAGGTTGTTCATGCGCTGGATGTCATGCGGATGCAGGCCGGTGGTGGGTTCATCGAAGACGTAGGTGGTGTCGGTGAGCGACGAGCCGAGGTGGCGGATCATCTTCACGCGCTGTGCCTCGCCACCCGACAGCGTGCCCGACGACCGGTCGAGGGAGAGGTAGCCGAGCCCGATCTCCACGAACGAGTCGAGCGTGTGCTGCAGCTTGTCGAGCAGCGGCGCGACTGACGCCTCTTTCAGGCCGCGGGCCCACTCGGCCAGGTCGCTGATCTGCATTGCGCAGGCATCGGCGATGCTGATCCCCTTGATCTTCGACGACCGGGCCGCCTCGCTGAGCCGGGTGCCGCCGCACTCGGGACAGGCGGTGAACGTGACCGCCCGCTCCACGAACTCACGGATGTGGGGCTGCATCGCCTCCTTGTCCTTGGCGAGGAACGACCTCTGGATCTTCGGGATCAGCCCCTCGTAGGTGAGGTTGACGCCGTTGACCTTTACCTTCGTGGGCTCCTTGTAGAGGAAGTCGTGCAGCTCCTTCTTGGTGTACTTGCGGATCGGCTTGTCCGGATTGAGGAAGCCCGACTCCCTGAAGATCCCTACGGTCCACCAACTGTCGACCTTGTAGCCGGGGATGGTGATCGCGCCCTCGGCGATGGACTTGGTGTCGTCGTAGAGCTGGGTGAGGTCCATGTCAGAGACCGCTCCCCGGCCTTCGCAGCGCGGGCACATGCCGCCGGTGATGCTGAAGCTGCGACGCTCCTTGACCGTCTGTCCGGCTCGCTCCAGGGTGACCGAACCCGCTCCGCTGATCGAGGCCACGTTGAAGGAGAACGCCTGGGGCGAGCCGATAGACGGTTGCCCGAGTCGGCTGAAGAGGATGCGCAGCATGGCGTTGGCGTCGGTGGCGGTGCCGACGGTGGAGCGGGGGTCGGCACCCATCCGCTGCTGGTCGACGATGATCGCAGTCGTCAGCCCTTCGAGCACGTCGACCTCGGGCCGAGCCAGCGTCGGCATGAAGCCCTGCAGGAATGCGCTGTAGGTCTCATTGATCAGCCGCTGCGACTCGGCGGCGATCGTGCCGAACACCAGCGAGCTCTTGCCCGAGCCGGAGACGCCGGTGAACACCGTCAGCCGGCGCTTCGGGAGCTCGATGCTGACGTCCTTGAGATTGTTGGCACGCGCGCCGTGCACGCGGATCAGGTCGTGGCTGTCGGCGACGTGGGGCGCCAGAACCCGGGTGCTCAGCGAAGCTCCTGGATGCGGATCATGTTGCCGGCGGGATCGCGGACGGCGCAGTCACGGATGCCGTACGGCTGCTCGATCGGCTCCTGCACGACCTCGGCGTCGCTGGCCTGCAGCCGCTCAAAGGCGCCGTCGAGGTCCTTGGTGGCCAGGTTGATGCTGGCATAGGTGCCCTTGGCCATCATCTCGGCGATGGTGCGGCGCTCGTCATCGGTGATGCCGGGGTCGGCGGCCGGCGGATGCAAGACGATGGAGGTGGGCTGGCCCGCGGGGCCGACCGTGATCCAACGCATCCCCTCGTACCCGACGTCGTTGCGGACCTCGAAGCCGAGGGTGTCGCGATAAAAGGCCAGGGAGGCTTCGGGGTCGTCGTGGGGGAGGTAGGCCTGATGAATGGTGAGGTCCATGACGGTCAGGATATTGGCGACCCGGTGACCGGGGCTTCTCGATTCCTGATCGGTCTGGTCACCTGTTTGGCCACGCACGGCGGTATCCCCGCGGTCGTGCGCGCCGCGTCGCTCCGGTAGGTGCTCGGCGGCACACCGACCAACTCGGTGAAGCGGGTGCTGAAGGTGCCCAGCGACGAGCAGCCGACGGCGAAGCAGACCTCGGTGACGCTGAGGTCGCCACGACGCAGCAGCGCCATCGCCCGCTCGATACGTCGCGTCATCAAGTAGCTGTACGGCGACTCGCCGTAGGCGAGCCGGAACTGGCGGCTGAGGTGCCCGGCCGACATGTGGGCGCCGGAGGCCAGCGCCTCGAGGTCCAGCGGCTGCGCGTACTCCCGGTCCATCCGGTCGCGGACGCGACGCAGCCACGCAAGGTCGCGCAGGTGGTGCTCGGTGACGGGACTGCTGCTCACTACGAGATCGTGCCACGTCGCACCAAAGGTGCCCAGCGCCCCGACGGGGCGAACAGGCTCCTATGCTCCCTCGATGGCCCGGATGACCGGTGAGGAATGGCGGGCGTTCCTGCATGAGCCGGTGCGGGCGGCCATGCTGGCCACCGTCCGCCCCGACGGCCGGCCCCACCTCGCTCCCATCTGGATCGCCATCGACGCCGACGACTCGATCGTGTTCACCACGGGTGCCGACACGGTGAAGGGCCGCGCCATCCTGGCGGAGCCGCGGGTGGCGATCTGCGTCGACGACGACCAGCCACCCTTCGCCTACGTCCTGATCGAGGGTGCGGCCCAGGTGAGCCGCGACCTCGACGACATGCTCGTGTGGGCCACCCAGATCGGCGGCCGCTACATGGGCGAGGACCGGGCCGAGGAGTTCGGCCGGCGCAATGCCGTGGACACCGAACTGCTGGTGCGGGTACCTCCGAGCCGGGTCATCGCCCACAAGAACGTCTCGGACTGACGGCCGCAGCCGTGGACGTGATGGTGATCGGGGCCGGCCTGGCCGGATTGACCGCAGCCGCCGAGCTGCACGCTGCCGGGTGCCCGGTCACCGTGGTCGAAGCCCGGCCGGCGGTCGGAGGCCGGCTCAAG
Organism: Acidimicrobiales bacterium; assembly: GCA_038214685.1. Taxonomy (GTDB): domain Bacteria; phylum Actinomycetota; class Acidimicrobiia; order Acidimicrobiales; family AC-14; genus CADCTB01. Next base: position 8,915 of record JBBQRO010000042.1, read on the forward strand.
ACCCTCGTCGAGCGCGACGCCTGGTTTGACCTGGGTGCCACCTGGCACTGGTCGAACCAACCGCAGGTCCGGGCCCTGGCCGACGAGCTCGGGATGGTGGCCTTCCCGCAGTTCCGCCAGGGGCAAGCCGTGGCCGAGGACGCCGGCGCCGGTACCCCCCGGCTGATCGACGTGCCTCCGCCGTCGCCCGCCGAGATGCGGTTCGTGGGCGGAGCCCAGGCGCTCTGCCACCGCCTGGTCGACCGGCTCCCGGACGGGGCCGTGGTGCTCGACACCAAGGCGACGGCCGTCGCCGCGGACGGCGCCGGCGTCACCGTGTCGACGGTCGGCGCCGACGGCGCGGAGACGCAGGTGAGCGCCGCCGCCGTCATCGTCGCCATGCCGCCCCGCCTGGTGTCGGCCGGGATCACGTTCACCCCCCCGCTCCCCGATGCCCTGGTCGACGTGATGCTGGGCACGCCGACGTGGATGGCAACGGCGGTGAAATGCGTGGCCGTGTACGACTCGGCGTTCTGGAGAGAAGCCGGGCGCTCGGGACTGGCCTTCAGCGGCGTCGGGCCGCTGGTGGAGGTCCACGACGGGTGCACGGCCGACGGGTCGACCGCGGCGCTGTGGGGGTTCCTCTCCGCCGCCCACGACGTACGCGACCTCGACGCCGAGCGACGCACCGAATCGGTCCTCACCCAGCTCGGGCGCCTCTTCGGTCCCGCAGCGGCCGACCCGGTCCGCTACCACGAACGCGACTGGTCGAACGACCCCTACACGAACGACGAAACTGTCCGGCTCGGGCCGACCTCGCCCTACGGCCATCAGGCGTTCGCCGAGCCGTTGTTCGACGGGCGGCTGGTGTGGGCCGGCACTGAGACCGCCGGCGTGGGCGGCGGCCACATGGAGGGGGCGGTTCGCTCCGGCCGACGGGCCGCGGCCCAGGTGCTGGCCCGGACGGCCTGAGCGTCGCGTCACCTCCGGCCGAGTGTGGGCGATTCGCGGTCGCATGCGGCACCGAATCGCCCACACTGGAGATTGTCGCCCCGTTTCATGAGGTCGGCCGAAGCCGCCGGGCTCGGCGCTCCTGTACGGTGCCCGACGATGAAGAAGCTGGCCGGCCACGGCGCCGACGACCATCCCGCCGATGACACCGAGCGGGCCCAGGCCGCGTGGTCGGTGGCTTCCTTCGACGACTGCGAGGCCTGCGACGACCTGCGGGTGGAGCTCACATTGGAGGAAGCGGGCCAGGCCGGACGGGGAGTCGTCGCTCACCTCTCGCCGGCCACCGCCCGGCGCCTAAGGGCTGCGCTCGCCACCGCCCTCCGCGACATGGGCGAGTCGCCTGAGGCCTGACGGCCCAGGTTCACGCCAGCCGGGTCAGCTCCACGGTGACCCCGAGCGCCTTGGCCGGCCCGCCGTGGAAGATGCCGTTCAGGGGGGCCAGGTCGGAGTAGTCACGGGCCCGGCCCACGACGACGTGGCGCTCCCCGACCGGACTGCCGTTGGTGGGGTCGTACGGCATCCACTCGCCCACCCAGGCCTCGAACCAGGCGTGGCTCTGGCCGGCCAGCACCTCGCCTGGTTCGGCTTTGGACGAGGGGTGGAGGTACCCGGACACGTACCGGGCCGGGATGCCCCGCGCCCGCAGGAGGCCGAGGGCCACGTGGGTGAAGTCCTGGCACACGCCGCTGCCGATCTCGATGGCGTCGCCGGCTGTGGTTGACACCGTGGTCGTCCCCCGCTCGTAGCGCAACCGGTGGCGCACCGCGGCCACAACCGCGTCACAGGTGGCCAGGGGGTCGAGAGCCCGGTCGAGCTCCCCGGCCATCCCGAGCACCCGGTCGTCGAGGGCGACGTACCTGCTGGGGCCCAACAGCTCCGAGTGGCTGTCGCGCACGTCGTGACTGGCCAGGGCGTCCCAGGACGCGGGCGTGGCCGGCGGGTCGGGGGGGCCGCTGGTCTCGACGATCGACGTCCCGGTGATCATCAGGGCGTCGTGGGGCTCCTGCAGGTCGAAGGAGTGCACCAGCGTGCCCCACCAGTCCCAGTAGCGGTAGATCACCGCCGCCGGCGACACCTCGACCTTCGACTCCAGCACCAGCTGGCGGTCGTTCGAGATCGGCGTGATGCGGGCCTCGTTGTACGACGAGGTGACCGACCGCGCGTACTCGTACCCGGTGACATGGCGAATCCCGATCCGCCAAGTCATTCGATGTCGGCCCGGGTCATTGGCGGCCGCCGGCCACTTCGAGGCTCCACTCCTGGGGGGCGCTCTGGCGGAAGAAGCGCCGGGCCACCGCGTCGCCGGCGTCGGAGCAGGAAGCCTGCAGGGCGCCCAGGTACGACGGGAGGTCGGCGACCAGCTCGTGGACCCGACGGAACTCCAGCTCGGTGCGAGCCCGGCCCAGGATGCGCCGGGCCTCGTCGTCGAGGCCGGCTCGGCCGGCGCCCGGTTGCAGCTGGGCCAGGCACTCCTCGGCCTGGCCGAGGGCGTGGAAGGCCGAGCGGGGAAAGAGCCGGTCGAGAAGCAGGAATTCGGCCACCAGGTCAGGCTCGACCCGCCGGCGGTAGGTGCGCAGGAAGGCTTCGTGCGCCGAGCAGCACCGGAGGGTGGTAATCAGCTCGGCCGGCCCGGAGCCGTCACCGAAGCTCGCCGACAGCAGCCGGGCCGTCATGTCGACGCGCTCGAGGCTCCGGCCCATGATCAGGAAGAGCCAGCCGTCGTCGCGGCTCATGGTGGAGTCGGCGAGGCCGGCCAGGATGGCAGCCCGCTCCTTCACCCAGACGAAGAAGGAATGGGGGGACCCGCCGGAGACCCGGGCCACCACCCCCGGCAGGGCGTTGTACGTGACGTTGAGGCATTCCCACATCTCCGAGGAGATGGAGTCGCGGGCGCTGCGGGCGTTCTCCCTTGCCGCCACCAGGCTGCCGGCGATCGACGTGGTGCTGGCGCTTTCGAAGGCCAGCATGTCGAGCAGATCGGCGCTGTCGAGGGGTTCTTCGGGCGCCTTCACGCCCATGACGGCCAGGAGCCCGCGGCAGGCGGCGTCCTCCTCGACCGAGGGATCCTCGAGGGTGCGGTGGACGTGGACGTCGAGGATGCGCGCCGTGTCCTCGGCCCGCTCGACGTAGCGGCCCACCCAGTAGAGCGACTCGGCGATCCGGCTCAGCACGTCGACCGCCCTTGCTGCTGCTGGGCGGCCTGGGCCACCGCCGGCCCGGGATCGAGGGGCGAGCTGGCCGCCACAGGGGCCAGCATTCGGGGCGCGGCCGGGCGGGTCTGGTAGAGCGGTCGGGCCGCGGTGGGGTCGGCCAAGACCCAGGTGTCCTTCGACCCGCCACCCTGGCTCGAGTTGACGACCAGGCTGCCTTCGGGCAGGGCCACCCGCGTCAGGCCGCCCGGCACCACCCACACCCGCTCCCCGTCGTTGACCGCGAACGGCCGGAGGTCGACGTGGCGGGGCAGGAGACGGTTGCCAATCTGGGTGGGCGATGTCGACAGCTGCACCACCTCCTGGGCGATCCAGCCCCGGGGGTCGGCGACGAGGACATGGCGCATGCGCTCGAGTTCCTCGGGCGCCGCCGCCGGCCCGATCACCAGCCCGTAGCCCCCCGATCCCGCCACCGGTTTGAGCACCAGCTCGTGCAGCCGGGCCAGCGCCGCCTCGAGCTGGTCGGGCTCCTCCAGCCGGTAGGTGTCGACGTTGGCCAGGATGGGATCCTCGTCGAGGTAGTACCGGATGATCTCGGGCACATAGGTGTAGAGCAGCTTGTCGTCGGCCACGCCGTTGCCCACCGCGTTGGCGATGGTGAGGTTGCCGGCCCGGGCCGCGTTGACGATGCCCGGGCAGCCGACGACGGAACCGGCCCGGAACTGCAACGGGTCGAGGTAGTCGTCGTCGACCCGTCGGTACACCACATCGACGCGCTGCTCGCCCTCGGTGCTGCGCATGTAGACGAAGTTGCCCCGGCACACCAGGTCACGCCCCTCCACCAACTCGACGCCCATCTGGCGGGCCAGGAAGGCGTGCTCGAAGTAGGCCGAGTTGTAGATGCCGGGAGTGAGCACGACCACCGTCGGGTCGGGAACGCCCGAGGGGGTGGCCGCCCGCAGTGCCTCCAGGAGGCGGGCCGGGTAGCTGTCGACCGGCCTGACGCGGTGGCTGGCGAAGAGCTCGGGAAAGACCCGGGCCATCGTCCGGCGGTTCTCGATGACGTAGGAGATGCCCGACGGTGTTCGGAGGTTGTCCTCGAGGACGCGAAATTCCCCATCGGCGCCTCGGACCAGGTCGATGCCCGCCACCAGCACCCGCACGCCGTTGGGCGGCTCGATGCCCGCCGCCTCGCGGTGGAAGTGGTCGCAGCTGGTGACCAGGCTGCGGGGAACGATGCCGTCGTCGAGGATGCGGCCCCGGCCGTAGACGTCGGCCAGGAAGGCCTCCAACGCCCGCACCCGCTGGTCGACGCCGGCCTCGATGGTGGGCCAGATGGTGGCCGAGAGGATGCGGGGCACCAGGTCGAGCGGGAAGGGACGCTCCTCGCCCGAGTGGGAGAAGGTGATCCCCTGGTCGCGGAAGGCGTGGTCGCGCGCCGAGCACCGGGTGGCGAAGTCGTCGGCCGAGAGCGACTGCAGGACCTCGTACAGGGCCTTGTAGGGAGCACGGGGCCGGCCCGAGGCGTCGAACATCTCGTCCCATCCGGGGCCAATCGGATAGTCGTCCATGAAGTCGCCCACGCCACCATGGTGCCAAGTACGCGTTTCCACCGCATTTCCTCCGGCTATCGGTCGCGTCAACACCCGTTCGTCGCTCCGGACGGGCAAGACTGCACCACATGACCACCGTGCACCGGGTTCTCTACCCGCACCCCATCGCCGACCTCGACGAGTATCTGGCGCGAGGGGGTGGGAAAGGGCTCGACGTGGCCCGAACGGTGGAGCCGGTGGCCCTGATCGAAGAGCTGGAGGCTTCGGGGCTCCGAGGTCGGGGCGGGGCCGGGTTCCCGACGGGCACCAAGTGGCGCACAGTGGCCGAGAACCGTTCGCCGGTGCTGCCCACCACGGTGGTGGTCAACGGCGCCGAGGGTGAGCCGGGCACGTTCAAGGACCGCACGATTCTCCGCAACGATCCCTACCAGGTGGTCGAAGGCGCGCTGATCGCGGCCCGGGCCGTCGGGGCCTCCACCATCATCTTCGGGCTCAAGGAGTCCTTCGGCGAGGAGCTGGGCCGCCTGCGGGGCGCGATCGACGAGCTGGCCGCCGCCGGCTGGGCCGACGGCATCGAGATCGACGTGTTCGAGGGGCCCAACGAGTACCTCTACGGCGAGGAGACCGCCCTGCTGGAGACGCTCGACGGCCGGTACCCCTTCCCCCGCATCGCCCCCCCGTTCCGCCGGGGCGTCACCGAAGTGGTGGAGACGGCGGCGGACACCACCTCCGGCAGCGGACTGTCGGCCAAGGTCGAGATGGCCGGCGAGGGCGGCGACCAGGCGGCACCACCCACGCTGGTGAACAACGTGGAGACCCTGGCCAACGTCCCCCGCATCATCGCCCGCGGCGCCGACTGGTTCCGCACCGTGGGCACGGAGAAGTCGCCGGGCACCATCGTGTGCACGGTCACCGGCAGCACCCAGCGCCACGGCGTCGGCGAAGTGCAGATGGGCACGACGCTGCGCGAGGTCATCGAGACCATCGGTGGTGGGGTGCAGCCCGGGCGGACGATCGCCGCGGTGCTGCCCGGGACGGCCCAGGGATTCATCCCTGGGTCCCTGCTCGACACGCCGGTCAGCTACGAGGGCCTCGACGCCATCGGCAGCGGTCTCGGCTCGGCCGGCTTCATGGTCTTCGACGACACCGTCGACCTGACCTCGGTGGCCGCCGGCGTGTCACGGTTTCTGGCCGTGGAGTCGTGCGGCCAGTGCACCCCGTGCAAGCAGGACGGCCTACAGCTGGCCGAGCTGCTGGACAAGGTGAGCCGGTCCGACGCCGTCGACCACGACCTGGTCACCGTCCAGGAGCGGGTCGACACCGTGGCCGACGGTGCCCGCTGCTACCTGGCCACCCAGCACCAGAACGTGTTGACCAGCCTGCTCGAGCAGTTCCCCGACAGCGTGGCCGCCCATCTCGACGGTACGGCGGCCGGGGTCGAACCGGCGTTGATCGCCGAGCTGGTCGACATCGAGGGCCACCGGGCCACCTGGGACGAACGCCACCGCCAGAAGCAGCCGGACTGGAGCTACGACGCCGAGTACTCCGGCAAGGTGCCGGCCGAGCGGTACGGCGACCACCGCGCCCCAGAGGTGCTGGAGGACTGATTCAGGGGGCGTCGCCGCGCTACGGGCGGCGGCCGATGAAGGCGATGAGCTTCGTCTGCTCGTCGGCGTCGTCGGGCACCTCGATCCGGGGGCCGTAGTGGCCGCTCCCCCGCAGCACCTCGTCCATCGGCGCCATGCCCTCGAACAACCGGTGGACCTCGTCGGGGTCGAGCCTCTCGTCGAGGCCGGTGGCCCGGGCCAGGTCCCAGGTGTGGAGGAACACGTCGTTGGTGGCGATCATGTCGACGGCCCGCTCCACCGAGAAGCGGCCCATTGGCGTGTCGACCTCGCGGCGCGCGGCCTGAGGATCGTCGAGCACGGCCTGGAGCCAACGGCTGAAGCCCTCCCAGGCGGCGACAGGATCCTCGTCGACAGACGACGTGAGTGGCGGTAGGTGCAGGTCGGCATTGGCCTCCAGGAAGCCGGGGATCCACTCCACCAGATGGCGGACGACATCGCGCGCCACCCATCCGTCGGGAGGAGCCGGGTTGTCCCACGCCCCGTCGGGCACCTCCCGCACCCGCTCGGTGAACTGCTCGGTGATCTTCCGGTACCTCTCGGCGAATTCGCTCATGCCAGGGAGACGATGCCACGACGGGGAAGTCATCGGACAAGGAGGCGGACGGCGACGGTTACGCCGACGACCACGATCACCGCCCGCAGCCATCCCGGGGAGATGCGCCTGCCGAGGGTGGCACCAACCTGGCCGCCCATGATGGCGCCGGCACCCAGCAGTGAAGCCACGGCCCAGTCCACGTCGGCCAAGAGGATGAAGGTCACGGCGGCGACCCCGTTGACCAGGGCGGCCAGCACGTTCTTGGCCGCGTTCAGCCGCTGCAGGGAGTCGTCGAGGAAGATGCCGAGCAGGGCGATCAGCATCACGCCCTGGGCCGCGCCGAAGTAACCCCCATAGATGCCGGTGAGGAAGACGGCCACGAACAGCAGCGGCCCGCCGTGGGCCCGGACGGGACCCGTGCCGGCCACCACCCGGCGGGCCAGACGGGGTTGCAGGGCCACCAGCGCGCAGGCGAGAAGGATGAGCACGGGCACGACGGTGCGGAACACCGACGACGGAAGGACCAGCAGGAGCAGGGCGCCGGCGAGCCCGCCCGTCAACGCGGCGATGCCGAGGACGCGCAGGCGGGGCCGCTGGCCCTCCAGTTCCCGCCGGTACCCGATGGCCCCGCTGATCGATCCGGTGACCAGGCCCACGGTGTTGGACACGTTGGCCACGACGGGCGGGTAGCCGAGGGCGAGGAGGGTGGGGAAGGTGATCAGCGAGCCCGAACCCACGATGGTGTTCAGGGTGCCGGCGGCCAGCCCGACCCCGAGGATCGCCAGCGCGGCGAGGACAGACATATCCGGACAGTCTGGATGACCGGGGAACCTCCCGGCGGGAATAAACACAGTTCGGGCTTGGTCTAATCGACCATGCCGACCGCCATCATCACCGGAGCGTCCCGGGGCCTCGGCCTCGCCCTCGCCCGTGCCCTCGCCGACCGGAGTTGGAACCTGGTGCTCGACGCCCGGGGCGGCGACGCTCTCCGGCAGGCAGCCGAGGAGCTGTCGGCCACCACCGAGGTGGTGGCGGTGACCGGCGACGTGACCGACGACCGCCACCGGCGCGAGCTGGTCGAGGCGGCCCGGGCCCTGGGCGGGCCCGACCTGCTGGTCAACAATGCCAGCCGGCTCGGCCCCAGCCCCCAGCCCCGGCTGGCCGACTACCCCCTCGAGGCGTTCGAGGCCGTCTACGAGGCCAACGTGACCGCCCCGCTGGCCCTCGTCCAGCTGGCCCTGCCCCTGTTGGTCCAGTCGCCGCAGGGGCGCATCCTCAACGTGACCTCCGATGCCGGCGTCGAGGGGTACGAGGGCTGGGGCGGGTACGGGTCGTCGAAGGCCGCCCTCGAGCAGCTGTCCAGGGTGCTGGCCGCCGAGCACCCCGAGCTGCGGGTGTGGTGGGTCGACCCCGGCGACATGAACACCCGGATGCACGAAGAGGCGTACCCCGGCGAGGACATCTCCGACCGGCCGCCGCCCGAGGACAGCGTGCCGGGAATCCTCGACCTTCTCGACCGCGACGCCCCGAGTGGTCGGTACCAGGCCCGGCCCACGGCGCCATGACCGCCACCGCCACCGCCACCGCCACCTCCCGACCACCGATCGTCTTCGACCTTCCCCGGGAGCTGGAGGCCCACGAGCCCCCCGAGGCCCGGGGCTTGGCCCGAGACGACGTCCGCCTGCTCGTGTCCCGACCCGACGCCGAGCCCGCCCACTCCCGGTTCTGCGACCTCCCCGACATCCTCGACCCCGGCGACCTGCTGGTGATCAACACCTCCGCCACCCTGCCCGCCTCCCTCGACGCCGTCCGCCCCGACTCCAGCGTGGTCGAGCTCCACCTCTCCACGCCCCTGCCCGCCGGCCTGTGGGTGGTCGAGCTGCGCCGGCCCGCCCGGCCCGGCACCCTTCCCTTCCGCGCCGACGTGAGCGACGAGTCCCTGGCCCTGCCGGGCGGGGCACGGATCGAGCTCCTGGCCCGCTACCCCCATTCGGGTCGACTGTGGGTGGCCGTCCTCCACCTCCCGGCGCCGCTGGAGGACTACCTCGCATTGCACGGGCGCCCGATCCGGTACGGCCACGTCGACCGCGACTGGCCCCTCTCCGCCTACCAGACCGTCTACGCCAACGAGGCCGGCAGCGCGGAGATGCCCAGCGCGGGGCGGGCGTTCACCGCCGACCTCATCACCGCCCTGGTGGCACGGGGCGTCGGCGTCACGCCCATCGTCCTTCACGCCGGGGTCGGGTCGCTCGAAACCGGCGAGCTGCCCACGCCCGAGCCCTTCCGGGTGCCAGCAACCACTGCGGCCCGGGTCAACGCCACCCGGGCCAACGGCGGGCGGGTGATCGCAGTGGGGACCACCGTCGTCCGGGCCCTGGAAACCGTCGGCGACGCCGGCGGCCGGGCCCATCCCGGCGAGGGCTGGACCGAGTTGGTCATCACCGCGGAGCGGGGCATCCGGGTGGTCGACGGCCTGCTCACCGGCTGGCACGAGCCGGCGGCGTCACACCTGCTCATGCTCGAAGCGGTCGCCGGCCGGCAGATGCTCGACGACGCCTACCGGGCCGCCCTGGCCGGCGGCTACCTCTGGCACGAGTTCGGCGACCTGCACCTGCTGCTGCCATGAGCCCGACCAAGGTGTCCGCCCGCGGCAACGAACTGGTCACCGCGCTCAAGCGCGCCGGGGAGGCCACCGCCGATGACCTGGCCGCCGGCCTCGGAGTCACCGTCAGCGCCGTCCGCCAGCAGCTCGACGCACTGGCCGCCGACGGGCTGGTGGCCTGGCGGCCACAGTCGAGAGGCCGCGGTCGCCCCGCCCACCTCTACCACCTCACCCGGGCCGCCGAACCGCTGTTCCCCAAGGCCTACGGCGGCCTCACCACCGAGCTGCTTGGCTACGTGGCCGACGCCGACCCAGATCTGGTCGACGACATCTTCGACCGCCGGCGCCAGCGTCGGACCGACGCGGCCCGCGCCCGCCTGGCCACCGTCGGCGACGACCTCGCCGCCCGGGTAGCCGAACTGGCCCGCATCCTCGACGACGACGGCTACCTCGCCTCCCACGAGGCCCTGGCCGACGGGTCGTTCCGCATCGTGGAGCACAACTGCGCGGTGCTCGACGTGGCCGAGCGCTACGGCCAGGCCTGCTCCAGCGAGATCGCCTTCCTGCGCCAGGCCCTCCCTGACGCTCGCGTCGAACGGGTCAGCCACATGATCGCCGGCGCCCATTCCTGCGCCTACCAGATCGATGTGGCTGCAAGAAGCCGCTCATAGGCGGTCATCCGCAGCCAGTTCGAGGAAGAAGGGGGGACGGAGCACGCCGTCCTCGGTGACGATGGCGGTGACCAGGGCGGCGGGGGTCACGTCGAAGGCCCGGTTCTCCGCGGCGAAGCCGGCCGGCGCGATCCGGTGGCCCTCGATGGCGGTGACCTCGTCGCCCGAGCGCCGTTCGATGGGGATGTCGGCCCCTGTCGGGCAGCGGGGGTCCACGGTCGACATGGGTGCAGCCACGTAGAACGGGATGCCGTGGTGACGGGCCAGGACGGCCAGGCCGTAGGTGCCCACCTTGTTGGCCACGTCGCCGTTGGCGGCGATACGGTCGGCGCCAACGACCACGCAGTCGATCTCCCCGCCAGCCATCAGCGACCCGGCCATGACGTCGGCCACGAGGGTGGCGGGGATACCGAGGCGGTCGAGCTCCCAGGCGGTGAGGCGGGCGCCCTGGAGGACGGGACGGGTCTCGTCGACCCACACGGTGGGCCGCCGGCCGGTGTCGTGGGCGGCCCGGATCACCCCCAGGGCGGTTCCGTACCCGGCGCATGCCAGGGCGCCGGCGTTGCAGTGGGTGAGCACCCGCCCGTCGATCGGCAGAAGCGGGGCGCCGTGGGCGCCGAGGCGGCGGTTGCGGTCGACGTCGTCGGCGGCCAGGCGGACGGCCTCGGCCACCGGGTCGGCCGCGGCCAGGCCCCGGGCCACGCCCCATGCCAGGTTCACCGCCGTCGGCCGGGTGGCCATGATGCGGGCTGCGGCGTCGTCCGCCGGGGCGCCGGTGACCGCGGCGAGGGCCATGCCCATGGCCCCGGCTACGCCGAGCGCCGGGGCGCCCCGCACCGCCAGCGTGCGGATGGCGTGGCAGAGCTCGTCGACCGTGCGGGCATCCACGAACTCCAACCGGCCGGGGAGCAGACGCTGGTCGATCATGCGCACGCCGCCGTCGCGCCACTCGATCGTCGGGGGAATCCCGGTCACAGACACCCAGCTTGCCAGAGCGGCTCCCGGGTCGGTTATGCCGCCCGGCGGGCCGCGTCCTGACGCCGGCGGCGGGCCCGGCGGCGCTCGTTCTCGTCGAGGCCGCCCCAGATGCCGTCGTCCTGGCGGGTGACGAGGGCGAACTCCAGGCAGGCGTCACGCACCGGGCAGCCGGCGCAGATGGCGATGGCTGCGGCGATTGCGTCGGCTGTCTCGGGGAAGAAGGTGGCGGTGTCGAGGTCGCGACACGCGGCGTCGAGGCGCCACTGGTCCCGATCGTGGGTGGCAGAGGTCTCAGTCATGGCGATCCTTCAACAACTCTGTCGGCAGCATCATTCCGAAACTGAAATCGGGCGTGACCACCGGAGCAGCGGGGTAGGGCTCCGGCCATGGTCGACCGAGAGAACCACGACCCCGACCCCGGCTACCTCGACCACGGCCGAGACTGAGAGGACGCCAGTGACCGAGTTCGGCTACGCGCTGTCTTCGGAGGAGCACGCCCCCAACGACCTCGTCCGCTACGCCAAGCGGGCCGAGGACACCGGGTTCGACTTCGCCGCCATCTCCGACCACTTCCATCCGTGGTTGGACCAGCAGGGCCAGGCGTCGTTTGTCTGGTCGGTGATCGGGGCCATCTCCGCGGCCACCAGCACGCTCCGGCTGGGCACGGGCGTGACCTGTCCGACCGTGCGCATCCACCCGGCCATCATCGCCCAGGCCGCGGCGACGGTGACGGCCATGATGCCGGGGCGGTTCTTCCTGGGCGTCGGCAGCGGCGAGAACCTCAACGAGCACATCCTGGGCGACCACTGGCCGCCTGCGCCCGTGCGCCAGGAGATGCTGGGCGAGGCCATCGCCGTCATCCGCCAGCTCTGGGAGGGCGGCTACCAGAGCTTCGACGGCACGTACTACACGGTGGAGAACGCCCGCCTCTACACCCTGCCAGACGAACCGCCGCCGATCATCCTGGCCGCCGGCGGGCCCTCGGCGGCCGAGCTGGCCGGGCGGATGGCCGACGGCATATGGGCCGTCGCCCCCAAGTCCGAGCTCCTCGACAAGTTTCAAGGGGCTGGGGGCTCGGGACCCCGCTACGGACAGGTCACGGTGTGCTGGGCCGCGGACGAGGACGAGGCCAAGAAGACCGCGTACGAGTGGTGGCCCAACGCCGGCATCGGGGGCGAGCTGTCCCAGGAGCTTCCCCTCCCCCGCCACTTCGAGCAGGCGGCGAAGCTGGTCAGCCCCGACGACCTGGCCGAGAAGCTCGTCCTGGGGCCGGATCCCGATCGACACCTCGAGGGCATCAAGGCCTTCGTCGACGCCGGGTACGACCACGTCTACATCCACCAGATCGGGCCCGATCAGGAGGGCTTCTTCGACTTCTTCGAGCGGGAGCTTGCCCCCCGCCTCTGATCAGTCGGCCCGGGGCTGGGCCGCCACTGGCCGCCGGCCGGCGCGAGGGCGGGCAGGTGCGGGTTCGGACGGCAGACGCACTTCGGCCACCCGCACCGGCTCCGGTTCGGGAAGCCGGCGGGCGACGGTCACCTGGTCACCCGCTTGGCGGGCGACGATGGCATGGTCGATCTCGTCGAGGCGGATCTCCAGGGGCTGCCAGTCCTCCGCCGGCGGGCGGCCCAGGCTCACCCGGGCGTCGATGGCCTCCTGCGCCTGCCGCTCGATCTCCTCACGGGAATAGCGCGGTTCACTGCCAAAGAACTTCCCCATCTCGGCGACCTTTCTCGAAAACGAGGCTGCGGCGTCGGTCCGCCCTGTGCTTGAAGGAAGTCTCGCGCGCCTTCCGGCCGCGTCGCAGTGGGTGTTCGGTGCCTACAGTGCCGGAGCCGCCGTGGTGCGCTGTGCCACAATCCGATGCCGTGGCGCCGGCCGAACTGAGCGACGGTTCGGCTGCGGATTTCTCATCCGGCGCCACCGATGCCGGCGCCTACGTGGCCCGGTCCCTGGCCGGCGAGGTCATCCTCGCTCCCAAGCTGGCCGCGGAGTTCACCGGCGCCACCCTGCCGGAGGGGTGGACGGTCACCCCCTGGCTGGACGGCGGTACCGGTTCCTTGGGTGACGGGATGCTCACCCTCGACGGGGCCAGCGTGGGCTGCGACCCGGTCCTCCTCAGCCCGCGTTCCTTGGAGCTGACGGCCACCTTCGCCGCCCGGCCCGACCAGCACGCCGGGTTCGGCACCAACTTCGTCGACGTGCCCTGGGTCATGTTCAGCACCAAGTGGGGCCGCCGCCTGTACGGCCGCACCCACCTGCTCGGCGGCGACGACACCAAGCTGACCGGCGACTGGTTCGAGGCGCCCCACTGCTTCCGGATCGATTGGAACGTGCTCGACATCGTGTTCTCCGTCGACGCCACCCGGGTGGCCCGGCTCCTGGTGCCCATGCCGGTCCACATGCGGGCCCTGGCCGCCAACCAGCGCCTCGGGAACCATCCCCTGCGGGTCGAGTGGATGCGCGTGTCGCCCTATGCGCCGTCGGGGCGGTTCACCTCACGGGTGCTCGACGCCGGCCGGTCGGTGCGCTGGCACGACGCCGTCTGGGACACCGACGAGCCAGAGGGGACGAGCGTGGCGGTGACCATCCGCACCGGCGACGTGGCCCGTCCCGGCCGGGCCTGGTCCCCCTGGAGGCGCCTCGCCCGGTCGGGCGATGCCGTCGAGGCCACGGCCCGCTACCTCCAGTACCGCGCCGACCTGGCCACCGCCAATCCCTCCTGGACGCCGGCGCTCCGGAAGATGCGGCTGCGCTACTCGACGGCGGGCTACTCGGCGGCAGGCGACGCCGGCGACTCGGCCGGCTCGTCGTCGAGCAGCTTCGTCTCCGGCAGGACCTTCGGATGCCAGTGACGGGGGACCAGGTCGGGCCCTACCCGATCGACGTCGGTGCCGGGATGGCTGAGGTGGACCGCATACCAGACGACGATGTCCTGGCTGTGGACGGGCTCCCCCGAGACGAATCGGTCGAGGTCGGCGCGCGCCTGCGCCGGTTCCGTGGTGAATCCCTGGCCGTCGTCCATCTCGTCGGGGCTGTAGCGCAGCACCCACAGGTCACCGGCACCGAAGTCGCCGGGGCCGGCCGTGCCGTCGTCGGGGCCGGGCAGGATGGCGTACTCCCGGCCGTCACGGTCGTGGCGTACCAGCCAGTACCGCCCGTGCGCCGCGTCACGCGGCCGGGCCACCTCGAAACGCATGAAGTGCCAGCGCGTCTCGCCCCGGATCGGCGGGTCGTTGAACTCGCGCAACACGTTGGATCCGGGGGCCAGGACGTCGAAGTCGAGCCGCCAGTACCCGTGGTGGACGTGAGGCTTGCACGTCGAGGCGTTGGTGGAGGCCGAGCAACCGAGCCGGGGCCGGATGGTGCCGTCGGCGCCGAGGCGCCACTCGTTCACGTACCGGTACGGCCCGGCTTCGAGCTGGCTGACGATGACCAGGTCCTCGCCGTCGAGCCAGAGGGCGACGCCCCGGTAGCCGCCTCCGTCGGTGCCGGTCTCCAGGATGGTGCCGGGGGGCGCCGAGCAGAGCCGGAAGCCGGCGACGGGGTCCTCTCCCTCGGCGACGAATGCCGCCTCCTCGTGGGCCCAGTGGCGCTCGGCCGGCCCGCAGCCGGCGGCCACCCCTTCCTCGCCGAACTCCAGGTTGAGGATGGGCAGATGGGCCCGCTGCAGGACCCGGGCACCCAGGTAGTCGACGGTGCGCAGCTCCACGCCCGAGCCGTTGGTGCCTGAGGACGCCGAGGGCCGCACGACCACCAGATCCCAGAGGGGGACGTCGTCGCGCCACACCCTGACCCGGGCCTGACGGGCGCCGTGAACCGCCGCCCCGACCGACGCGGCCGCATCGGTCGGGGCGCCGCAGTCGTCGGTGGAGGGGCTCGGGACGCCGTCGGGCGCCAGCAGGATCTCCCCGTCGGCGGTGCGCACGCCGACGATCCGGTGCTCGCCGGCGGTGGACCGCAGGCCGACCGCCACCACCCGGTCGAGGTTGCCATCGGGATCTCGAAAACTGGCGAGGGGGGGCATGGGCCGGTAGGGCGTCAGTTCGCCCGTCGCCAGGGCCGGGCCCATGACGGTGTCCTCCTTAAGCGCATCGACCGCCCAGCCGAACTCGTCGTCGAACGGGGGGCGCTGCCAGCGAGCATGGTTCAGCGTGGTGTACTCGAGCTCGTCAAAGCGGCCGTCGGCCAGCAGCACCCGGCCGGAGTCCATGTCCTGGATGGTGGCGGTGAACCGCTGACCGGCTTCGTCCCCCTTGTCCACCACGTCGTGGGCCACCAACCACAGGTCGTGCCCGGCGAAGTCGACCTGGATGATGTCGTGGGCGAAGATCGCGGTGGTGGCACGGGCGATGTCCTCGGCGTGCACCGCCTCGGGCAGGATCTCGACTCGCAGCGGCTCCGGCACCGAACGAAGCTACTCGGTCCGGCTTGCAGGTATCCCGCTCCCAGGGGACCAGGAAATGACCGCCGCCGGCACCGTCTTCAGCGGGGCGCCAAGGCCGTCGCGGCGGAGGATCAACCAGTCGGTGAGGATGCCGCGCAGCTCCTTGCGGATTTCGGGGGTGTCGGGGAGGCAGAGCTGGTCGCGGTAGTCCTTCGCCGCCTCGACCACGCTCGTGAACCGCACCCGGGTGGGCACCTCCACCACCTCGATGGTGGGCTCGAGACCCAGCTCGCGCAGGACGTCGGCGGCATCGAGGTAGGTGGCGCCCGGCTTGCGGGGACGGCCGTGGAAGTGTCGCCACAGCGGGTCCATGATTGCGTCGGCCGAGTACGCCCCGAGGTAGAGGAACGCCCGCTCGGTGGCCGAGGCATCCAGCTTGCGTAGGAAGCGGGGGGCATCGGCCACCAGGGTCAGCACGTAGGAGGAGAAGGACACCTCGGCCGGCGCCGTCTCCGTCTCCTCCCACCTCCCGTGGACGCACGTGACGTTGTCCAGCCCCAGCGTGCGGGCCTGCCTCCGGCAGATGTCGAGCATGCCCCGGCTGGGATCGACGGCGGTGACCGCAGCCACGTGCGGGGCGAGGGCCAGGGTGAACCGCCCAGGGCCGGCGCCGACGTCGAGCACGGTGCTCCGCCGGCCCGTCGCCCGCCGGAGGCGGCGGTAGAAGGGATCGGTCATCGCCGTCGACAGGCTCATGCGCGACGCGAACCGCTTGGCCCTGGAGTCCCAGAACGCCGCCCCCAGCGCCCCCCGCCCGGGTTGCAGACGCTCCATCTCGGCCAAGCGGGCCTGCACGAGCTTGCGCCAGCGGGTGGCGGCCGGTCCTTTCATGGCCGCCAGTATGCAGCGGCCCGCACGCGAACAGGCCCGCCGGGTGGGCCGGCGGGCCTGTTCGGTATTCGGTTGGAGCTGTGCGGGCTACGGGCCGATGGCCTCGACGGCGGGCGAGCAGCGATCGCCGCCGGCCAGCATCAGCGCCGAGCTGTTGCAGATGGCCACCGCATGGCGGTCCACCGACACCAGGATGCCGAGGATGTTGGCCCGGCTCAGGTCGCTCTGGATGCCGCCCACGATGGGCAGCGCGGC
>JBBQRO010000043.1:0-25012 GCA_038214685.1 Acidimicrobiales bacterium
CCAGCACCAGCGCCGGCATCCGGGGCCAGCGGGCGTGGGCGACGAACCCGGCGAGGGTGACGGTGGTGAGGACGGCGACCTCCAGGCGGGCGGTGTTCCCGTCGGCGGCCACCACCCCAGCCAGCCCGATAGCGCCGGCCACGCCAACGGCCCACGGCCACCAAAGCTTCTCCTGGACCATCGACGCCGGGTGCTCCACCACCGCGACCGTACCGAAGGCCGCCGGTCGCGTCATCAGCCTACGGGAGGATGCGGCCCCTCCGTCCGCCGGGGAGCGGTCGGCGGCGCCAAGCGTCCATCAACCCGCCTGTCGTCGTTCACCTGGGCGAAATCCCGGGTTCAGATGCCCCTCCTACGGTCATCACAGTCGAGACGACATAGGAGGCCTGCCCATATGCCCGAGATTCCGACCCCGCTGCACCGACGCTCCTTCCTGAAGGGAGTGGCCGGCGCCGGCGCCGGCGCAGCCCGCGCCGGTCCATTCAGCGCCCTGGCCGCCCGATCCGCCGGCGCCGCGCCCGACAAGGGTAAGGACAAGGACAAGGGCGGCGGCGCCCCCACCGGCCTCGACTACGGCCCGCTGTACCCGGTGAAGGACCAGTCGACCGGGCTCGAACTGCTGCTGCTCCCGAAGGGTTTCGAGTACATCAGCTACGGATGGACCGGCGACCCCATGACCGACGGTCAAGCCACCCCGGGGTCGCACGACGGCATGGCCGCATTCCGGGACGGCGATCGGGTGCGGCTCGTCCGCAACCACGAGCGAGGCCTGGGCGCGTCGTTCGCGCCGGCCGCCAACACCTACGACCCTGCGGCCGGCGGCGGCACGACCAACCTCGTCTTCGATCCCGACGCCGGACGGTGGATCGAGAGTTACGCCAGCCTGAGTGGGACCATCCGCAACTGCGCCGGCGGGCCGACCCCCGAGGGGTCGTGGATCTCCTGCGAGGAGAACCTGACCATCCCGGGGACCGGCAATACCGCCACCAAGCTCCACGGGTACAACTTCGAAGTGCCGGCCGACGGCATGGGCAGCGGCGCGGCCCTGAAGGCCATGGGCCGGTTCAACCACGAGGCGACGGCCACCGATCCCGCCACCGGCTTCGTCTACGAGACCGAGGACACGGGCGACTCGGTGCTCTACCGCTTCCGGCCCGTTTCCCGATCGAACCTGGCCGCCGGCGGTGCGCTGGAGGCCATGAAGCTCGACAACGGCAGCGACACCCGCATGTGGGTGACCGGCCAGGGCGACACCGCATCCTGGGTGCTGGTCGACAACCCCGACCCGCAGACCAACGATTTCGCCGCCAGCACACGTGGCCAGGCAGCAGCCAAGGGCGCGGCCCTGATCACCCGGGGTGAGGGTGCGTGGTTCGGCAACGGCGTGGTGTACGTCGTCGCCAGCAACGGAGGGCCCCTCCGACTTGGGCAGGTCTTCGCCTACGACCCGGTGGCGGCCACCTTCACCTGCGTCTTCAGCTCGACGAGCGCCGAGCTCCTAGCTGCGCCGGACAACGTCTGCGTCAGCCCGAGAGGCGGCATCGTCCTCTGCGAGGACGGCAGCGGGCTCGAGTACCTCCACGGACTTACCCCGTCGGGTGAGATCTTCCGCTTCGCCCAGAACAACGTGATGCTGCCGCCCGAGGTCATGGCGGCTCGCGGGTACACCGGGACCGGCAACTACACGGGTTCGGAGTGGGCCGGAGCGACCTTCGAGCCCAAGAACGGGAACTGGATGTTCGCCAACCTTCAGAGCCCCGGCATCACCTTCGCCATCACCGGCCCGTGGCGAAAGGGCGCGCTGTAGAACACGGCCACGAGGTACGGAGCTCACACGACCCGAGCGGTACCTCCGTCGACCGGCACCTGGGCACCAGTTGTCTTGGCGAACGCAGGTCCACACATGGACACGCACAGCCGGGCAACGTCGGCACTGCTCACCTCGGTACCGAGCAGATTGCCCGTCCGATACTGCTCGATGCTGATCCCGTACCCTGACGCCCGCTCGGCAAGGATCTCATCGGACCAGAGGCCGGTGTCGAACACGGCGTTCGGGTGGATGACGTTGACCCGGATGCCGTCCTTGCCCCACTCCAGGGCGGCAACCCGGGCCAGCTGTGTCAGGGCGGCTTTGGAGGCCGAATAGGCGGCGGCGCCAGGTCCCGGAGCCGCGACGTTCTTGGAGCCGATGATCACCACCCTCCCACCATTGCGCGCCAGCCGTAGCAACGGATGGGCCTCCCGGAGGAGCAGTGCGTTGGCATCGAGGTTGACCGCCATGACGCCACGCCACGCGTCGGGATCCAGATCGGCAATGGCGGAGCCCGGCGGAAAAACGCCGGCGTTCAGCACCAGCACGTCGAGTCCCCCGAACCGTTCGACGCTTCGTTCCAGCGCCTGATCGACGCCATCAGGGTCGGTGACGTCGGCTTCCAGCCCGAGCCACTGCGGCCCGTCGAAGGCGCCCCTGATGCCGGGATCCACATCCAGCCCGGTGACGGCCGCACCCTCCTGCATCAGGGCCTCGGCACACGCTCGGCCGATCCCGCTCGCCGCTCCTGTCACCAGGGCGACCTCGCCCGACATCGGCGGCCTCGGCACTCCACGTCGGAGCTTGGCCTGCTCGAGCTGCCAGTACTCCATGTCGAACAGATCGGGCACAGAGAGGGGCCGATAGCCTCCGATCGCCGTTGCGTCGAGGATGACCTTCATCGTGTGCCGATAGATGTCCTCGGCGATCTTGGCGTCGAGCGCCGAGCGCCCCACACAGCACATGCCCAGCTCGCCATCCAGGATGACCCGGGGCGCGGGATCGAGCGGAGTGAGCGCGGAGGCCGACCGGCCCCGGTGGCGGTCGAAGTACGAGCGATAGTCAGCGGCGTACCTGGCGACGTCGCGGCCCAGGAGCGGCACCGCTTTCGTACGGATCACATGGTCGGGGGTGATCGGCCCGCGCTGGGACATCGCGGTCAGATCGGGATGGCTGAGGAAGTTCGCTACCAGCTCGTCGGTGTGGCAGGACATCACGACCGGAGCGTCAGCGGCCGCTGAGACGTCGGCTCGCAGCATCGCACGCTCCTTGCGGCGCGAGACCCGCTCAGCCGCGGCGGCCGGCGCGCTCCCGAGCATCGTCCGGCGATTCGCGGTCAGGCGCGCCTGAGCAAGCCCGACCAGTTCGATCATGCGCTCGTAGGACTCCTGCGCTGAGTCCCCGAACGAGATGATCCCGTGGTTCATCAGCACGACACCGATGACGCCGGGCCGGAGGCCTTCCCTCACCAGCCGCGAGCACAGCTGGGCCAGCTTGAAGCCCGGCATCACGTAGGGCACGACAAGCACCCTGCTGCCGTAAGTCTCGGCGAGCGTCCGCTCGGCGCCGCCCGAGTTCGTCAGGGTTACGACAGCATCGGCATGGGTGTGGTCGACGAACTTGTGAGGGAGAACGGCGTGCAGGATGGCCTCCACCGACGGCGTGGGCCCCTGAGGCACGATCGCCGCATTCAGCAGCTCGTCTGCCATCTCGGCGTCGGAGAGCGCAGCGAGCTCGGCGAGCCGAGCGACGTGATCGAGACGCAGGTGAGCGAAGCCGGTCGCATCGACGTCCGCCAGGGAAGCACCGCTGCCCTTGACGATCAACACGTCCAGCTCTTCGCCGAACACGGTCGTGTGCTTCGACTTCACCGACGTGTTGCCGCCACCGTGCAGAACCAGGTCTGGATCGGCACCAAGCAGTCGTGACGTGTAGATCCGCGGCCCGAGCTCCCCGGCCCACTGGGCGGCCTCGGCGTCGTTCCAGAGGCTCCCCAACACCGATGGCGACGCTACCCCACCTTCGGTGCGGGCTTGCGAATTCCTACGGCTGTGACGCCGGCCGCTCTTGCTCGGCCCGCCACCGGCGCCCGGCGCTTCTCACCGCCTGCGCTTCATCCATGCCGCCGCCGTACCAGCGGGTCACGACGGTGCCGGTCTCGATCGACACAAGGTCGGCCCAATGGGTGAAGCGGGGAAGCACCCGAAGAGCCCGGGGCACGTGAGATACATCCCCGCGTGGGGGGGACTCCGCATGGAGCGCCAACTCCCAGCCGTGGTCCCGGAACCAGCCGACGATCTGTTCAGGCGGACTGTCTTCCGGGAGTGTCATCTGTCCAGCATCCCGCACTTCCGGGCCCGCTCCACCGGCGACGGGCCTGCTACTTGATCTCGCGCCGCGCCGTTCGTCGTGCCGAGCTGCTGTGGTGAGCCAACAATGTCGCGGGCGCATCGTCCGCCTCCACAGTGGAGCCCAAGCGGAGCCGGCTCCATTCCCGCTCAATGCCCCTCGGCGACGATGCCCTCACGACGACGTGAGGAGGTCCATGACCGAACCATCGGAACAGGCAGCGAAGATCCTCGGCCCCCTGTCGGGGACCGCAATCGTGTGGAGCCTTGACCTCGGGCTCCGCCTGGGCATCTTCGAGCAGCTGGTCGAATGTCGATCAGGGGCGACGGCCGAGGAGGTGGCGAACGCCCTCGAGCTCGACCTGCAATAC
This sequence comes from Acidimicrobiales bacterium, assembly GCA_038214685.1. Taxonomy (GTDB): domain Bacteria; phylum Actinomycetota; class Acidimicrobiia; order Acidimicrobiales; family AC-14; genus CADCTB01. The sequence goes on from JBBQRO010000043.1 coordinate 4,530, forward strand.
ACCCACGTGATCCTGCGGGCGGCGTACGCGGCAGAGGTCCTCGACCTCGACGACGGCCGGTACCGACTGGCCGAGCACATGTCGACCTTGCTGCTCGACTCCGACGCACCGGGCTACCTCGGTGGCGCGATCCGGACCTTCGTCGCCCTCAGGGAGACCTACCTCGACCTGCGCAGCTTCGCACACACCGGAGCACGGGAGTGGTGGAGCGACTTCGATCCTGAGTGGATCGACGCCGTGGCCGAGAACGGCCAGACGTACTACCGCCGGCTCCTGAACGTGGTCGTTCCTCGGCTACCGGCCGTGGCCGCCTCCCTGGAGCGGGGGGCGCGGTATCTCGATCTGGCCTGCGGCGTGTGCCGAGGGCCGGCCAAGGTGGCGAGCGCCTTCCCGCGCACGACCGTCACCGCGGTCGACGGGGACGCGTACACCCTGGAGGTGGCCGAGCGGGAAATGAAGGAGCAGGGCCTGGGCGACCGGTTCCGTTTCGTCCATTCCATACTGGAAGACCTCGACATCGACGGCGGCCACGACCTGGCCGTGATCAACATCTCGCTGCATGAGGCCCGCGACATGGAGCGGGCTGTGGAGCGTGCCTACGCCGCCCTCGAACCCGGCGGGACGTTCCTCGTTTCGGAGTTCCCCTTCCCGGACCACGAGGAGGACTGCCGGACCGTTCCCGGCCGGCTCATGTGCGGCGTCCAGTTCTTCGAAGCCCACATCGGCTGTCAGCTGCTCCCGACCACCCGGTTCGTCGACCTGCTCCAGCGAGCGGGGTTCCGTGAGGTCGGAGTTATCGACGTGACGCCTGTTCACGTCGTGGTGCACGGCACCAAGTGACCAACAACACAGAGAGAAAAGGAGCAGCAATGACCAATCCGACCAGAGCCCGAAGGGCGGTCGCCATCCTGACCGTGGCAGCCCTTGGCGGGCTGACCAGTTGGGCGGGCGCCGCCGGCGCCCATCCTGGCGTCGAGACCTCGCACGGAATCACGGTGGGCACCCGGCAGAAGGTGCTGGTCGACGACGCCATCCGCATCAACATGAGGCGGGGCTCGGAGGTGACCACGACCATCCTTACCGTCGTACCTGGTGGGCACACGCCCTGGCACCACCACCCCGGAGCGCATGTCGTCGCAGTCACTGCAGGGACGGTGACGGTCCTCGAGACCGATTGCATGCCCCGTGGGAAGTTCATCGCGGGACAGGGATTCTTTGATCCTGGTTCGGACAAGCCCCGCCACATCCACATGCTCTACAACTCTGGAGGGATCGATGCGCAGGTCATCATCACCGACTTCCGCGAGCCGGGCGAGGCCCTGACCGTGCCTGTCGTTCCCCAGCCCGAGGACTGCTTCTAGTGCTGGGGCAGGGCGTGGCGGCGGACGACATCGTCGATCGCCGCCACGCGCCCTGCTTCCCAGGCCTCGGCGAAGGCCTCCTCACCGAGGCCCTCACGTACGCCGGCCACGTCCCGCTCGTACCGCAGGAGCTCGGCTGGCGGCACCGGCGCCCCGGCCGCCTCTCGCAGGGCGTGCGCCGTCCCCAGCAGGGACGCCGCGTGCTGGAGCTCACCCGGGGAATCAGCGAGCGTCGCGGCCATGCCCTCCAGGCATTCGGCGGCGGCGATCCGGTCGCCATGGCGGCCGGCGACCGCCAGGCCCTTGCGGAAGTGGTCGGCCGCGCTCGGGCCGTCGCCGTCGGATCGGACCAGCTTGGCCAGGCGCAGCAGGGACCAGGAGATGCAGTAGGTGTCGCCCAGCTCCTCGGCCAGCCCGAGACTCTGATCCAACAGCCGGCGGGCCTCGGCGGGGCGACCGGCAGCACGCTCGAGGTCGCCGAGGTGACTCAGCGACCACGCCTCGCCGTACCGGTCGCCCAGCTCCCGCCGGACGGCCAGTGCCTCCTCGTGCAACTGCCGCGCCGTGGCGTAATCGCCTTCGTTCTGGGCCGCCCACCCGAGATAGGTGATCGACCAACAGGCGCCGTAGCGGTCGCCCAAGACGTGCTGCAGGTCCAGGCTCTGCCCACAGAGCGATCGCACCGCCTGGTGGTCACCCTGCAGCAGAGCGAGATAGGCCACGGCGGTGAGGGTCTGGGCCAGGCCCTGCTGATCGCCGAGCTCCTTCCAGGCGGCCAGCGCATCCTCGGTGAACCGTCGAGCTGCGACGAAGTCACCTCGGGTCTGGGCGATCCAGCCCAGGTTGGTGAGCGACGCCGCCGCCACTCGCCGGTCACCGAGCTCACGCCCGATGCCCAGGCTCTCCTCGTAGAGGGCGGTAGCTGCGTCGAGCCGGCCTTCGAGACCCTCCAGGTTGCCCAGGCTGTGCAGGGCCGACGCAGTGCCGCGCCGGTCCTCGGCGTCGCGGCTCAGGGCCAGGCCCGCCTCGTAGTGCCGGCGGGCGGCGTGATGGTCGCCCTGGCGCTGCGCGAGCACGCCGGCCCACCGGTGAGCTCCGGCTTGCGGCGCCGCCGATTCTGCCGAACAGGCCTCGAGCGCGGTTTCCAGCCAGCGCCGCCCTTCGCTGAGATGCCCTCGGACCTCCCAAAAGCGCCCGAGGGCGGTGGCGAGAGACAAGAGCGGCACGCGGTCGGTGGAGGTCGCCGCCCACTCCAACGCACTCCGGAGGTTGTCATGGGTGTCCGCGAGACGCTGAAGCCACTCCGCCTGTCCCGTTCCTTCGAGATGCGGCTCCGCCTCGGCGGCCAGAGCGACGGCCCAGCCCAGGTGCCGGTTCCTGGCCGCCTCCGTCTCGCCCCTCTCCGTCAGCCTCTCGGCACCGTACTGGCGCAGGGTCTCCAGCATCCGGAAGCGGCTGGCGGTGCGACCGGGGCCGGCGAGGACCATCGATTTGTCGGACAGGTTGCCGAGCGTCTCGAGGACCGTCCACGGGGTGAGCTCGGTGTCGGGGCACAGCGCTTCCGCGGCCTGGAGCGTGAACCCGCCGGAGAACACCGAGAGGAGCTCGAACAGGTGGCGCTCCGCCACCGTCAGGTTGTCATAGCTCCAATCGACGGCGGCTCGCAGGGTCTGGTGACGCCCGGGTGCCGTCCGGGCGCCGGTCGACAACAGCCCGAACCGGTCGTCGAGGCGTTCGGCGATCTCACCTACCGACAGCAGCCGTGTCCGTGCCGCGGCCAGCTCGATGGCCAACGGAATCCCTTCCAGCCGGGCACAGATCCGGGCGACGTGGGCCGCATCCGTCTTCGAGAGCTCCAATCCCGGGGACAGCGTCCTGGCTCGCTCGAGGAAGAGACGAGCCGCTTCGAAGTCGACGAGCTCCTCGAGCCCGGTGTCGGGCGGGGGCGTGGCCATGGAGGGCACCCGCCATGCGGTCTCGACGGGGACGCGGAGCAACTCCCGGCTGGTGGCCAGGATGCGGACGCCAGGCCCGGCGGTCAGGAGGTCCTCGACGAGAGCCGCGCAGGCGTCGACGAGGTGCTCGCAGTTGTCGATGAGAAGCAGGATCCTTCGCCCTGCGAGATGGGCGGCGAGCGTCTCGGCCGGGCTGCGGCGGTCGTCCTCACCCACGCCGACGGCGGTGAGTACCTGCTGGTACAGGCCGCCGGCGTCGGACAGAGGTGCCAGCTCCACGAGGAAGACCCCGTCCGGATGGTCGTCCACGAGCCGGGAGGCGACCTCGACCGCCAGCCGGGTCTTGCCCACGCCGCCGGCCCCGACGAGGGTCACCAACCGGCTAGTTGCGCACAGGCGGGCGACCTCGGCGATGTCGTCTTCGCGGCCAACAAAGGTCGTCAGCCGGGTCGGCAGGTTGGTCGGGGCCTGGACTCCTCCAGCGGGGACGGGCGACGGTGCCGGACCGACCGGCGCCTCGATGGCGGGCCGCTGCTGGAGCATGTCATCCTCCAGCCGGCGAAGGGCGGGGCTGGGGTCGATCCCGAGCTCTTCGGCCAGCACTTCGCGCAGCTCGCCGTAGGCCCTAAGGGCCTCGCTCTGGCGACCGCTCCGGTAGAGGGCGAGCATGAGCTGGCCCCAGAGGGTTTCCCGGAGCGGGTGCTCATCGACGAGCCGGCGCAGCTCGGCGACGAGGTCGTGGTGACGCCCGAGCGCGAGGTCGGCATCGACCCGCTGCTCCAGCGTGGCCAGCCGCAACTCCTCCAGACGGGCTGCTTCGGCCTGGGCGAAGGGCTCATAGACGAAGTCGGCGAGGGCTCCGCCCCGCCACAGCCCCAGCCCCTCCCGCAGCGTGGCTGCCGCGGTCGTCTCATCGCCTGCCGCCAGCGCCCGGCGACCCTCATCCGCGAGGCGCTCGAAGCGAAGCGCGTCGACCCGCTCGGGATCGACGGCGAGCAGGTAGCCGGGCTCACGGGTCAGGAGGAGACGGGGCTGGCTCCGGGGCGCCCGCCCCGGCTCCAGGGCCGAGCGGAGGTGGGCGACGTAGGTGTTGAGCGTGGCCGCAGCGGTGGCCGGCGGCGTGTCGCCCCACACCACCTCGATGAGCCGCTCCCGAGAAACGATCTGGTTGGCGTGCAGCACCAACTCCGCGAGGAGGGCGCGCTCCTTGGCCGCGCCGATCTCCACCGGACGTCCGGCGTCGCACACCTCCAGCATCCCGAGGATGCGAAACTCCAATGACAGCTCCCGTGCGCCGGGTCGGAGCCCAGATTCTCCCACGCCGGGTTCTCGGGCTCGCCCTTGTGGCCCTACTCGCGGCGGGATGCGGCTCGGGTTCAGGCTCATCCGAGGATTTCGTGGGCGGGCGGTGGCGCGCGGTGGCCGCCGCACCGCTGAGCGGCCGGTTCCTGCCGGCGGCGGTATGGACCGGTGCCGAAGTGCTCGTCTGGGGCGGGGCCGGGTGCCAGGGCGCCTGTGGCGGCCAGGGCCTCCGACACCAGGCCGACGGCGCTGCGTACGACCCCTCGACCGATACCTGGCGGTCGCTTCCGCCGTCGCCCCTTGCGGCCCGGACAGGGGCGCTCGCCGTCTGGAGCAGCCGGGAGCTGATCGTGTGGGGCGGGATGGTGGGAGACCGGTTCGCCGCCGACGGGGCGGCGTTCGACCCTGCGGCCAACCGGTGGCGATCGCTCCCCCCGTCGCCGCTCGCCGGCCAGTTCACCGCGCCGCCGGGGACGGTCGCTCAGGTCCCGGGTGTGTGGACCGGTACGGAGATGCTCGTCTGGGGTCAGGGGGCCGGGGTGGAAAGCCCGGACGCCGACCTGCCGGCCGGCGCCGCCTACGACCCCGCCGCCGACCGCTGGCGACTGCTGGCACCCGCTCCCGTTGCGCCGCGCATCGCGGTGCCGGTGTGGAGCGGGCAGGAGATGCTGGTTTGGGGAGGCCAGTCGGGCTCGCGCTACTACGACGACGGGGCCGCCTACGATCCGGCTTCCGACCGGTGGCGGACGTTGCCGGCGTCGCCACTCGCGGCCCGGTTCACCTTCGCAGTGTGGAGCGGCACCCAGATGCTGATGTGGGGCGGCGAGTCGTCGAATCAGGCCTTCGACGACGGGGCCGCCTATGAACCAGCCTCCGACAGGTGGCAGCCGCTTCCCGTCTCGCCGATGGGCGGGCGGCGGGGCTTCGCTCTCATCTGGACGGGCGACGAGATGATCGTCTGGGGCGGGGCCCCCGGCGGCGGCGCGGGCCTGCTCGGCACCGGCGCCGTCTACGCCCCGGCCACCGGTCGGTGGCGTGAGGTCGAACCATGGCCGGCGCGCCTGCTCCCCGTCGCCTTCTGGACCGGGCAGGAGGCGATCGTCTGGGGTGGGATCGCGTCGACCGAGACCGGGCTGCTGGCGTCGTCCGGCGAAGGAGGGCGGCTCTGCCCCGCGGAGCGATGTCCGAGGCGCTGACTCGCTCCACTTCCACTCAATCGCCGCTCAACAACCAGGTCCGACGATGCGTGCATGACCACTCAGACCCGCCCCAAGAACGTTCCCGCAACCGAAAAGGACCCGCGCCGGCTGGCCCTCCTTCTGTGCGGCCTCGCCCTCCCGGTCCTGATCGCCGCCTACGCGTTGATCCTGGGCTACTGGGCGCGGCCGCAATCCTCAGGACGTCAACTTCGCATCGACCAGTTCATAGCCCTAGTCGAGCAGGGCCAGGTCGGCTCGGCCACGATCCTTTCAGCCGACGACCGTATCGTCGGCACCTACGGTCGGGGGCAGCAGTACTGGATCGACTTCTCAGGCGGCCACGAGACACTCTTCGCCCGGCTCACGGGTGTACTCGAGGCGGCCAAGGTGCCCACCACCGTGCAGGCCCAGCCGCTGAAGGGCGTCGTCCAGCCGCTGAGCACCATGCTTCCGGTGCTGATCATGGGAGACATCTTCGTCATCCTTTTCCTGGCCACGAAGACTGCGAGCCCTCTTGGCACGTTCGGTCGCTCCGGGGCACGGGGCGTCGACGATGCCCAGCAAACGCTCACCTTCGCCGAGGTGGCCGGGGCCGACGAGGCGGTCGAGGAGCTGCGCGAGATCGCCGACTACCTGGGCCACCCGGACCGATTCGCGGCCATGGGTGCGGCTGTCCCTAAAGGCGTGCTGCTCTCCGGGCCTCCCGGCTGCGGGAAGACCCGACTGGCCCGCGCTGTCGCCGGCGAGTCGGCCGTTCCCTTCTTCTCGATCTCCGGCTCGGACTTCGTCGAGATGTACGTCGGCGTGGGCGCCGCCCGCATCCGGGACCTGTTCGCTCAGGTGCGCGCCGCGGCACCGGCCATCGTCTTCATCGACGAGATCGACGCCGTCGGCCGGGCCCGTAGCGTCTCTGCCGCCGGGGGCTCGGACGAGCGTGAGGCCACCCTCAACCAACTTCTCGTGGAGATGGACGGCTTTGAGGCCGAGTCAGGGGTGGTGGTCATGGCCGCCACCAACCGGCCCGACATCCTGGACAGCGCCCTGCTGCGCCCCGGTCGCTTCGACCGCCGCATCACCCTCGACCCGCCCGACATCAAGGGGCGGACCGCCATCCTGACTATCCACGCCAGGCACAAGCCTCTGGCCGTCGACGTCGACCTGGAGGCGGTGGCCCGCCAGACCGCGGGATTCTCCGGCGCCGACCTCGCCAATGTCGTGAACGAGGCCGCCCTGCTGGCCACCCGCCGGCGGGCCACGGCCATTGCCGCCGGCGACTTCGGCGAGGCGGTGGAGCGGGTCGTCGCCGGCCCCCAGCGGCGCAGCCGAATCCTCTCCCCGGCCGACAAGCGCCGCGTCGCCCTCCACGAGGCGGGCCACGCCGTGGTCGCGGCCGGCCAGCCAGGTGCCGGCCAGGTGGCCAAGGTGTCGCTCGTGGCCCGCGGCCACGGTCAGGGGTCGACGCTCTCGATCGCCGATGGTGACCGCATCCTGGCCACCCGCGGCGAGCTGGCCGGACGCATCGCCGTCCTCCTGGGCGGCCGGGCGGCGGAGGAGCTCGTCCTCGGTGAGCCGTCGACCGGCTCCAACGACGACCTGGCCCGGGCGACAGATCTGGCCCGGCGCATGGTCACTGAGTGCGGAATGAGCGAGCGCCTGGGCCCGCTGGCCTTCCCTGTCAACGGCGACGAGACCTGCCCCGGGTGGTCGGAAGCCACCTTGGCGGGCATCGACGTCGAGACCGGGCGCATCGTGGCCAAGGCATGGGCCCGGGCCACGGCCACCCTCGTCGCCAACCGGGCGGTGCTCGGTGCCTTGGCCGACGAGCTGATCGCCCGCGAGACGCTCGAGGGTGCACCCCTCGCCCGCCTGCTCGGGCGGGTCCTACCGCCTGCCGACGCCCGCATCCTGGACGAACTTGCATCACCGTCCCCGCTCGTCGCTCTGGCTTCCTGAGGAGTGACGATGACCATGACCCATACCGGCGCCGGGAATGGCCGGCGGCCCGACTCGTCGGATGCCCGCCCAGACGCAACCGCCCGTCTCTTCCTGCTGTTCGCCGGGACGCATCAGCCGCCTCGGGGTGGGCTGGCCGACCTCGTCCAGAACTACGACTCCGAGGAGGCCGCCCGGGCGGCGTTCCGCCAGATCCGCCTTTCCGAGAGCTCCCCGGCCAGCTGGGCGCAGCTCGCAGCCGTGGACGGCCAGAACCGGGTCAAGTCGCTGTGCTGGTTCGGCATCGGAGCCAACCCGGACGCCAAGGTCATGGCGCTCCCGGCCCTGGCCGAGGGTGCCGTTCTTGCCGACCCGGCTCGCCGTCCTCGGGCATCCAGGCGGACGGCGTTCCTGCTCGCCACCCTCGTGGGCCTGGCCACCGGCACGATCGGCTTCCTCGTCGACGACGAGGGCAGCGGCCCACCAGTCTGTCGGAGCACTCCAACCGTGAGCGTCGACGCCCAGCGCACGGGGTCAGCGCAACACTGCTGACCTTGACGCCTGTTGAGCGCGGCGCTGACTGAGCACGCGGCAAGTCATCAGGGGGTCGGCGAGCGATGCCGGTGTCGGGCGGCTGCTCGGCTCGACCGTCCCTGCACCAGGAGGGAAGCCGCCTCTAGTTCGTCCTCGAATCCAACGGCCTCGGCCGTCGTGGCCGATACGGGCATCGGCGCCATCGTGTAACCCCGCCTGCTGGAGCCCACGACCTCCAGACCGACCCAGGCGATCCGGGCGCGAAGGGCCGACATGCGGGTCGACAACACATTGCCGTTCCCTATGCCGCCGGGCCACGCCGCTCGCACCAGCTCGTCCTTCGAGACCGGCCCGTTGAACCGCTCGAGGAGGACAGCGGCGAGCGCCTGCTCCTTCGGTGAGAGCGGCACGGACCTGAGGCCCACGTGCAGTAGGCCGATCGAGTCGATATGCGGCCGATCGTGGCCGTGCGCGAGGGCACGCAGCGACAACTGCTGAAGCCGGAACCGCAGCTCACGCTCGCTGCCCGTCCTCCACATCCAATCCTGGTAGCAGTCGGACCCCTCCGGCGGATCGCTTCCTACGTCCACCAGCACCAGTCGGGGCGTCCCCGCTCGGACGAGCGCCTCAATGGTGTCAGTGCCGCCCGGCCACTCGACGACGCGTACGGCGCGAGCGGCGACGGGATCTGCATCCTCCCTAGACAATGGGGACCTCCTTGTCGCAGTCGACCAACCGAGCGGCTGTCCAACGGCGTCAGGTGGCGTCGGCGCCCCGCTCGCCGGTACGGATGCGCATGAGCTGGTCGACGTCCAACACCCAGACCTTGCCGTCGCCGATTTTCCCGGTGTGGGCTGAGGCCCGAATGGTCTCCATGATCTTCTCGTCGTCATCGATCGTGCAGAGCACTTCCAGGCGCGTCTTAGGCACCAGGTCGACGTTGTACTCGGCGCCACGGTAGGTCTCCGTATGACCACCTTGACGACCAAAGCCTTTCACCTCGGTGACGGTCAGTCCCTGAACGCCGATCGACTTAAGACTGTCCATGACCGAGTCGAGCATGTGCGGCTTGATGATGGCGACTACCAGTTTGATCATCGGTCCCCCTAGAGAGTGGCTTTGGACGAACGAGAGGCACCGACGGGCGTGGGATCGACGTGCGGGATGACGTCAGGGCCGTAGCCCGGAGTTCCGTGCTCCAGGACGTCCAAGCCCGCCAACTCCTCTTCCTCGCTCACCCTCAGCCCGATGGTGGCTTTGATGACCGCGAACAGCAGGCCCGCCGTGACAGCCACGAAGAGCCCAACGGCCACGACACCGATGACCTGGCTGACCAGCTGGTCCGTCCCTCCGCCGTAAAACAGGCCCTGTTGCCAGAAGTCGGTGTCCTCGGTGGCAAACAAGCCGACGCAGATGGTGCCGAACGCTCCACACACGCCGTGGACTGAGATGGCGCCGACGGGGTCGTCCACTCGGATTCGGTCGAAGAACAACACCGCTGTGACCACCAGCAGGCCGGCGAGGGAGCCGATGATGATTGCACCCACGTTGCTGACGGCTGCGGTGCCCGCCGTGATTCCCACCAAGCCTGCGAGCATCCCGTTCGCCGACATGGCGACATCGGGCTTGCCCGTCTTGGCCCAGATCAGAAGCATGGCCGCAATGGCCCCTGCGGCCGCCGCCAGTGTGGTTGTGACGGCAATTCCCCCGATCGCTCCGTCGGCCGCCAGCTCCGACCCTGGGTTGAATCCGTACCAGCCAACCAGAAGGATGAAGGTACCGAGCACTGCGTAGGGAATGTTGTGGGCCGGGATGGCTCGAGGCTTCCCGTCACGGCCGTACTTCCCAAGTCGTGGGCCAACGAGGATGGCGCCCATCAGAGCGGCGATGCCACCTGTCATGTGAACCATGGTCGACCCGGCGAAGTCGTGGAAGGGGGTAGAGAGCTGCGAGAGCCATCCCCCACCCCAGTTCCAGTGCACGACGACGGGGTAGATGAAAGCAGATATGGCAATGGAGTAGATGAAGTAGCTCTTGAACTTCGTACGCTCCGCCATGGCGCCCGATACGATCGTGGCGGCTGTAGCGGCGAATGCGGCCTGGAAGATGAAGGTCACGGGTACCGTAAGCGTGCCGTACTGGAAGGCTCCGTCACCCAGGAACCACCCCTCAGTGCCAAAGAAGTCGTTGCCCGCACCGAAGGCAATGGCGTATCCCACGGCGAAAAAGGCGATCGCTCCTGCGGAGAAGTCCATCATGTTCTTCATCATGATGTTGGCGACGCTCTTCGCCCTCGTCAGTCCCGCCTCGACCAGCGCGAAGCCGGCCTGCATGAAGATGACGAGCACCGCCGCCACCAGCACGAAGACGTTGTCCAGATTGGTTTGAACGCCCTCGGCAGTGATCTCTGTCGCTTCCTGCGCCCATGCGGGGGTCGTCGTTAGGACAGCGACGCCGGCGGCGACGATACAACTCGCCGCTGCTCTTCTCAAGAGAACCACGCTTCTCCTTTTTTGGGGACGGCTGTGATTGTGCGGGCCACCGAGGACTACGGATGGTGTGTTGACAAGCTTGTGGCAGGTGTCGGGCGCTCAGCGCAGAACGAGTATGCCGATCAGACTCCCCGGTTCACCCTGCTTGCAGAATATGGAGCGCGTATGTCCGAGCAGTCACCGGATCATGAACGCTGTATTTCCGACCAAGAAGGGCCGTCTCGGGGGGCGGCCAGCGGATGCAGCAGTAGGAACCCACGGCTGCCAAGCACCGGCCGGGCCGGTGGCTTCGGATGCTCTGCGCGATGACCGCGTTGACGCTGCTCGATGCATACGCCGTGCTCGCCTTCCTGAAAGCCGAGGCGGCCGCACCGGAAGTGCGGGCGCTCTTGGCCGGCGGGGATGCCTCGCTGACGTCGTTTGGAGTCGCCGAGGTGATCGATCATCTCGTACGCATCGTCGGCGCCAACGAGGAAGACGCGGCGCTCGACGTCGCTCAACTCGACTTGCTCGACGGGCTCGCCGTAGATGCTGCGATGGGCTTGCCGGCCGGCCGGCTTCGCTCCCGTCACTACCACCGCAGTCGGTGCGCTGTCAGCCTTGCCGGCTGCGTTGCCGCAGAAGCGGCGCGGGCTGGGTCCATGCCCCTCGCCACGGCGGACCCGCATCTGCTCGATGTCTGCCATGCCGAGCGAATCCGTGTCGTGGTGCTGCCGGCTGACGAACGGAAGCCGGTGGTCGCCAACGGCACCTTGACTGTGATTGCCCCGTTGCGCGTCGAAATCGCTTGGGCCCTGGCGAGCCGGACATCCGCACGGCCCCTTCGCGGCAACGCTATGCGGTAGACCGTCGGCGTGACGCAATGGTGGGCAGGCACGGGCTACGCGAGGGCAAGTTGTGTCGGGCACCGGTGGCCCGCGATCTCCGCCACGAGCACCACGTCGGCGCCCGAGGCCGTATGGCGCAGGACGTGTGCCGACAGCCCAGGCGAAAAGCGCATCGGACCGCCGGAAGTATCGGACCGGCTTGGGTTCGCGGTGAGCCTTGCGGGGGAAGTACGGAGTGTGGGGGAAGAACAAGAGGAGGGGCCGCACGGCGGTCGTCCGGAGAGCTACGCCTTCGACTCCGAGGGGAGCAACGGGCCTAGGATGCTCCTGCGGGTGCTGACAACCCGTGTGCCGACGTGGGTCATGATCGATCGCCAACGGATCAACCCCGACGCCGCAGCGTTGGCATTCGAATCGGGGCTCCGCCGAGCAGGCGTCGAAAAGCCCGATGCTGCATCGAGCGGATCGATTGCGGGCCGGCCGGCCCCGACACCAGCCGGATGACGTCGCACGGGGTAGCTCGACGAGACAGTCGCGTACTCGCAACTTTCCCCGTCATGCACGCATTCCGGATCCCTTGATGGGGACCCGTCTCCTGCGGGGAGATCGCGGACGGTGGGCCGCGGGAGTCACGCTGGCGCTGGCCGCAATCATCGATCTCGCGTACGGAAGCGAGGCCTCCCTCACCGTTACCCTGGTATTCGGGCCATTCGTGTCCAGCGCCCTCAGCCCGCCTCGTGACACCGCGTGGTGCGGCGTGATCGCAGTGGCCCTCGCCATCGCCCTCGGTTGGCCGGACGGCACGGTCGATACCTCAGCTCACCTCGTCCGGTCGGCTGCCGTGGGCGTCGGAGCCGTCCTGGCCTTCCGCTTGGCCACCGAAAGGGCCCGCCGGGAAGCGAAGCTCCGTGCGGTGACAAGGGTGGCCGACACCGTGCAACGCGCCATTCTGCGGCCATTGCCGCCCCGGCTCGGGCCGCTGCTCTTTACCGCCCGGTACGTCTCGGCCACCACTGAGGCACGCGTGGGCGGCGATTTCTACGAGGCGGTTCAGAGCCCGTGGGGCGTGCGGCTGGTTGTGGGTGACGTGCGGGGGAAGGGACTCGAAGCCGTTCGCCTTGCGGCCAGCCTCCTGGGCGAGTTTCGGAGCCGAGCGGTATCCGAGCCGCTGCTGGGCGAGGTCGTGGCATGCCTCGACCGGCTGACGGCCCTCTCCGACACCGGGTCCGGGGAGGACTTCGCCACTGCGCTCTTAGTCGAGGTGTCCGATGGCGCCCTTACGATGGTGCGGTGCGGCCACCCCCAGCCGTTCCTGATCGGTCCGAACGGCGATGTGCAAGCCCTGGAACTGTCCGGCACACTCCCTATCGGGTTGGGCGCAGACGGTCGGGAAGCGACCACGGTCAAGATCGGTCCGGGTTCCCGGGCCTTGCTCTACAGCGACGGCGCATTCGAGGCCCACGACGCAGCCGGCAACGAGTTCGACCTGGTCGATGCCGTGCGACGGACTACGTCGCTGGGCCCTGACCGGGCGCTCGACCACATCCTCGATGCGCTCCGCCGTCACGCGGGTGGCTTGATCGGCGACGACGTCCTCCTCCTTCTCGCCGAGTACAGCCCCGTCGTCGTCGCGGCCGATTCGGGCCGGCACGATGCGTTGGGGGGCGGCGCGAACACATGGCTGCGCACGGAGAGCCCGTAAGCATTACGCCGGCCTCAACGCCATGGCGGCGACGAACCCCGAACTGGCCCCGTACGGCGCACCCACTCCGTTCGTGCCGGCCGACAGTGGCCGGAGTCCCTAGCAGTGCGGGGTGGGCTACACGCGTATCACGACAAGAAACTGGCCGCCGCCCGCCTCGATCACCGTCGTGACGACCAGACCCGGATTGAGTCGCGAGACCCGGTCGACCAACCACGTGGCCGTCGCGTCGGCGTCGGCGCGGGTTGGGCAGCGGCCCATGATCTCGCGACCGCCCTTGCGCTCGAGCCGGTCGACGGTGGCGATGATCGGGGCCGGTTCGACGACAAAGAGGCGGTCCGGCCACGGGATCACCGGGGAAATGGCTCCCTTCTTCGTGTTGCACCCTCGATGGGCCAGTCGCTCCTGCGCCCCGCCACCGCCCTTCTTGGCCTTGGCCTTCGCCTTGGCCGGTGTGGTGAGGCTGTCGATGCTCGGACCGCGCCCGTCGTTGACCGACATATCGGGGTCGACAGGTTCGTCGCACAGCCAGCATCTCCACCCGTCCGCGTCGCCGACCTCCCGGAGCCGGCTCACTTGAGAAGCTTCGCCGGGGTCATTGTCCTCGACGGACGAGGCGAGCGCCTGGTGGAAACCCCACGTCGATCTTCACTCGGAAGGAGCTGGCGTATCCGCCTGCCGAGGGCCACGGAACCCTCCACCGGGCCGCTGCGGCCCCCAAGATCCTTGTTCACCGGCCTCAATCCCCGTCCGCCGCTGAGTGACAGCGGCATGAATGGCGCGGCCTTGCGGATCGTCATCGTCACGAGGCCAGGTCTTGAAGCGACCACGCAGGCGATGGCTGCGGCGACGTCGATGAAGTCTCGATGTGCATGACGGCTCACCAGCGCCGTGACCTTGGAACCCACGGCGTCGTCGATATGCAACACCGGCCCGACATCCAGTTGCACCGGCGGCCACTGCCGCCAGTCCCTCGCGAGGTCGACGTGCATCGTGTTTTCGCCCCGCGTCACCTCAAGCCGGGCGAACTCCCCCTGATGGGTTTCGGGGAACCGGACCATCTCAACGAGATAGCCGGCCTCAACGAGCGCGTCGCGGATGGCAGACGCGACAGCACCCGGGCCGCCGGGTTCAGGGCTGAGAAGAGGTCGATGTCCTCGGTCGGGCGCTGAACCAGACCATGGGCAATCAGGGCATTGCCACCGGCAAGTGCGAAATCGTGCGCAGCGGCGGCATCGAGCGCGACCCGGGCGACACCAGTTTGAACGGGCCAATCGCCACCTACAACGCGTGAGCCGCCACTGAGCTGAGCGCAGCAAGGACGGCGTGGGCGGCTTCCCATTGAGCCCGTACAGGCCGGGGCAGGCTGAGGCGGGGCCAGCAGTCGATCAGGGCCTCCCGGTCGAGCCAAGTGCCGAAGTCCTCATCCGTCCAGGCTTCGAGAATCACGACGGCGTAAAGCATTTCCCGGGCTCTCGGGTCGGCTAGGTCGTACCAGGCCCGTGCCGAGGTATCGATGTGCGATGGGATCTGCACGACCCCCTCCAGCGGACCGCGGAACCCATCCAGAGACGTGGGGACCACGATCGGTCGGAACGCGTAGAAACCCCCGGCGGGGGGCGGCTCGTGGACGTCCTCGGATGCCATTCCCATTCCCCCATCATGCCGCTCAACCGGCTGATGTTCCGCACGCGAGCCGCGTCATGACCAGTCTTCGGGATCGTCAGACGAGAACGCTGTGCGGAGCGGCTTCCCAGGCGTGCCGCCGGCGTGCGCTGTGCGCCGGGATCTACCACCTCGACGGCCAACCACTCACTCGTTGGCCGAGCCGATCATCGCCGGACCGACGACCTCTGTCTGCACCCTGGCCGACTGCGATGTGGCCGTCGTGCAGCCCGCGGGCGGGGGTCGAAACCGGCTGTACTGCTCGGACGCCCACCGGGCCGAGGCACGCCGCCGCCGCCTCGCCGGCGCCCTCGAGGTCGCCCCTCCCGACATCGTCGCCTCTGCGCTGGTGCGGCTCGTCGCCGTGGTCGAGGACCTGCGTTCCCACGAGGCCGCCCTTCGTACCGTCGACCCGAACCGCCAAGCGGTCGGCGCAGCCCGCATCCGGGCCTGCCTGCCTTCTCACGGGAGACCCTTCGTACCGCCCGGCCATCTTCACCGCCAACCGCCTGGTCACGGACTGGCATTCGCTGTTCCCCGACCCCGACCCCGACCCACCGGCAACGAGCGGACGAGGTTCCGGCCCGACCTAGTGCAGGAAGCGGACGGTCTTGACCACTTCGTCCAGCGTCTTCTTCCTGAGTTGGTACTCCGAGGTCGACGTCCCCGGGAACCAGGCGGTGAGAACCTCAAAGGCACGGCCGCCGTTGTCGATGACGACGCTGTAGAGGCGGCTGCCCTTGTCGAACAGGCCCTCCCCGGTGGCCTCGGTCTCATAGCGCATGGCTCGGCGGCCTCCGATTGTCGTCTCTTCTCGCAGGACGATCACGATGAACCTGTCGGTGGAGCGCCGGCGGGCCTGGTCGAACGACGTGTCCCCGTCCACGATGGCGACAGCGGAGAAGAATCCGTCGGTGTTGGGCGGGATGTCCAGCGGCTCGGGGTCGAGGTAGCGGCACCCATACGCGCTGTGCCATCCGGTGGGGTGTCCGACTGAGTAGCCCCGCTGGGCGTTGGTGCACACATCCCAGCCTCCCGCCAAACCGGCAACCGCGGTGGTCGTGGACGGAGCGGCCGTGGTGGGGGGAGCGGAGATGATCTTGCGGGTCGTGACGGTGGTGGTCGGTACCGGCGCGGCGGCTGTCGTCGTGGTCGCCTCGATCGTGGCCACCGAAGGCGGCAGCGTAGGGACGAGACCGGTGGCGGTCTCGTCGGTGCCGGGCGAGCGGTCCCCGCAGCCGAGGAACAGGAGCGCAGCTGCGAAGGGGCCGACGAGGAGTCGCTTCATGTCGGCAATCGTCGCCCCCCTGGGTAACGTTTGGCCCTCCGTCAGGTTACGGATCGGTAACCGGGACGTGCCAAGCCCACTTTGAGGCTCCACAAATGCAAGGGAATACCGGGGCCGAGGAGCTCGTAGATAGCGCCGACCTCGCTGGGTTGCCGTCCAGCGTCGCAACTCGCCACCCGGGCCCATTCCCGTCGAGAGCCTCAGCGCCGACACCGGTCTTGACGGGGATGCCTCTCAGGCCGGGCAAAGCCGGCCTGAAGCTCTCGATGGCGTAGATGACGTAGCACTGGTGGGCCGGCCTCAGAGCGATGGCTGACCGGTCGAGGGGGTCGCCACGAGCGCATCGCCGGGGATGTCGATCCAGTGGCCCCACTGAACGACCGTCCCCATGTCAACGGCCAGACGGGGCGGACGGGCGTGGCGGCCAGAAACCGGGAGGTCTGGCGAACCCCCTGCCCCCACTATTCGTCCGTTCTGCATCAGAATCGGCGGGGTAGGTCGCTCGACGAAACCCAGGAGATCATCATGAAGCGCCTCATTCTCGCCATCGCCGCCCTCGGGCTGATCGCAGCTGCCTGCGGTGGCAGCGGCGACAACACCGCCGGCACGTCTCGGGCAGTCCACAACCAGAGCGACATCGGATTCCTGCAGGGGATGATCCCCCACCACGAGCAGGCCGTGACCATGTCCGGCTACGCGTCGACTCGAGCCGCCAGTCCCCAGGTGAAAGACCTCGCCAACAGGATCGAGGGCGCGCAGGCACCTGAGATCAAACAGATGACGGGACTTCTGAACGACTGGGGCGTGAAAGAGGAAGCCGGAGGTCACAGCGGCATGAGCGGCATGGGCGGCATGGGCGGCCACCCCGGAATGCTCACCGACGACGATCTCGGCCGCCTCAAGGCGGCCAAGGGCCAGGAGTTCGATCGGCTCTTTCTTCAGGGCATGATCGGCCATCACCGAGGCGCGATCACCTCGTCCGAGGAGCAACTTGCCAGGGGCGAATCACCGGAGGCCAAGGCGCTGGCCGACGAGATCATTAACGCCCAGCGTGCCGAGATCGCCGAGATGGAGAAACTCCTGGTCTCCGCCCAGTAGTGCCGGCGACACAGTCCCGGCTGCACTGTGGCCGCCACACGACGGGCGATAGGTCCCGTGGAGCCCATAATGAGCGCAACCAACGCTGGGTTCGCGAAAGTCTCGTGCGCGTGCGGCGGTGTGGCGCAAGTATCACGCCCTCTGGGCGCGTTCGACTTCTCAAAGCCGCGTCTGTCGGAGGTTGGGCGGCGTCGACGGCGTCAGTGACGTGGCAGGCTTTTAGCGCGTCTCGACCTCAGAGTCTCGAGCCATCCCATCGGTGATTACGTCGATAGGCCACCTCAGATACGTACAGATCGCCGTCCCAGCGCATCACGTCTCGGGGTCGGCGTCGTCGCGCTGGTCTCAGGGTGCAGGGCGATCAGGTTCGGTTCCGGAGGTAAATGAGAGATGCGCCGAGGGCATCTCAACGGTGGCAGATTCTTGAGAGCCAGGATCCACGTCGCTATAGCACTGGCATCGGTGATCGCAGTCGTGCTGTTCCCCGCCACCGCCCGAGCAGACCACGAGCTCAGGGCGGACACCACCAATGTGCAAGCGAAGGGCCACAGTCCCCACGTCGCTTCGTTCACCGATCCGGCGCCGGTTCGCCACGTCAACTCAGACCTCGCCTTCTGGGGGACCCTGGCCTTCCACGGCAACTACGACGGGTTCCGCATCGTGGACATCTCCGATCCTGACAGTCCGGTTGAGCTCTCTCACCCGCGCTGCAACGGAGATCAAGGCGACATCGTCGTGTGGGAAAACGTCCTTGTTAGAGCGTGGCACTCGCCGGCGCCGGCCGGCCGCTTCTGCGATGGCGTGCCTGTGCCCACAGGCTTCGAGGGCGTGCACGTGTTCGATGTCAGCGACACGAGTGACCCAAGATTGGTGGCCTCGGTGGAGCTGGAGTGCGGATCCCACACCCTGACCGCCGCCGGGGTGGCCGATGGCAGCCTTACCGTCTACAGCAACAACTCCTTTAGCTCGGGCTGCGTGGACGGAACCCGGGCCAACGACGATCCCGCCGGCGACTTCATGGACATCATCACGATCCCGATGGGCGCACCGGGCTCCGCCAGCTTGCTCCGCAGAGAGCCGCTCGCCGGCCCGGAAACCGACGTCCGCACCGGCTGCCACGATGCCGGCGTGATACTCGCCGGGGTGAACAAGGCGGCGTGCGCCGGCGCCGACCTCATCAACGTGTGGGACATCGGCTCCAACGCCACCGCGGGCGGAAGCGTCGTCGACCCTGAGCTGCTGTTCACCATCTCCGAACCGGGCGTCGGCCAGGCCGGGACGAACGGCCGCTGGCATTCGGCCGCCTTCACCGGCGACGGCAAGATCCTGGTTGCGGGCTGGGAACCGGGAGGTGGAAGCGACTCCGAATGCGAAGCGTCCGATCCCGACGTCGACAAGAGCCTGTTCTTCTACGACGCCAGCACCGGAGCGAAGCTCGGTCAGTGGGTTCTGCCCCGCCCACAGGGAGCGGACGAGAACTGCACGGTGCACGGTTACAACATCGTGCCGCACAGCAGCCGGTACCTCGTCGTGAGCGGGAACTTCCAGGCCGGCACCTGGGTCACCGATTTCACCGACCCGTCCAAGCCGCTAACGGCAGCCTGGTCCGACCCGGTGTCGCTCGGGCCCGGCCCGTTCTGTGACCCCGACGCCGATGGGCCCCTTCCCGGGCGGTGCCAACAGGGCGGCGCGTGGGCGTCGTACTGGTACAACGGCTTCATCTACGAGAGCGACACCACGAAGGGGCTGAATGTGTTCCGCTTCAGCGGCGGTGAGACGGCGGGTGCTTTGCGCCTCCCCTACCTCAACCCGCAGACCCAGGACATGATCATGCGCCGGACCCAGTCGGAGGACGGCTTCCTCGGTTCCGTGCCCCTCGTGCCGTCACTGCTCGTGGGGAGCCTCGTTGCCTACGGACTATTTGCGGGGTGGCGTACGGTCCGCGGTCGAAATAGACGACGGGCCTAGTTCTCTCAGCCGTGCGGGCGGGTCCATGAGCCCCGCGAGCGGAACTCGCCGTGTGCCGCTGTGGCGTAGACGAAAGGCACGTCCTCGTAGAGATCGCCCCTGGGCCGTGTGGGCCACAGGGCGATCCTCGTAGTAGTCCTCCGTCTCCAGGCGCATGAGCGCCGAGGTTAGGAGCTGGGGTACTTGGTGACGACCACGTCGTCACCGTCGAGCTGCTTCGGCGCCCGGCGGACGACCTCAGGAGCCAGCGAGGTAGGCACGGCGAACATCTCGTGCTCGAGGCGCTCGATCTCGCTAGCCGGGATGCGGCGTACCCCGCTCGGCAGGCGGTGGCTGGCGATGATGTCGCGGTCGACCCAGTTGCGCACGGTGTTCTCGTGCACGCCGAGCCGCAACGCAGCCTGGCGGATCGGAACGGTCATCGGGGCAGCCATCAGCATTCCTTCCTCTGGGGTCGACCCTACGCCTGGGCGGTCGCCTTGTCTAGAGACTTTGTGAACGTTGTTGGTGTTGTAGGTATTCTCCCACTTCACGTCGTCGGCCAGGTCCCCACCTCGTGGGTACTGAGGCCTTCTTGGCCCCGCTTGTCCGGAGCAGAGCCGGCGAAGTGTCGCCGCCGGCTCCCGTCCTCGTAGACCGGGGCATCATCCCAGGTCGACCGGGCACCACTGCGCCCCGGCCACCCGCAGCGCGCATAGCCGATGCTGGCCGGTGGCCAGCTCCTCCTGGCCGCGAACCCAGGCGATCGGGTCGTGGAACAGCGAGACGAACCACAGGGCGCTCTGCTCGCCGAGGGCGCGTGCCGCCTCCAGGACCGCAGCCTCGTCGCCCTGCGCCCCGCTGCTGAACACGTCGGCGCAAGCGCGCACGATCGCCGACCAGTCGCCCGTGTGGAATTCACACGCTGCGAAGTCAGCGGCGGCGAGCGACTCGAAGAACGCACGACCGGTCCCGGCCAGCTGGCTCAGCGACATCGCCGCGAATCGGTCCCGATGAGCACAACGGAAGGGATGGTGCGCATAGGGAAGGTCGGCCACGGCCACCACCCCCATCGCCATCCCACCGTAGGGCCACCCGCCAGTCCATGTCGCGACGCCAACGCCCTGACCTGCTCTGTCACCGCTATTCACATAGATGAGACGGCCGCAGCATCCCCCAGT